>NZ_CAXUEK010000036.1:0-26863 GCF_964250165.1 uncultured Sphingomonas sp. | reverse complement strand
GATCGCCGCCCGGCAGGTCGGTGCGCCCGACCGAGCCCTGGAACAGCACGTCGCCCACCTGCGCGAACTGCGACGGCGCGTGGTGGAAGATCACATGCCCCTGGGTGTGGCCGGGCGTGTGGTACACATCGAGCGTCAGATCGCCGACCGTCACGGTGTCGCCGTCCGCCAGCCAGCGGTCTGGCTCGAACGGCACGCCGCTGATGCCCCAGCTGCGCCCGTCCTCTGCCAGCCGCGCCAGCCAGAAGCGATCGGCCTCGTGCGGCCCCTCGATCGACACGCCCAGGCGATCGGCGAGCGGCTTCGCCTCGCCGGCATGATCGATATGGCCGTGGGTGAGCAGGATCTTCTCCACCGTCACGCCCGCCTGCGCCACCGCCGCCTCGATTCGCTGGAGGTCGCCGCCCGGATCGACCACCGCCGCCCGCATCGTCGCGGTGCACCAGATCAGCGTGCAGTTCTGCTGGATCGGCGTGACGGGCACGATCATCGCCTGCAGGGAGGCGGCGCGCAGCGGAGGCTCGGTCATCCGCGCGAGATGGCGGGCGGCGGCGGGGGCGTCAACGCCGCGACGGCGTCCGCCTTGCGCCCGCCCCGCCGGCCCGGCAAGCCACGGCCATGCTGACCCCGCCCTTCGTGCTGCTCGACGATGCGCGGCCAGGCGGGCAGGCACGGCTCTATCGCGATCCGGTGCGGATCGTGACGGCGCGCGCGCCGGGCGAAGTGCGCGCGGCCCTGGACGCCGTCAGGGACGCGCGCGGGCTGCACGCGGCGGGGTGGCTCGCCTATGAGGCGGCCGCCGCATTCGAGCCGTCGCTCCCCGCGCCCGCCGGCAGCGCACGGCTCGCCTGGTTCGGGCTGTTCGATACCGTCGTGGACGTCGATCCCGCCGCGCTGCTCCCCGACGGCGCGGGCGCGTGGGTCGGCGCGCCCGAACCGATGATCGACCGCGCCGCCTATGACGTCCGCTTCGCGCAGGTGCAGGCGCTGATCGCGGCGGGCGATCTCTACCAGGCCAACCTCACCTTCCAGGCGCGCGTGCCGGTCGCGGGCGATCCGCTCGCCATCTACGCCGCGGTCCGTGGCCGCGCGGCGGCGGGCTGGGGCGCGATCGTCCACACCGGCGACGCGGTGATCCTGTCCTTCTCGCCCGAGCTGTTCTTCGCGGCCGACGGGGACCGCCTCACCGCCCGGCCGATGAAGGGCACCGCGCGCCGCCGCGCCGACCCGGCCGAGGACGCCGCGGTCGCCGCCGCATTGGCCGTCGATCCCAAGCAGCGCGCCGAGAACCTGATGATCGTCGATCTCCTCCGCAACGACCTCGCGCGCGTCGCCGCGCCGGGCAGCGTCGCGGTGCCGGCGCTGTTCGCGGTCGAGCGTTACCCCACCGTCCACCAGCTGACCTCGACCGTCACCGCGACGCTGGCGCCGGGCCGCGACGCGGTGGACGTGATCGCCGCGCTGTTTCCCTGCGGCTCGATCACGGGCGCGCCCAAGCTCAGCGCGATCGCGGCGCTGGCCCGGATCGAGGGCGGCGTGCCGCGCGGCGTCTATACCGGCGCGATCGGGCGCATCGACGCGGACGGCGGCGCGCAGTTCAACGTCGCGATCCGCACGCTGACGTGGCGCACTGACAGCGAAGGGGGAGTGGCCGTGATGGGCCTGGGCGGCGGCATCGTCGCGGACAGCCGCGCGGACGCGGAATGGGACGAGGCGCTCGCCAAGGGTGCGTTCCTCACCGCCGGCGCGCGGCCGTTCGACCTGATCGAGACGATGGCGTTCGATCCCGTCGCGGGCATCGCGCTGCTCGAACGGCATCTTTCGCGCATGGCGGCGAGCGCGGCGGCGCTCGGCTTCCGCTTCGACCGGCACGGGGCGAGGAACGAACTGCAGGCCGCGACCTTCCGCCTTCGCCAGCCCAAGCGCGTCCGGCTGCTGCTGGCGCGCGCCGGTGGGCTGGCGGTGGAGGTCGCGCCCCGGCCGCCCGCGCCCGCCGGGCCGCTGCCCGTCGCCATCGTGCCGCTGCCGGTCGCGCCCGCGGACTTCCGCCTCCGGCACAAGACCAGCGACCGCGGCTTCTACGACGCCGCGCGCCGGACGGCGGGCACCGCGGAGGTGGCGTTCACCGACCCGGCCGGTTGCCTGACCGAAGGCAGCTTCACCTCGCTCTTCGTCGAGCGCGATGGCCGGCTGGTGACGCCGCCGCTCGCGCGCGGGCTGCTGCCCGGCGTGCTCCGCGCCGAGCTGCTGGCGAACGGTCGCGCCGTGGAGGGGGACCTCACCCCCGCCGACCTCGCCGGCGGGTTCTTCGTCGGCAACGCGCTGCGCGGCCTGCTGCCCGCGGTCGTGGCGGTTGCGAAAGGAGGCGGGGCGCCGGTATAGCCGCGCCGCCTCCCTGCCCGAAAGGCCGCCATGCAGCCCTCCGCCGCGCTCGCCCGCATCAGCCCCTCGCCGACGCTCGCCGTCTCCGCGCGCGTCGGCGCGCTCAAGCGCCAGGGCGTCGACGTGATCGGGCTGGGCGCGGGCGAGCCCGACTTCGACACGCCCGACCACATCAAGGAGGCGGGCATCCGCGCGATCCGCGACGGTCGCACCAAATATACCGACGTCGACGGCACGCCCGAGTTGAAGGCGGCGGTGGTCGCCAAGTTCGCGCGCGACAACCGCCTGTCCTACGGGCTCGACCAGGTGACGGTGAACGTCGGCGGCAAGCACACGCTGTTCAACGCGATGGTCGCCACCGTCGACCCGGGCGACGAGGTGGTGATCCCCGCGCCCTATTGGGTCAGCTACCCCGACGTGGTGCAGTTCGCCGGCGGCACGCCCGTCATCGCGCCGGCCGGGCCGGAGCAGGATTACAAGCTGTCGCCCGCAGCGCTGGAGGCGGCGATCACCCCGCGCACCAGATGGCTGATCCTCAACTCGCCTTCCAACCCGACCGGCGCCGCCTACACGCGCGACGAGCTGCGCGCGCTTGGCGCGGTGCTGGCGCGTCATCCGCAGGTGTGGGTGTTCGCCGACGACATGTACGAGCACATCATCTATGACGGCTTTGCCTTCGCCAGCATCGCCGAGGCGTGCCCGGACCTGTACGAGCGCACGCTGACCGTCAACGGCTGCTCCAAGGCGTATGCGATGACCGGCTGGCGGATCGGTTTCGGCGGCGGCCCCGCCTGGCTGATCAAGGCGATGGCCAAGCTGCAATCGCAATCGACCAGCAATCCGTGCTCGATCGCACAGGCCGCGGCGGTGGCGGCGCTGACCGGGCCGCAGGACTTCCTCGCCGAGCGCGCCCGCGCGTTCCAGGCGCGCCGCGACCTCGTCGTCTCGATGCTCAACCAGGCGAAGGGGATCACCTGCCCGCGGCCGGACGGCGCCTTCTACGTCTATCCCTCGATCGCGCCGCTGATCGGGACGACGACGCCCAAGGGGCAGTTGATCGATTCGGACGAGGCGTTCGTCGGCTATCTGCTGGACGAGGCGCGGGTGGCGGCGGTGCATGGCGCGGCGTTCGGCCTGTCGCCGGCGATGCGCATCAGCTACGCCACGTCCGAAGACGTGCTGCGCGCAGCGGGCGAGCGCATCCAGACGGCCTGCGCGGCGCTCAGATAGTCACGCCGGAAACGCATCGTTTCGGCAACCGGGACTGAACGGCCGCACCAGCTTTCGTTAACCCGCGCTAACTATAGCCATGCCTTGCCGCCGGTCGGAGGGCTTCCGATATGGCTGCAACCAACGTCGGTGCCGCCAGTTCGGGCACCCATCTGGATCAGGATCACGTCAAATGGTTTCGTTGTTGAAGTCCAGCTTCCTGTGGCAGTTCGCGGGCGGGTTCCTGCTCGGCGCGGCCGGGCTGGTCGCGCTCCACCCCGGTGCGGCGCAGGCCGCTCTCGCCGCCCCGATCCACGCCATCGCCCGATGAGGACGCTGATCGCCCTGCTCGCCGGCGGCGCCGCGCTGCTCGGCCTCGCCGCCGCCGGCTCGGCGCGGACGGAACGCGCCGTGCCGCTGCCCGCCGCCAGGCAGGACGTGCCCGCCGCGTCCGGCACCCAGACGGCCGTCCTCGCGGGCGGCTGCTTCTGGGGCATGGAGGCGGTGTTCGAGCAGGTGAAGGGCGTGAAGTCCGTCACCGCGGGCTATGCCGGCGGCACCCAGGCGACCGCGAGCTACGATCAGGTCTCGACCGAAGCGACGCATCATGCCGAGGCGGTGAAGATCGTCTTCGACCCCCACGTCGTGAGCTACGCCACGCTGCTGCGCGTCTATTTCTCGATCGCCCACGATCCGACCGAGCTCAATCGCCAAGGGCCGGACACCGGTCCCAGCTATCGCTCGGCGATCTTCCCGCAGTCGCCGCGCCAGGCGGCGGTGGCGCGCGCCTATCTGGCGCAGCTCGGGGCGGCGCATGCCTTCTCCGCGCCGATCGTGACGCGGATCGAGACCGGCAGCTTCTACCCGGCCGAGGCCTATCATCAGCGCTTCTACGATCGGAACCCCACGCACCCGTATATCGTCGCCTGGGACAAGCCCAAGGTCGCGGGCTTCCGCGCCGGGTTCCCGCAGCTCGCTAGGCCGCCAGCCTGAAGCGGAGCAGCCGGTCCTCCACCGGCACCAGCGCCTCCGCTGCCGGCCCGACCGCGCGCGCCAGCGCGGGGTGATGGACGTCCAGCCCGCCGGTGAGCGCGCCGAACGCGGGCAGCACCAGCTTGCAGGGCGACGCGACGAAGCAGCGCCGCGCCACCTGCCGCCCGCGCACCGTCACCCGCAGCTTGGGATGGAAATGCCCTGACAGCTCGGGCCGCGTCTCCGCCGGGTCCGCCTCGTGGCGCAGGACCAGCCCGTCGACCAGCGCCTCCGCCGCGACATCGCCGCCGCAGCGATCGGCGACCACCGGATCATGGTTGCCAGTGATCCACGTCCACCGCGCCGCCGCCGTCAGCCGCGCAAGTGCGTCGCGGGCCGCAACCGGCAACCGATCGCAGCCGCCCACGTCATGGAAGCTGTCGCCCAGGCACCAGATCTCCGCCGCCGCGGTGGCCGCTGCGAGCGCCTCCAGGTCGGCGAGCGTCGCCAGCGTGTCATAAGGCGGCAGCAGCTGCCCGCCGCGCGCGAACCAGCTCGCCTTCTCGAAATGCAGATCGGCGACCAGCAGCGCGCGCCGCGCCGGCCAGAACAGCGCGCCCTGCGGGAGCGCCAGCAGGTCGTGACCACTGAACGAAAAGGGAACCATGGCGAGGCCTTAGCGGCCGGGAGTCGCGCGGAGCAAGAGCCTTGGCAGCCCTCCACCTTGCCGGGCTCATCCCGACATGCACCTCGGACCGGGCTGCGCCGCCGGCCGGTCTTGCGCGAGTCAGCCGGACGTAGCCGGCTGCCGCGCTACGACGCATACGCCTTGATCAGATCGAACAGATAGTCGCGTCCCTCATACAGCGACCGCACGCGGATGCGTTCGTTGAGGCCGTGGACGCCGCTGCCGTCCTTGTCGATGAAGGTGCCCGGCGCGCCATAGACCGGGATGCCGATCGCCTCCAGGAAGATGCCGTCGGTCGCGCCGGTCGACATCACCGGCAGCATCGGGACGCCGGGGAAGTATCTGGCCGCCAGCGTCGTCGCCGGCCCGGTGATCTTCGGATCAAGCCTGGGCGGGATCGCGGTAGGGCGGACCGGCTGGTTCGCCGTCACCGTCACCTTCGGCCCGGCGAGCTGCTTGAGCTGCGCGAGCGTGCCCTCCACCGTCTCGCCCGGGAAGATGCGGCAGTTGATGTTGGCGGTGGCGCGTTGCGGCAGCGCGTTCTCGGCATGGCCGGCGCTCAGCAGCGTCGCGACGCAGGTGGTCCGCAGCGTCGAGTGCATCGCCTTGTCGCGGCTGACGATCGCGTCGGCGGCGGCGTCGTTCGGGTTGGCCAGCAGCCGGGTGATCGCCGCGCCCGTCTCGCCGCCCATCGCCTTGGCGGACGCCGTGAAGAAGGCGCGCGTCGTGTCGGTGAAGCGGACGGGAAACTCGAAGCCCTGCACCGCCTTCACCGCGTCGGCGAGCTGGTAGATGGCGTTGTCCGGCACCGGCTGCGACGAGTGGCCGCCGGGATTGGTCGTCGTGAAGGTGTAGTTCTGCGCCGCCTTCTCGCCGACCTGGATCGCGAGCAGCTGGCGGTTGCCCTGCTCGTCCAGCCGGCCGCCGCCGCCCTCGTTCAGCGCGAACTCGGCCGCGATCAGGTCCGGCCGGTTCTTCGCCAGCCATTCCGCGCCGTCGAACGCGAACGTGGTCTCCTCGCCGCAGGTCAGCGCGAGCTTGATCGTGCGCCGGGGCTTGTAGCCGCCCTGCCGGAACCGGATCATCGCATCGGCCCAGATCGCCGCCTGCGCCTTGTCGTCGACGGAGCCGCGGCCATAATAATAGCCGCCTTCCTCGACCAGCCTGAACGGGTCGCGGACCCAGTCCTCGCGCCTGGCCTCCACCACGTCCAGGTGCGCGAGCAGCAGCATCGGCCTGGCCGCCGGGTCGCTGCCCTTCAGCACCGCGACGAGGCCGCCGTCCTTGGGGTGCTCGGACACGGCGAAGCTCGTCAGGTCCGCGTCGGGGTAGCCCGCCGCCCGCAGCCGCGCCCGGATCTGCGCCGCCGCCTGCGTGCAGCTGCCCGTCGACAGCGCCGTGTCGGTCTCGACCAGCTCCTTGTAGAGCCCGAAGAACGCCTGCTGATCGGGCCGCGCCTGCGCCGCCGCCATGCCCGGCGCTACCGCCAGCACCGCCGCCGCCATCCATCTCAAGCTCATGTCGCCTCCCCAACAGGACCGTCGCGCCGGTAGAGCGGCTTTCGGGGCGGCGCGCAACTAGCCGCCGGGGCGGCCGCCGGCGCCGGCGAGGCCGTCGGTCGCCGGCGCGTCGGCGCCGTGGGGAAGCGCGAAACGGATCTCGCGATTGGCGAAATCGATCGCGACGGTCCGGAACAGCCTGAGCGCGTCCATGCCCAGCAGCAGCGCCGGCGTATCGGCCAGACCGAACCGCCTGAACGGCGGCACGTCGGAAAACGCCACGCGCACGTCGTTGAAGCCGATGCCGCCGATGTCGAGCCGATCGACCGCGAAGGCGGTGGTGTGCAGCGTCACGCCCGTCGCCGAGCGCATGTCCATCGGCCCGATCAGCTTGGGTCGTCGGGTGATCGCGGCGAGCAGCGCGCCGTTGCCGACGGTGACGGGGGAGCCGGTGTCGACGATCACCGAGATGCGCTTGCCATGCCAGAACGCGTCGGTGACGATCAGCTGGCCGACCAGCGACTTGGCTTGCACCACCACCTCGCCCGGCAACGCGACGTAGGTCGGCGAGGAGCGTCGGCGCGCGGGCTTCACCGTCATCTGCCCGCGGGTGAAATCGATGCTGATGGTGTGCCCCTGCAACGCGTCGAGGCCGAGCATGCCGGCCGCGCCCATGTCCACTGCGCCGAGCGCGGGCGCTTCGATCGTCTCGCGCGAGATCTGGCTGACCGACAGGCGCGGCACGATGACGGAGCCGACCTCGGCCGGCCCGGTCATCGCGATCACGCGCACCTGCGGGCCGGAGGCGAGCCCGAGCACGCCGGCGAGCTCGCGCGACACCACCGTCCGCTCGGCGCCGGTGTCGATCACGAAGTTCCACGGCCCCCGCTGGTCGATCGACACGGGCACGGTCATCCGCTCCTGCGCGGTTCCCAGCGCCAGCATCGCCTCGCTGGACAGCGGGACCGGCGGCGGGGTGGGCGGCGCGATCACCAGCTGGACGAGGGCGACGTCCAGCGGCGCGCGGGGCGGGACGGCGGGCGGGGGCAAGGCAGGCGCGGCAACCGCCGCCGCCGCGGCGGCGAGCAGGGTAGTGAGGCTCTCCATGGCGTGGATGATGCGCCCGTTCCGGGCCTTTGGAAAGGGCCGGCGAGACGGCCGTTGAGCCGCGGCCTCCGGCCCCCTAAGGCACTCGGCATGACCGTGCATTTCCATGAGGAAGACCTGGCCCCGGCCGTCTTCGCCCCCGGTGCCGCGATCGCCGTCGACACCGAGACGATGGGCCTCCAGACCCCGCGCGATCGCCTGTGCGTGGTGCAGCTGTCGGACGGCGGCCCGGACGAGCATCTCGTCCGCTTCGCGCCGGGCAGCGATTATGCCGCGCCGGTGCTCAAGGCGCTACTCGGCGACGCGGCCCGGCTGAAGCTCTATCATTTCGGCCGCTTCGACATCGCCGCGCTGCGCCACTATCTCGGCATCGTCGCCGCGCCGGCCTGGGACACCAAGATCGCCTCCCGGCTGGTGCGCACCTATACCGACCGGCACGGGCTCAAGGAGCTGGTCAAGGAGCTGCTAGGCCTCGACCTGTCCAAGCAGCAGCAGTCCTCCGATTGGGGCGGGCCGGAGCTGAGCGACGCGCAGAAGGAATATGCCGCGTCGGACGTCCGCTATCTCCATCGGCTCAAGGACGAGCTGGAGCGTCGCCTCCAGCGCGAAGGGCGGCTGCCGCTCGCCCGGGCCTGCTTCGACTTCCTGCCCCACCGCGCCGAGCTCGATCTGGCCGGCTGGCCCGAGATCGACATCTTCGCCCATGCATGATGCCGTCATGCAGGGGAGGCGATCGGCGCGCCAGCGCTGGGCGCTGCCGGGCGGGCGTCACGACCGGCTGATCGCGCTGCTCTCCTTCGCGCTTCCCGTGGCGGTGGGGGTGCTCGCCGCGTTCCTGGTGATGGCGCCGCTCTACTCGGCGAGCGACGTGTCCTTCCTGCTCGACAAGAAGAAGGTGGAGGTCGCGCATGAGCGGCTGAAGATCCAGGCGGCGCAGTATCGGGGCCAGGACGCCAAGGGCCAGCCCTTCACGCTCGACGCCGCATCGGCGGTGCAGCGCACCTCGGCGGAGCCGGTGGTGGAGCTGCGCGACCTCGACGCCAAGCTGCAACTCCCGGACGGACCGGCGCATGTTCACGCCGAAACCGGCCGCTACGACATGGATACCGAGCAGGTGCGGATCGACGGCCCGATCCGCCTCACCGGGCCCGACGGCTACCGGCTCGACACGCACGACGCGACCGCCGACCTCAAGGCGCGCACGCTGGAAAGCGGCGGCGCGGTGACGGGCGAGGCGCGGCAGGGCCGCTTCTCCGCCAACCACCTCACCGCCGGCCTGGAAAGCCGTGTCGTGCATCTCGACGGCGCCGCCCGCTTGCGCATCTATCCGCGAGCGACGAAATGATGGCGATGCGTGCGATCCTCCTCCTCGCCCTGCTCGCCGCGCCGGCGCTGGCGCAGGGCCGGCACGACACCGCCGCGCCGATCGACTTCGGCGCGGATCACATCGAGCTGCAGGACAAGGCGAACCGCGCCACCCTGACCGGCAACGTCGCGGTCAAGCAGGCCGAGATGACGCTCAACGCGCAGCGGATGACGGTCGCCTATACCGGCCAGGTGATCGGCGGTGCGCCGCAGGTGTCGCGGCTGGACGCGTCGGGCGGGGTGACGGTGCGCCGGCCCGAACAGACTGCCCGGTCGAGCTACGCGATCTACGACCTCAACCGCCGCACGATCACCATGCTGGGCGCGGTGTCGCTGACCCAGGGGACGAACACGGTGAACGGCGGCCGGATGACGATCAACCTGGACACCGGCCGGGCGACGATCGACGGCTCCTCGGTCGGCAGCCAGGGGGCGGGCGGCGCGGGCGCGGTGACGCAGCGTAGCGGCCGCGTGACCGGCACCTTCTCCGTCCCCGACCGCAAATAAGCGCTGGTCGGACGCTTCTCCGTCGCACGCCGCACCGCTTCCTGCATGTTTCCTGCCAATCGGTTCCCCGGTAATGCTCGGGTAACCACCATCTGCGAGGCCGCGCCTGCATGGACGCCGTGACGGACACCCTGGATGCGCCGACGCTCCTCGAGCCGCCCGTCGCGCGCGGGCTGCAGGTCGTGTCGATCGCCAAATCCTACGACAAGCGCAGCGTCCTCGCCGACGTCTCGCTGTCCGTCGGCCGGGGCGAGGTGATCGGGCTGCTCGGGCCCAACGGCGCCGGCAAGACGACCTGCTTCTATTCGGTGATGGGGCTGGTGAAGCCGGACTCGGGGCGCATCGTGCTCGACGGCGACGACATCACGGGCCTGCCGATGTATCGCCGCGCGATCCTGGGGCTCGGCTATCTGCCGCAGGAGACCTCGATCTTCCGCGGCCTGTCGATCGAGAAGAACATCCTGACGGTGCTGGAGCTGGCCGAGCCGAACGCGGCCGCGCGCCAGCAGAAGCTGGACCGGCTGCTCGACGAGTTCGGCCTGACGCGCCTGCGCGCCGCGCCCGCCATGGCGCTGTCGGGCGGCGAGCGCCGCCGCGCCGAGATCGCCCGCGCGCTCGCCGCCGATCCGTCGATCATGCTGCTCGACGAGCCGTTCGCGGGCATCGACCCGATCTCGATCGCCGACATCCGCGATCTGGTGAAGGACCTGAAGCGCCGCGACATCGGCGTGCTCATCACCGATCACAATGTCCGCGAGACGCTGGACATCGTCGACCGCGCCTACATCATCTATGATGGCCGCGTGCTGTTCACCGGCTCGCCCGCCGAGCTGGTCGCCGACGCCAATGTCCGGCGGCTGTATCTGGGCGAGGGGTTCAGCTTGTAGCGATGGACGGCCGGCCTTCTTCGATCCTCCCCGGGACGGGGAGGGGAACCATGCGGCGCATGGTGGAGAGGGCCCCGAACGGCGTGCCCAGCCCGGGCCCCCGCCACCATGCCCTGCCGGCGCGGTCCCCCTGCCCGTCCCGGGGAGGAGTTCACGGATGAGCCTCGCCCCCCGCCTCGACCTGCGCCAGACGCAGTCGCTGGTGATGACGCCGCAGCTCCAGCAGGCGATCAAGCTGCTGGCGCTCTCCAACCTGGAGATCGAGGGCTTCATCGCCGAGGAGCTGGAGCGCAATCCCCTGCTCCAGGCCGGCGCGACCGACGACGTCGCGACGCCCGAGCGGCCCGAGCGGCCCGAGCGCGATGAGCCGGCCGCCGACGCGGCGGCGGGCGAGGCGGCGCTCGACACGGACGTCACCGAGCGCTTCGACGACGGCCCCTCGGAGTCGATCGCGACCGGGTCGTCCGGCGCGGGCGCGGGCGGCCCGGGAGCGGATGGTGAGCTGCCCGATCTCGACGCGTTCGCCGCGCCCGCCGAGACGCTCGCCGAGCACCTGCTGGCGCAGGCCGGGGCGGCGATCGCCGGGCCGGACCTGTTCATCGCCCGGCACCTGATCGACCAGATCGACGAGGCGGGCTATCTGCGCGCGCACCTGCTGGAGGTCGCCGACCGGCTGGCCGTGCCGCTCGCCCGCGTCGAGGCGGTGCTGGCCCAGATCCAGACCCTCGATCCGACCGGCGTCGGCGCGCGGGATCTCGCCGAATGCCTGGCGCTGCAGGCGAAGGAGGCGGACCGCCACGATCCGTGCATGGCGCGCCTGCTCGATCATCTCGACCTGCTCGCGCGCGGCGAGCTCGGCCGCCTCAAGCGCATCTGCGGCGTCGACGACGAGGATCTGGCGGACATGATCCGCGAGGTGCGCGGCTATGATCCCAAGCCCGGTTGCCGTTACGGCGGCGAGCCCGTCCAGGCGGTGGTGCCCGACGTGTTCGTCACGCGGACGAAGGCCGGCTGGGCGGTGGAGGTGAACGCGGCGACGCTGCCGCGCGTGCTGGTCGATCGGCGCTATCATGCCGAACTGGCGCATGGCAGCCACGACAAGGCGTCCAAGGCGTGGCTGGGCGACATGCTCGCCGGCGCCAACTGGCTGGTGAAGGCGCTCGACCAGCGCCAGCGCACGATCGTCAAGGTAGCGACCGAGATCGTGAAGCAGCAGGAGGCGTTCTTCCTGCACGGCGTGGCACACCTGAAGCCGCTGACGCTGGCGCGGATCGCCGACGCGATCGAGATGCACGAATCGACGGTGAGCCGCGTCACCTCGAACAAATATCTCGGCTGCGCGCGCGGGCTGTTCGAGCTGAAATACTTCTTCACCTCCGCAATCCAGGCGGCGGACGGCGGCGACGCGGTGTCGGCGGCGGCGGTGAAGAGCGCGCTCAGGGCGCTGATCGCGGCGGAGGGCACGGCCGTGCTCAGCGACGACACGCTGGTCGAGATGCTGAACGCGAAGGGCTTCGACATCGCCCGGCGGACGGTGGCGAAATACCGCGAGGCGATGGGCATCGGCAGCTCCGTCCAGCGCCGCCGCGCCAAGGCGCTGGAACGGGCCTGACGGTCAGCTGCCGGCCTTGGCGCCGGCGCGCGCGATGTAGATGGGCGCCAGCGCCGCATAGACCTGATCGGCGTCCAGCACGCGGGCGCGTTCCGGCGCGAGATCGGCGGGCAGCGCCGCGGGATCGACGAAACGCACGTCGAGCTCGGTCTTGTAGTCGGCGGGCGTGCTCGACAGCGGGATGCCCATGCGGGTCATCGTCAGCGTCTGGGCATAGTCGCGCCGGCCCACGATCAGCAGCCCCCGCTTGCCCGCCTGTCGCGCCAGATCGGCCGCGCGCAACAGCGTGAGCTCCTCCACCGCCGGACCGGAACTGGCCTTGCCGACGAACGCGACGGTGGTGATCCCGGTCGCCGCGTCGGTCTTGGAGCGGAAGCCGTCGGTCGCGCCGCCCGCGACGAACAGGCCGGCCAGGAAACGGTTGCCGGCTCCTTCATAGTCCGCGATGTTGCCGCTCGTCTCCGGCAGCGGCATCGCCCGGCGCAGGGCGGCCACGTCCAGCTGCTCCGCCTCGCGCCGGGCGGTCAGCTTCGCTGCCAGCACTGCCGAGTCGGGCGCCAGGGCGCGCTCGCTCGCGGGCAGCGCCGCCTGGAGCGCGGTCAGCAACTCGACGCCGGCCGCGCCGACCGGCAGCTCCGTTCCGATCAGCGCCTTCAACGCCTCGGTGGGCCGGCCGTCCGCGACCGCGATGCGTGCGTCGGCCAGCAACCGGGCGCGCCGCCACGCCTCGCGCAGCGGCCCGGCGATGGGGCTCGGCGGCTGCGCGACGCCCGTCTTGTCCGCCGCGGGCGTCAGCGCCGCTTCCAGCTTCGTCTCGGTGTCGGTCAGCAGCGCCCGGGCCGCCGCGGGCTGACCGGTCGCGGCCAGGGCATAGCCGGCGGCCGCCCCGTCGAGCATCGAGGTGATCAGCGTGTTGGCGTCCGCATTGGCGTCGAGGAACGGCGGCAGGACGGGGCCGGGCTTGGGGAACGCCTGGTTCAGGCGGGGGTATTCGGCGGCCGCCTGCGCAAACCGGCCCGCTTCCATGTCGGCGCCGAACTGCAGGCGGTAGGCCTGCGGCGTGAGCGGCAGCAGCGCGGCATAGGGTGCGTCCACGCCCTGCGCGAGATCGCGCGCGCTGGCGGATCAGCGCCGCCATGCTCTGGACGGCGATGCTGTAGGGTCGCGCGGCCGCGGCCTCCGTCGCCAGGCGGCGCGCCGCGTCGCGGTCGCCCTTGACCTGCAGCGCCGCGGCGCGCGCCAGCGTCAGCGACACGCCCATGCTGCGCGCGTAGAGCGGATCCTGCGCGAGCGGGCCGGCGGC
The DNA here is from genome assembly GCF_964250165.1 of uncultured Sphingomonas sp. Taxonomy (GTDB): domain Bacteria; phylum Pseudomonadota; class Alphaproteobacteria; order Sphingomonadales; family Sphingomonadaceae; genus Sphingomonas. The sequence continues at coordinate 13,332 of NZ_CAXUEK010000036.1, read as the reverse complement.
CGCCGCGGCGGCGTCGAGATCGGTCAGGGCACCATCGGCGTCGGCCGCCTGCAGCCTCGCCAGCGCCCGGGCGCGCAGCAGGTGCGCGCGGCGCAGCGTCGCGGCGGGAAGCAGGCGCGGGTCGGCCAGCGCATCGGTGCACGCGGTCACCGCCACCTCGGCATGGCCGGCGCCCGGGATAGGGAACGGCGCGGCGCCGGCCGGCCCGGCCATGCCGCCGTTGCGGTCCCCCGGCGGTCGCAGGCCGTCGCAGTCCTGGAAGTCGCGCTTCGCGCCCTGCGCGGCGCTCGCGCCCAGCCACGCCACGGCGGCCGCGACCGCCCACACCCGCTTGGTCATCCCATCCCTTTCGTCAGGCGTTCAAGATCAGTTCGGCGTCCGACCCCCGGCGGGCGCGGAGCCCAGACTCGCGGGCTGCCCCGGCGTTCCCGCCTTCGCGTCGCCGACCGCCCCGTCATACCACGCCGCCAGGTCCCGCTTCATGGCGTGCAGCGCGTCCGGGTTGAGATACGCCATGTGGCCCGACGGATAATAGCGGAACGCGAGGTTCCGCTGCTGCACCGGCTCCAGCATCATATGGCCGAGGTCCGTCTCGGTGCCGAAGAACGGCGTCGCCATGTCGTAATAGCCGTTGAGCGACAGCACATGCAGATACGGGTTCTCGCGCATCGCCGCGGCGAGGTCGACGGCGGTGTTGGGGTTGTTCTGCATCGCGCCATAGCCCGATCCGGGCGCCTTGTGCTTCCAGTTCCAGTCGAAACCCGCCGCGTCGCGCGCGGAGAGCCGGTAGGGCAGCTCGGTCCTGTAGCCGAGCGTATGCGTCACATAGTCGGTGAAGGTCGCGATGAACGCGCCCGAGATCGCCGTGTCCGACGCGTCCGTCTCCGGCCGGTCGCCCGCCGCGTCTGCATCGACGCCGGTGTAGCGCGCGTCGTAGCGGCCGATCGTCAGCCGCCGGTCGCGCAGCAGCTCCTTCTGGAAGCGCGGCAGGTCGATGCGCAGGTTCGCCCGCTTGATATAGTCGGCGGAGATGCCGATCAGCTGGCTCATCTGGGTGGCGACGGCATCCTTCTCCGCGTCGGAGATCAGCTGCCCCTTGGCGAGCGCGGCGGCATACGGCCCGAGCGCGAAGGCCCGCGCCTGCGCGGCGATCGTCGCGACGTCGGCGGGCGGGTTGGCCAGCTTGTGGTGATACCAGGCGGTCGTGGCGAAGCTCGGCAGGTAGTTGAGATACACCTCGTCCAGCCCCGGCTGGCGATAGCCGTAATTCATGATCGACGACAGCAGCACGACGCCGTTCAGCGCCATGCCGCGCTCCTGCAGCTGATAGGCGAGCGCGCCCGAGCGGGTGGTGCCGTAGCTCTCGCCGAAGATGAACTTCGGGCTGTTCCAGCGGCCGTATTTGGTGGCGTAGCGCAGGATCGCCTTGGCGAACGCGTCGGCATCCTCGTCGACGCCGTAGAACTGGCCGGGCTTCATGTCGCCCAGCGGCCGCGAATAACCCGCGCCGATCGCGTCGAGGAAGACGAGATCGGTCTTGTCGAGCAGCGAATCGGGGTTCGGCCCGAAATCATAGGGCGCGGGCCTGATCACCTCCGGATTGCCGGTCTTCAGCCGCACCGGCGCGAACGAGCCCATGTGCAGCCAGAAGGTCGGGCTGCCCGGGCCGCCATTGTAGAAGAAGGTGACCGGCCGTTTCGTCCCCGGCCGCACGCCGTCGAGCGTATAGGCGGTGTAGAACATGCTCGCGGTCGGCTTGCCCTCCACGTCGCGCAGCGTCAGCGTGCCGGCGGTGGCGGTGTAGGGCAGCGCGCGACCGTCCACCGTCACGCTCGCCCGGTGGGTGACCTCCTGCTCCTTGACGGGGGCATTGGCGTAGCCCGCCTCCGCCTCCTGCTTCACCTTGTCGGCGTTGGACTGGCCGACGCTCTTGTCGGCCCGGTTCTCCGTCTTGTCGGCGGGCTTGGGGCCGTCCTGGGCGAGGACGGGGCAGGCAAGCGCAAGGAGCGGCAGGGCGAGCAGCGCGAGACGGGGCAAGGGGCGACCTTTCGGTGGGATGGGCGCCGCTATGCTAGCCCGCGGGCGCGCCTGCGCAATCGCAGAAAATAGGCGAGCGTGGCGAGCAGCAGGGCCGGCGCGCCCCAGGCCAGCGTCCAGCGGAACTCGGCGGTGAAGGCGGTCGTCAGCAGCAACGCCGCCATGGCGGCGCCACCGAGGCGGCTCGGCCAGGGATGGCCCCACAGCCGGAACCCCGCAGGCGCGCCGTGCCGCCGGCGAAAGGCGAGGTGGGTGGCGAAGATCATCATCCACACAAACAGCGCACCGGCGATCGACACCGCCAGCATCGCGCCGAACGCCTGCGCGGGCGCGAGCGCGACGAGCGCGACCGCCAGCACCGCGCCGCCGCTCGACGCGAGCACCGCGCGCCGCGGTGCGCCGTTCGTCGCCAGCACCATGAGCCAACGCGGCGCCTGCCCCGCCGCCGCCAGCGCCCACAGCATCCGCGAGCCCGCATAGAGCTGGCTGTTCATCGCGGACAGCGCCGCCACCAGCACCACCGCATTGATGACGCCCGCGGCATAAGGCAGGCCGGTCGCCGCCATCACCGTCACGAACGGGCTGACCGTCACGCCCGCCCGCGTCCACGGCACGAGCGCCAGCATGATCGCCAGGCTGCCCAGGTAGAAGATCGCGAGCCGGACGAAGGTGGCGCGGAACGCGCGCACGATCGCGCGCTCGGGCGCCGCCGCCTCGCCCGCCGCGATCGCGATCATCTCGACCGAGAAATAGGAGAAGATCGCGACGATCACGCTCTTCCACACGCCCCAGGCGCCGTGCGGCGCGAACCCGCCCGCGGCCGCATAGTTGACGAAGCCGACGCCGCTCCTCACCCACACCAGCCCGCCGAGCAGCATAAAAAGGAGGATCGCCGCCACCTTCACCGCCGAGAAGCCGTACTCGATCGCCCCGAACCAGCCGACGCCTGCGAGGTTGATGCCGACCAGCGCCGCGGAGAAGCCGACGATCCAGACCATGCCGGGCACGTGGGGAAACCACCACGCCATGTAGAGCGCGACTGCCGTCACCTCCGTGCCGACCGCCAGCACCACCGCCGACCAATAGGCCCAGCGCACCAGGAAGCCGGCGAGCGGGCCGAGATACATCTGCGCGAACGCGCCGAACGCGCCGGTGACGGGCGTCGCCACCGTCATCTCGGCCAGCGCCCCCATCAGCGCCAGCGTGATGAGCCCGGCGATCGCGTAGCTGGCCAGCACCGCGGGGCCCGCCATCCCGATCGCGAACCCGGAGCCCAGGAACAGCCCCGTCCCGATCGCCCCGCCGATCGCGATCATGGCGAGCTGACCGGTGGTGAGTGCGCGGTGGAGAGTGGGCTGGATCACCGGGCGAGCGTGTCAGGCGGCTGGAACGAGCACAACCTCCGTCATGCCGGCCTTGAGCCGGCATCCAGGCTGATCCCAGGCAACCCGCTCATCATCTGAGCGGATGGCTCTGGCCTGAGATGGACCCCGGCTCAAGGCCGGGGTGACGGGTGTGGGAGCGCCGCGGCGAACCGCGTCGTCGGTCGGCGCTGCAGGCGCCGCCGGCCGACGCGCCTGATGCGCTCGGTCGCTGCTTCGCTGCGACCTCGCCAGGCGCGTCAATCATCCTCATCCTCGAATCCGACGAGGTTCAGCGGCCGCGCCTTGATCTGCCGCTGCGCGCACCAGTGCACCAGCGCCTCCTCGCGCCCGTGCGTCACCCACACCTCCTTGGGCGACAGCTCGGTCAGCGTGGTCGTCAGCTCGTCCCAATCGGCATGGTCGGAGAGGATCAGCGGCAGCTCGACATTCTTCTGTCGGGCGCGCTGCCGGATCCGCATCCAGCCTGACGCCATGGCGGTGATCGGGTCGGGCAGCCGGCGCGACCAGCGGTCGTTGAGCGCGGACGGCGGGCAGAGCACCACATGCCCCGCCACGTCCTTCTTCGCCGCCCCGGTCGCCGGCAGCAGCTCGCCCAGCCGCACGCCGTGATCGGCATGAAGCTCGCACAGCCGCGCCAGCGCGCCGTGGATGTAGATCGGCGCTGCGTGCCCGCGCTCGCGCAGCTCGGCGATCACCCGCTGCGCCTTGCCCAGCGCATAGGCGCCGACCAGCACGCACCGTTCCGGATTGGCGTGCAGGCTGCTGAGCAGCTTGTCGATCTCGTCGCCCGTGTCCGGGTGGCGGAACACCGGCAGCGCGAAGGTCGCCTCGGTGACGAACACGTCGCAGGCGACGGGCTCGAACGGCGCGCAGGTCGGGTCGGCGCGGCGCTTATAGTCTCCCGACACTACCACCCGCTCGCCGCGATGCTCCAGCACGATCTGCGCGGAGCCGAGCACATGGCCAGCCGGCACGAAGCCGACATTCACGTCTCCCAGCCGCACGCTCTCGCCATACCGCACGCCGGTGCCTGTCTGCGGGCCGTAGCGCGCGTCCATGATCGCCAGCGTCTCGGGGGTCGCCCAGACCTGCTCGTGGCCGCCGCGCGCGTGATCGGCATGGCCGTGCGTCACCAGCGCGCGGGGCGAGGGCCGCGAGGGATCGATCCAGGCATCGGCAGGTCTGACGTAGATGCCGTGCGGATGCGGTTCCAGCCAATCACCGAGGCGCGCCATCGCCGCTATACGCACGAGCCGGCGGGCCGGAGCCAAACGTCCCCAGCGACGTTGACCCGCCGAACCATTCGAAGGGCGCGCGCGATGATGTATTACTGGTCCATCCTGGGCGCGCTGATCCTGGGCGCCGCGATCGCCTGGGCGGCGCTGAACAATCGCCAGTCGCGCCGGGAAGAACGCCGCACCGAGGAAGCGACGCGGGACCTCTACAAGGCGGAAGACGAGAAGAACAAGGCGCAGGGTCGATAGGGCCATGCCGTCATGCCGGCCTTGTGCCGGCATCCGCGCCGGACCAAATCACCGGCGTGACCTTCATTGCCGACAGCGGGGCTGAAGCCATCATCGACCCCGGCACTTCGGCCGGGGTGACGGGGCAGGAAGACCTTCCCGAACCCCTCCGGACCTGGTTCGCCACCCGCGGCTGGTCCCCGCGCCGGCATCAGCTCGCCATGCTGGACCGCGCCCGCGCCGGACGCCATGCGCTGCTGGTCGCCGCGACGGGTGCGGGCAAGACGCTGTCCGGCTTTCTTCCGACGCTCGCCGAGTTGATCGAGCACCCGGCGGACGGGCTGCACACCCTCTACGTGTCGCCGCTCAAGGCGCTGGTGATCGACATCCAGCGCAACCTGCTCGGCCCCGTCGAGGCGATGGGGCTGCCGATCCGGATCGAGACGCGCACCGGCGATACCCCGTCCGATCGCAAGGCGCGCCAGCGGGTCAAGCCGCCGCACATCCTGCTGACCACGCCCGAATCGCTGTCGCTGCTGCTCTCCTATCCGGACAGCTTCACCCTGTTCGCCGGCCTGCGCACGATCGTCATCGACGAGGTCCACGCCTTCGCCACCGGCAAGCGCGGCGACCTGCTGTCGCTGTGCATGGCGCGCCTCCAGCGCCTCGCGCCCGACCTGCGCCGTGTTGCGCTCAGCGCCACCGTCGCCGACCCGGACGGCTACCGCGCCTGGCTCGCGCCCGACGGCGACATCGACGCGGTCGACCTCGTCGAGGGCGAGCCGGGCGCCGAGCCCGACATCGCGATCCTCCTTCCCCAGGATCGCGTGCCCTGGATGGGCCATTCCGGCCGCTACGCCGCCGAGCAGGTGATGGCGGAAATCGAGACGCACCGCACCTCCATCATCTTCTGCAACACGCGCAGCCTCGCCGAGCTGATCTTCCAGGACCTGTGGAAGGTGAACACGCTCGGCCTGCCGATCGGCGTCCACCATGGCAGCCTGGCGCGCGAGGCGCGGCGCAAGGTGGAGCAGGCGATGGCCGACGGCCGGCTGCGCGCGCTGGTCGCCACCGCGTCGCTGGATCTCGGCGTCGACTGGGGCGATGTCGACTGCGTCATCCAGATGGGCGCGCCGAAGGGCTCCAGCCGCCTCCTCCAGCGGATCGGCCGCGCCAACCACCGGCTCGACGAGGCCTCCGAAGCCATCGTCGTTCCCGGCAACCGCTTCGAATATCTAGAGGCGCGCGCGGCGCTCGACGCGGTGGAGGCGGGCGAGCTCGACCCCGACCTGTTCCGCCCGGGCGCGCTCGACGTGCTCGCGCAGCACATCATGGCCTGCGCCTGCGCCGCGCCGTTCGCGCGCGACGCGCTGCTCGACGAGGTGCGCGCGGCGCTGCCGTATTCCGCGTTGTCGGATGCGCTGTTCGACCGCGTGCTCGGTTTCATCCGCGACGGTGGCTATGCGCTGAAGGCCTACGATCGGTTCAAGCGGCTGACGGAGGACAACGGCGTCTGGCGCGTCAGCCACCCGAAGTTCGTGGCGCAGCATCGCCTCAACGCCGGCATCATCGTCGAGGCGACGATGCTCACCGTGCGGTTCAAGAACGGCCGCAATCTCGGCAAGGTGGAGGAAAGCTTCGCCGCGCAGCTCGCGCCCGGCGACACCTTCTTCTTCGCCGGCCTCTCCTGCGAGGTCGAGCGGATCGACACCGAGGACCTGGTGGTGCGCGCCTCGACCCGGCCCGCGCGCATCCCGACCTATGGCGGCGCGCGCATGCCGCTGTCGACCAACCTGGCCGACCGCGTCCGCCGCTTTCTCGCTACGCCGGCCGAATGGGCGCGCTTCCCCGCCGACGTGCGCGAATGGCTGGAAATCCAGCGCAAGCGCTCGATCCTGCCCGAGCCCGGGCAGCTGCTGGTCGAGACCTTCCCGCGGGAAGGAAGGCACTACATGGTCGCCTACAGCTTCGAGGGCTGGAACGCGCACCAGTCGCTCGGCATGCTCCTCACGCGCCGCATGGAGGCGCACGGCCTGAGGCCGCTCGGCTTCGTCGCCAACGACTACGCGATCGCGACCTATGGGATCGAACCGGTCCGCGACCCCGCCGCGCTGTTCTCCGCCGATATCCTGGAACACGAGTTCGTCGAGTGGGTGGAACGCTCACACCTGCTCAAGCGCGCGTTCCGGGAGGTGGCGGTGATCGGCGGCCTCGTCGAGCGCCAGCATCCGGGCAAGCGCAAGACCGGACGGCAGGTGACCTTCTCCACCGACCTGATCTACGACGTGCTGCGCAAATACGAGCCGACCCACCTGCTGCTGGAGGCCGCCTGGGCGGACGCGCGCGCACGGATGACCGATGTGGGGCGCCTCGCCGGGCTGCTCGACCGCGCCGCCGACACGATGGTGCATGTCGACCTGCCGCGCGTTACGCCGCTGGCGGTGCCGGTGCTGACGCTGATCGGCCGCGAGCGCGTCGCCACGGGCGGTTCGGGCGAGGACGCGCTGCTGATCGAGGCGGAGGCGCTGGCCGCCGAGGCGATGCGGGTGGATTGAGCCCTCCGTCACCCCGGCCTTGAGCCGGGGTCCAGCTCAGGCCTGGCCAACCGCTCCATCACGACGCGCCGCGCCCGGTTCAGCGTTGGATCCCGGCGCAAGGCCGGGATGACGAGGAAGAGCAGGAGCGAAGGGCTTCTCTCCGCCGCCGAACGCGCTACGATCCGGCACCTCCCGGAGAACCCCATGCGCCGCCTCGCCGTCCTCGCCCTCGCCTCCCTTCCCGCGCTGCTCGCTGCGCAGGATGCGCCCAAGCCGCATTACGGCCGCTGGGGCGTCGACCTCGCCGACATGGACCGCTCGGTGAAGCCGGGCGACGACTTCTACGCCTATGCCGAAGGAACGTGGCTGCGCGATCACCCGATCGACGCGGACAAGGTCGGTGCCGGTTACAATTACGACCTGCCCGATACCGCGGAGCTGCAGGTCCGCGCGATCGTCGAGGAGGCGCAGGCGCATCCCGACAGCGCGGTCGCGAAGAAGGTCGGCGACTTCTACGCCGCCTGGATGGACGAGGCGGGCGTCGAGGCGCGCGGCCTGGCCCCGCTGCGGCCGTACCTCGCGCGCATCGACGCGGTGACGGACCGCGACGCGCTCGTCCGATTGATGATGCAGCCGGGCTATCCCTCGCCCGTCAACATCGGCATATCGGCCGACGTCGAAGATCCGACGCGCTACCAGGCCGATGCGGGGCAGGCGCGCTTGGGGCTGCCGGCGCGCGACTATTACCTGCTCACCGGCCCCAAATACGACGCCATCCGCGCCGCCTATCGGGCCTATCTGGTCAAGCTGCAGACGCTCGCCGGGCTGCCCGACGCCGCCGGTCGCGCCGATCGCATCATCGCGCTGGAAACGCGGCTGAGCCAGGATCAGTGGACGCCCGAGCAGCGCCGCGATCCGGTCAAGACGCACAACCCGATGGACCGCGCGCAGCTTACCGCGCTCGCGCCGCAGTTCGACTGGGCGCCGACGCTGGCGAGCATGGGGCTCGGCCAGGCGGCCAGGGTCAACGTCAACGAGCCGAGCGCGGTCGCCGCCGCCGGCCGGCGGCTCGCCGACGTGCCGCTCGCCACCTGGAAGGAGTGGATGACGGCGCGCTACCTCAGCGACGTCGCGCCGTTCCTGCCGCACGCGTTCGACCAGGCCAGCTTCGACTTCTACTCGCACACGCTGCGCGACGTCCCCCAACAGCGCGCGCGCTGGAAGCGCGGCATCGCCTATATCGACGGCTCGCTCGGTGAAGCGGTGGGGCGTATCTATGTCGAGCGCCACTGGTCGCCCGAGACGGAGCGGCAGGCGAACGAGCTCGTCGCCGACATGCGCGCCGCCTACCGGGACAAGATCGAGCACGCCGCCTGGATGGACACCGCCACGCGCGCCGCGGCGCTGACCAAGCTGGGCACGTTCGATCCGCGCATCGGCCATCCGGCGAAGTGGATCGATTATGGCGCGCTGGAAGTGAGCCGGGCCGACCCGCTCGCCAACGCCATGCACGCCGCCGCGTTCGGATGGCGGCTGCAGCTCGCGCGCTTCCCGCACCCGGTCGAGCGCTGGCTGTGGTACATGACGCCGCAGACGGTGAACGCCTATTACGACCCGACCATGAACCAGATCACGGTGCCCGCCGCGATCCTGCAGCCGCCCTTCTTCGACGCCGCCGCCGACCCGGCGGTCAACTATGCCGAGACGGGCGCGACGACGATCGGGCACGAGATGGGTCACGGCTTCGACGACGAGGGTCGCCAGTTCGACGCGCAGGGCCGCCTGCGCGACTGGTGGACCAAGGACACCGCCGCCAAATACATGGTGCAGGCGGATCGGCTCGCCGGCCAGTTCGACCAGTATGAGCCGATCCCGGGCGTCCATATTAAGGGCCGGCTGACGCTCGGCGAGAACCTGGCCGACCTGGGCGGGCTGGAAACCGCCTATGCGGCCTATCGCCGCTACGTGTCGCGCCACGGCGAGCCGCCGGTGATCGACGGCTTTACCGGCGACCAGCGCTTCTTTCTGGCCTTCGCCGCCGCCTGGCAGGGCAAGATGCGCGAGGGCGCCGAGCGGCAGCAGCTGCTCGCCAACCCGCACAGCCCGGACAAGTATCGGGTCAATGGCATCGTCCGCAACTTCGACCCCTGGTATCGGGCGTTCGGGGTGAAGCCGGGTGACAAGATGTACGTTGCGCCCGACCAGCGCGTGCGGGTCTGGGGGGCGTAGCGCCCGGGTGCAACACCGGGCGGCTTAGCTCATCGCGCGCTTGTCCGCCGCGCCTCCCGCTCGGCCCAGCGGGCGCGGATCGTCTCGCTGGTGTCGCGGCTGGCGTCATGGCTCCAGCCCGGCGGCTTCCACAGATAGCCGAGCTTCGCGGCCCATGGCGCGTGCCACACATCGGTCGCGATCCCGGCCCATTCGTGGAACGCCGCCCACAGCAGCGAGAAGCTGCCGAGATCATGGACCAGCCCGTAACGCGGCCGATCATCGTCGCGCTCGGGCTCGAAGGTGCCGAACAGCCGGTCCCATACGATGAACACGCCTGCATAGTTGCGGTCGAGATAGCGCGCGTTGGTGGCGTGGTGGACGCGGTGGTGCGACGGCGTGTTCATCACCGCCTCGATCCAGCGCGGCAGCCGGCCGACCGCCTCGGTATGGATCCAGAACTGATAGATCAGGTTGATCCCGGCCACGAAGAACACCATCGCCGGCGGAAATCCGACGAGGAACAGCGGCAGTCGGAACAGGAAAGCGAGGCTCACGAACCCCGTCCAGGTCTGCCGCAACGCCGTCGACAGGTTGTAATGCTGCGACGAGTGATGGATGACGTGGCTCGCCCAGAACCAGCGCACCCGATGGGCCGACCGGTGGAAGAGGTAATAGGCGAAGTCATCAAGCACGAAGCAGACCGGCCAGACCCACCAGGCATAGCCGATCGGCAGCAGGTGAAAGCGGTATACCCACGTCGCCAGCGCAAACACCGCCCCGCCCGACAGCACGCCCGCAGCCGTCGAACCCAGCCCCAGCGCCAGGCTGGTCAGCGTGTCGCGCGGGCAATAGCGCGAACGGTCGCGCGCGCGCGCGACGAGCATCTCGGCGAGCACCAGCAGGACGAACCCGGGGACGGCGTAATCGACGGGATCGGGCAGCGACGGCATCGCCAGCAGCTTACAACCGTGTCCGTTACCTAGCCAGCGCGACCGCGGTCGCGGCGGGCGTCCATGAACGGCAAGGTCAGCTCTCCCGCCAGTCGCCGGAGGTCGAGCGCGTCCACCCCGGTCAGCGTCACCGCCCCGAACCGCCGCTCGCCGGTCTCCACCACCGTCCCGTCGGCAGTGGGCCGCACCGCCGCCCAGCGCACCTCGCGCACCGCCGCGCGCGCGCCATGGCGCTTCACCGCGGCCAGCCGCCCGTCAGCGCCGACCGCCAGCGCACCGGCGCCGTCCGCGCCCAGCACCACGTCGCGCGCCTCGAACCCGGCGAGCGCCGCCTCGGCCGCGTCCGCCGCCTCCTCCGGGCTGGCGATCCGCGCGTCGCGTCCGAGCCTGAGCGCCCAGGCGACGCCCGCCAGCGCCAGCACCGCCGCCAGCGAGGCGGCGAGCGAGACCCAGTTCATCGTGCCTCCACCCCGCTTGCCGACAAGGCGTCCAGCGTCGGCCGGAGGCCGGACAGGTCATACCCCGCCGCCGCCGCCTGTGCGACCAGCAGCGCGGGATCGCGCCCGGCCTTGGCCGCGGCGAGCGCCCACAGGTTGCACGAGCGCGTGCCCGAACGGCAATAAGCGAGCACCGGCCCGTCCGCCGCCGCCAGTGCCGCCGCCATCGCGTCCAGCTGCGGATGGCTGAAGCCGGCATGCGTCACGGGGATCGCCTGGTAGCCGAGCCCCGCCGCCGCCGCGGCCGCCCGGATCGCCTCGCCGCCGGGTTGCCCGGGCTCCTCGTCGTCGGGCCGGTTGTTGACGACGGCGACGAAGCCGGCGGCCTTGATCGCGGCCATGTCCTCGGGGTCGATCTGCGGCGCGACGGCGACGCGGTCGTTGAGCGGGCGGAGAAAGAGCATGGGCCCCTGTAGCCAATCCTCTCCGGGACGGGGAGGGGGACCGTCGACGCGCAGCGGCAATGGTGGGGGGGGGCCCGACGCACGGGGTGTGGCCAAGAGCTGGGCCCCCTCCACCACCGGGCTGCGGCCGACGGTCCCCCTCCCCGCGAGCGGGGAGAATCAGCTATTCCGGATCACCTCCAGAAACGCATCCCCATAGGCGTCCAGCTTGCGCGCGCCGATGCCCGAGAGCACCGCCAGCTCCGCCCGGCTCGCCGGCCGCCGCGCCGCCATGTCGCGCAGCACCGAGTCGTGGAAGACGACATAGGGCGGCACGCCCGCTGCCTGCGCCAGCTCGCGGCGGCGCGCGCGCAGCGCCTCGAACAGCGGCGTGTCGGCCGGGTTCGCCGCGACCGGCGCCTCGCCGCGCCGCCGCCGCTCGCGCCTGGGCTGCACCGGCAGCCTCAGCTCGGCGCCCTCCTTGAGGATCGCGCGCGCGCCGGGGCCGAACTCCAGCCCGCCATGCTCGTTGGCGCGCAACGCATCGCGGGCCAGCAGCGCGCGGCCGAGCGGCTTCAGCAGCGCCGCGTCCTCCTCGCCGACGATGCTCCACACGGACAGCGCCTCGTGCCCGTTCATCAGCGTCCGCTCCGACGAGCGGCCGGTCAGCACCTGCTCGACATAGCCCGCGCCGAACAGCTGCCCCGTCCGGAACACCGCCGACAGATATTTCCGCGCCAGCTCGGTCGCGTCCACCGTCGCACGCGGCATCAGGCAATTGTCGCAATTGCCGCAATCCTCGGTGCGCTCCTCGCCGAAATGCTTCAGCAGCACGCGGCGGCGACAGCCCGTCGTCTCGACCAGCCCGCCCAGCGCCGCCAGCCGCTGCCGTTCGCCAGCCTGGCGGCCCGGCTCCACCTCGACCAGCCGCTGGCGCGCGCGTGCGAAATCCTCCGCGCCCCAGAACAGATGCGCTTCCGCGGGATCGCCGTCGCGCCCGGCGCGCCCCGTCTCCTGGTAATAGGCCTCGATCGACTTCGGCAGCCCGGCATGTGCGACGAAGCGGACGTCCGGCTTGTCGATCCCCATCCCGAACGCGACGGTGGCGACCATCACCATGTCCTCCGACGCGACGAAGTCGGCCTGGTTCCGCGCGCGCACGGCAGGATCGAGCCCGGCATGATAGGCGCGCACCGGTCGGCCCGCCCGCCCCAGCGACTCCGCCAGCCGCTCGGTCGCCGCGCGCGTCGGCGCATAGACGATCCCCGGCCCGGGCTGCGCGGCGAGCAGGTCGGCGATCTGGCGCGGCGCATTGTCGCGCGGCGCGATCGCATAGCGGATGTTCGGCCGGTCGAAGCCGGAGACGATCAGCCCGTCGGCCGGGATGCCTAGCTGCTGCAGGATGTCGGCGCGCGTATGCGCATCGGCCGTGGCGGTCAGCGCCAGCCGCGGCACCGCCGGGAACGCGTCCATCAGCGGCGCGAGCAGGCGATAGTCGGGCCGGAAGTCATGCCCCCATTCGCTGACGCAATGCGCCTCGTCGATCGCGAACAGGCTGAGCGTCGCGTCCGCCAGCAGGCTGCGGAAGGACGCGTTGGAGGCCCGCTCGGGCGCCACATAGAGCAGGTCCAGCTCGCCCGCGCGGAACCGGGCGCGCGTCTCCGCCTGGTTCTCGTCGACGCTGGTCAGTGTCGCCGCGCGGATGCCGACCGCGGTCGCCGCACGCAGCTGGTCGTGCATCAGCGCGATCAGCGGCGAGACGACGACGCACGTCCCCGCCAGCATCGTCGCGGGCAGCTGATAGCAGAGCGACTTGCCCGCCCCCGTCGGCATCACCGCCAGCGTCCGCTCGCCCGCCAGCACGCGCGC
>NZ_CAXUEK010000035.1:0-28361 GCF_964250165.1 uncultured Sphingomonas sp. | reverse complement strand
TGCCCAGGATCGTCGACTGGTACATGGAGGGCAAGATCGCGATCGACCCGATGATTACCCACGTCCTCACGCTCGACGAGATCAACCGGGGCTTCGACCTCATGCACGCAGGCGAAAGCATCCGCTCGGTCGTGGTATACTGATGGAGCCGCGCTACGACGTGCTGATCGTCGGCGGCGGCCATGGCGGCGCGCAGGCGGCGATCGCGCTGCGGCAGCACGGGTTCGCCGGCTCGGTCGCGATCGTCGGCGACGAGCCGGAGCCGCCCTATGAACGCCCGCCGCTTTCCAAGGAATATCTGACCGGCGACCGGCCGTTCGAGCGGATGCTGATCCGGCCGCACGCCTTCTGGGCGGAGCGCGACGTGACGCTGCTGCTCGGGCGGCGCGTGGCGGCCGTCGACCCGGAGGCGCACGTCGTCACCACCGCCGCGGGAGAGAGCTTCGGCTACGGCAAGCTGATCTGGGCGGCGGGCGGCGCCGCGCGGCGGCTGGCGTGCGAGGGCCACCATCTGTCGGGCGTCCACACCGTTCGCACCCGCGCCGACGTCGACCAGCTCGCGGCCGAACTGCCGGGCGTCGGGCGCGTCGCGGTCGTCGGCGGCGGCTATATCGGGCTGGAGGCGGCGTCGGCGCTCGCCAAACTGGGGAAACAGGTGGTGCTGATCGAGACGCTGAGCCGCGTGCTGGCGCGCGTCGCCGGGGTCGCGCTGTCGCGCTTCTTCGAGGCGGAGCATCGCGCGCACGGCGTCGAGATCCGATTGAACACGACGGTCGAGAGCATCGCCGGTGCCGAGCGGGTCGAAGGCGTGCGGCTGGGCGGCGGCGAGACGCTCGCCTGCGACATGGTGATCGTCGGCATCGGCATCGTGCCGGCGGTAGCGCCGCTGCTCGCGGCCGGCGCGCGCGGCGGCAACGGCGTGGCGGTCGACGCGCACGGCCGCACCAGCCTCCCCGACATCTTCGCGGTCGGCGACTGCGCGCTGCACGCCAACCGCTTCGCCGACGGCCTGCCGGTCCGGCTCGAATCGGTCCAGAACGCCAACGATCAGGCGACGGTCGCGGCGAAGACGATCGCCGGCGTGGAGGCCGTCTACGACGCCGTGCCGTGGTTCTGGTCCAACCAGTACGACCTCAAGCTGCAGACCGTCGGCCTGTCCGCCGGCCATGACGCGGAGGTGCTGCGCGGGGATCCCGCCGCCCGCGCCTTCTCGATCGTCTATCTCAAGGCCGGCCGCGTCGTCGCGCTCGACTGCGTGAACGCGGTGCGCGACTATGTGCAGGGCCGCGCGCTGGTGCTGGCCGGCGCGGCCGCCGATCCGGCGCGTCTCGCCGACCCCGCCGTGACGCTCAAGGAAATCGCGGCCGGTCAGACTGCGATTCAGCTGATCTGACTCGCCTGCCCGGCGCAGGCCGGGGCCAGTTGCCATGACTGTCGAGCATTGTCCGGTCGGCCGGTGCAGCCCGACACTGGGCCCCGGCCTGCGCCGGGGCGGCGGTGGACAAGACCGCTTCCACCCAGCCGACGCGAACGCTTGTGTCCCCGCGAAGGCGGGGATCCGGTCTTGCGGAGCAAATCGCCTGTCGGCGAGCCCAGGCTCCCGCCTGCGCGGGAGAACTGCTTCGGCTTTGCCGGATCATGCTTCAGCCCGTCAGCCCAGCGCGATCAGGTCGTCGAACTGTGCGGGCGTCAGCGCCTTGCGGAACTGGCAGCCCGCCGCGAAATCGTCCGCCCACATCACCACGGCGGGGATCGGCCCGACGCGCGGCAGCGTCAGCCGGATCGCGGCGCCCCGGCGCATCGCCGAATAAGTCTGCAGCCGCGCGCCGTGCATCGACACGTCGACGACCTTGCACAAGGTGCGGTCCAGCCCTGCCTTCCCGACGTCGGCGTCGAGCGCCACCGCCGCGCGCGCCGAGCGGCGCTTCTGCTCGGGGGCGACGGGTTCGAACTCGGCGGCGAACATGCCCCGACGCTAGGCCGCCGATGGTAAACGATCCGTCAGCGCCTCTTCGCCAGAGGGCCAGACCGTCAGCGCTTCAGCGTCAGCCCGCCGAACCGCTTGTTGAACCGCGCGACCTGCCCGCCCGCGTCGAGCATCGTGCCGCGGCCGCCGGTCCAGGCCGGATGCGCCAGCGGATCGATGTCGAGCGTCATCGTGTCGCCCTCCTTGCCCCAGGTGGAGCGGGTCTCGAACACGGTGCCGTCGGTCATCTGCACCTTGATCATGTGGTAGTCGGGATGCGTGTCGGCCTTCATGGGTCAAGCTCCGGGATTGGCCGGTTTCCGACCGGCCGAAAGGAAGCGGCGCGCCTAGCAGACGCGGCGCGCGGGGGCAATCGCCTCGCCCGCACCGCATCGGCGTGCTATGCGGCTGCGACCAGGAGGTGCGCGATGCCGCTGTTCCCGACGTTCCGCCGGCCCTGCCCCTACCAGGCCGATCTGGCCGCGGTGATGGACGGCGACTGGTGCCGGATGTGCGGGCAGCAGGTGCATGACATCACAGACCTGAGCGACGCCGCCCGCGCCGCCCTGCTCGGGCGGTGCGATGGCGCGATCTGCGTCAGCTATCGCGTGCCGGTCGTCATGGCGGCGGCGGCGCTGGCGGTCTCCGCGGCGGCGCCGGCCATCGCCGCGCCGCACGGGAAGCACCGCGGCCACAAGGTCACGCAGCCGGCGCCGGTCGTCATCACCCTGGCGGGCCTGCCGCTGATGGTGCCGCCCGAGCCGTCGACGCCGCCTGCCACCGGCGCGACCGCCCCCTCGCCGGCCGCTACGCCGTCGGCGGGTCCGCGATCATCGCCGTGAACTCGCACTCGGCCGCGACCTGGCCGTCGACGAGCGCACGGCCGGCGAACCTGCAGACGCGGGCGCGCTTCTGGAGGAAGCTCGCCTCCAGCCGGAGCAGCACGCCCGGCTCGACCGGCTTGCGGAACTTCGCGCCGTCGATCGCCATGAAATAGACGAGCTTGCCCGAGCCGGCGAGGCCCAGGCTCTCCACCGCCAGGATGCCCGCGGCCTGCGCCAGCGCCTCGACGATCAGCACGCCCGGCATGATCGGGCGGCCGGGGAAATGCCCCTGGAAGAAGCCCTCGTTGATCGTCACCGCCTTGATCGCGGCGATGCGCTCGTCGCGCACCAGCTCCTCGACGCGATCGACGAGGAGCATGGGGTAGCGATGCGGCAGCGCCGCCACGACCCGCCCGATATCGAGCGGGCCGATGGCGGCCCCGCCGGCTTGGCCGGCAGAACCTTCAGCGCTCACCGGCCGCCGCGTGAGGAACGCGAAGGGGTAACCGCCGGCGCGGCCGTCGCGGCGGGAACGCCGGCGGCGCCCTGCTGCTGCCCGGGCTGCCAGTTGGCGGGCACCGCGGTGCTCACGCTCGGCACGAGGCGGTCGAGCTCGGTGGTGATCGCCGGCGTCAGGTCCGCCGCCGGCTGCGCGGTCAGCACCGCCTGGGGCGAGACGATCAGCGAGACGTTGCGCGCGCGCATCACGTTTTGCACCGCATCGCCCAGCTTCGTCTGGATCTGCTCGGCGGCATAGGCCTGGGCGCGCTTGGCGGGCAGCGTGATCGTGTCGATCTCCTGCTGGCCGGCCTGCTCCTTGGCCTGGATCGCCTGGGCCTGCGTCTGCAGCGTCGCCTGATTGGCGTTGGGCTGGCTGCGCGCGGTGTTGAACGACGTGACCATCGGCTGCAGCTCGGCCTGGATGGCCTGGCTGCGCGTGCTCGCCTGATCGATCTGGGCCTTGTACTGCGTGCGGATCTGCGTGGTCGCGGCCTGGAAGGCCTTGGTGTTGACCACCGCGCCCTGCGGATCGACGACGGCGACGGTCTGCGCCATGGCCGGCGCGGCGGCGAGGAGGCCTGGCGCGGCGAGCGCAGCGGCGGTGAGGAAGGTGGCGAGCTTGGTCATCAGAACTGCGTTCCTACGTTGAAGGTGACGAGCTTCTTGTCGTCGCCCGGTTGAGACAGGAGGACCTTGGCGACATCGATCCGCAAGGGCCCGAATGGCGAATTCCAGTTGACGCCAAAGCCGATCGACAGGCGCGGCCGAGCGGAGTTGCCCAGGAACCGTTCCAGGAACGGCGGCGTCGATGTCGCATCGACGCTGTTGGGAGCGGTGGTGCCCGGGCAGGCGATGCCGGGCGCGGCGGGCGCGGCGTCATACCCCGATTTGCAGGTCGTGGTAAGGCCCGCGCTCGGGTTCGCCGTCACGCCGTCGTCGAGGAGGGTGGGGGTGAGATAAAGCTGATTGCCCGCCGCGTCCTTGATGTTGGTGACGATCGGCTGCACGATGCCGTTGACGGTCTGAAATTGGGCGGTCGGCAGCGGCTGCTTGATGCCGAACAGCGAGCCGGCCTGCACATAGATGGACGGCCGCAGTCCGAGCTCGCGCGCGCCGGCGCCGAGCGGAATCTCCAGCTCCAGCCGGCCGAGATAATAGGCCTTACCGCCCAGCGCGTCATCGACAATATCGTCGCGACCCAATTTCAGAGTCTGGGTCTGCGTTCCGTCAGGGTTCGTGACCACATCATTATAATAAATGCGCTGCACGCGTGGGCCGACGCCGCGGATGTCGAACCCGCGGAACTGCGGCTCGCCGAGATAGAAGCGATCGGTGATCCGCACCGTATCGATGCCCGGGCCGCGACTGCCCTCCAGCGATTTGATCCAGCCGCCCTCGCCGTTGAACGACAGGACGAAGCCGCCGCCGACGCCGTGATATTTCGCGAAGTTGGCGCGCGTGCGGATGTAGCGCACATCGCCGCCCAGGCCGGCGAAGTCCTGCCCGAAGGTGAATTGCGAGCCGGCGGTCGGGCGCAGGCGGCTGTTGAGGCTGTCGTTGAGGATCGAATAGCCGACCGACGACGTGTAGCGGTTGCCCAGCGCCTCGCACAGATACCGGCCCGCCTGCAGCGGATCGCACGTGTCGCCGGGGCTGTTGCCGCGGACGCCGTCATTGTTGCTGTCGGTGAAGAACGAGCCCTGATCCAGCCCGACCTGATCGTAGGACAGCCCGTAGCGCGCCGACAGCGACCAATATTCGGTCAGCGGCACGCCCAGGCGGACCTGGAAGCCGGTCGAGGTCTGCGAATAGGTGGTCTGCCGCGAGTCGCCCAGATAGTTGAAGTTGTTGTAATCGCGCCGGAACACGTCGACGCCGAGCGCGACGTTCTTGTCGAAGAGATAGGGCTCGGTGAAGCCCAGTTCCAGCGACTTGGAATAGCTCGAATAATCGGCGCCGAGCCGCAGCTCCTGGCCCTTGCCGCGGAAGTTGCGCTGCGTGACGTTGGCCTGCAGGATCAGGTTTTCCAGGCTCGAATAGCCGGCCGACAGCTGCAGCTCGCCGGTCGATTTCTCCTCGACATTCGCCTCCAGCACCACGCGATCGGGGGCGGAGCCGGGGTTCTGCTTGATCTCGAACTTGTCCTGGAAGAAGCCGAGCGAATTGATGCGGTCCTGCGAGCGCTTGACCTGGAAGCTGTTGAACGCGTCGCCCTCCGCCAGGCGGATCTCGCGGCGGACCACCTTGTCCTGCGTCTGCGTGTTGCCGTTGATGTCGACACGCTCGACATAGGTGCGCTGCGCCTGCGCGATGTGGAAGTTCAACGACATGGTCAGCGTGTCGCGGTCCGGATTGAACTCCGGTTTCACATCGGTGAAGGCATAGCCGAACAGGCCGGCCGACTGGTTCAGCTGATCGACCGAGTCCTCGACTTTCTTGGCGTTGTACCAGTCGCCCTTCGTGAGCGGCAGCGACGACGCGAGTTTCTTGTTGTCGAAATCGCGGATCTCGCTGTCCACGGTGATGTCGCCGAACTTGTAGCGCTTCCCCTCCTCGACGACGTAGGTGATGATGAAGTCGCGCTTGTCGGGCGTGAGCTCGGCGACCGCGGAGATGACGCGGAAATCCGCATAGCCTTCCGTGAGATAGAACTGCCGCAGCTTCTGCTGATCGTAGTTCAGCCGGTCCTGGTCGTAGCTGGTGCCCGATGAGAAGAAGCGGAAGTAGCGCGCCTGCTTGGTCGCCATCTGGCCGCGCAGCTTGTCGTCGGAGAAGACCTCGTTGCCGATGATGTTGATCTGCCGGACCTTGGATTTCGGCCCCTCGGTAATCTCGAACACCACGTCGACGCGGTTCTGGTCGAGCGACACCATCTTGGGCTCGATCACGGCGGCAAAGCGGCCCTGCCGGCGATAGAGCTCGACGATGCGGCCGACATCGGCGCGGACGGCCGAGCGGGTGAAGATCTGGCGCGGCTTGAGCTTGACCTCCTTGTCGATCTTGTCCTGCTTGAGCGTCTTGTTGCCCTCGAAGATCACCCGGTTGATGATCGGGTTCTCGCGGATGCGC
Source organism: uncultured Sphingomonas sp. (assembly GCF_964250165.1). Classification (GTDB taxonomy): domain Bacteria; phylum Pseudomonadota; class Alphaproteobacteria; order Sphingomonadales; family Sphingomonadaceae; genus Sphingomonas. The sequence goes on along the minus strand of NZ_CAXUEK010000035.1, from coordinate 22,001 downwards.
AGCACGATGTCGCCGGTCTCGACGCCGGAGATCGAGAAGTCGGCGAAGAGGTCGGAGGCCTGCAGGTCCTTCAGCGCCTGATCGAGCGACTCCGCATTATAGGCGATGCCGACGCGCAATCGCGTGTAGGAGAGCACCGTCTCCGGCTCGATGCGCTGCGATCCTTCGACGCGGAGCGATTTGATGGTCTTCGCGTTGGGATCGGTGACCGGCTTCTCGTTCGACAGGTCCGGCGCGGGCAGTTGCTCGGGCCGGGCGCTGCCGGGCACGCCTTGTCCGGCGCCACGCCTGCCCTGACCACCCGGGCGATGCTGACCCCCGCCGCGGCCATAGCCGCCGCCGGGACCCTGCGCATCGGCGGCCTGCGCGATGCCGCCGAGCACGGTGCCGGCCAGCAGCGTGGCCGCGATGACCCGCGCGCCGGGCGAACAAGACTTGAGAACCGCCACTCTGTACCCCAACCGCAAAGTAATTCCGTGTGCGGCCTCGCGCGCCGCCCCTGCCCCAATCGGGTCAGCCGATCAACCCGGCGAGCCGGCTCCACAACCCGGCCGCACCCAGATCGTTGAAGGTCACGAGCAGCATCAGGGCCGCCAGCGCGGCCAGCCCGCCGCGATACGCCCACTCCTGCGCCGTCGGCCCCACCGGCCGCCGCCGCACGACCTCGATCGCGTAGAAGAGCAGATGGCCACCATCCAGCATCGGGACTGGCAGGAGATTGATGAACCCGAGATTGATGGAGACCAGCGCGATCAGATAGACCCACATCCCCCAGCCGACCGCCAGCGTCGCACCCGATGCGCGCGCGATGGTGATGGGGCCGCCCAGCTCGCGCACGGAGCGGCGGCCGGTCACGATCTGGCCGATCGCATCGGTCATCACGCCGATGATCTCGCCCGTGCGGCGCACGCCCACCACCGCGGCCTGCGGCAGCGACGCCGGCGGCGGCGAGACGCCGAGCATGCCGATCGCGACCCGCCGGCCATCGGCGGCGCGCGCGGGCTGCGCGCCGATCGTCGCGGTCAGCGTGACGGGTTTGCCGTCGCGCACCAGCTCGACACGCACCGCCTGGCCGGGACGCGGCTGGATGATGTCGCTGAGCTGCGCGAACGCGTCGACCGGCCGGCCGGCGATCGCCGTGATCCGGTCGCCCACCCGCAGGCCCGCCCGCTGCGCCGCGCTGGCGGGCGCCACCGCGCCGACCGCCGGCGGGCCGTACGCATCGCCATAGGCGAGCGCGAAGCCGGCAAGGATCAGCACCGCCGCGAGGAGGTTCACCGCCGGCCCCGCCGCGACGATCAGCGCGCGCTGCCACACCGGCTTCGCCTGGAACGTGCGGTTGCGCTCGTCGGCGGGCATCGCCAGCCAATCGGCCGACGGCTGCGACACCGCGTTCATGTCGCCGGCGAAGCGGACATAGCCGCCCAGCGGCAGCCAGGCGAGCTTCCAGCGCGTGCCGCGCCGGTCGGTCCAGCCCGCGATCTCGCGACCGAAGCCGATCGAGAAGGCGTCCGCCTTCACGCCGAACAGGCGCCCCGCCCAATAATGGCCCATCTCGTGGATGAACACGAGCGGCGCGATCACGCCGACGAAGGCGAGAAGCGTGAGCAGCAGGCCCGGGGAATGGATCAAACGACGCAATCCTTTACGCGCTCGCCCGCCAGCGCCCTCGCCTCCGCATCGACGGCGAGGACCGCGGCGAGGTCGCCCGGCGCCGGCGGATCGAAGCGATCGAGCGTTTCGGCCACGATTGCGGCGATTTCGAGGAAGCCGATACGGCGGCCCAGGAACGCCGCTACCGCGACCTCGTTCGCCGCGTTCAGGATCGCCGGCCGGGCGCCGCCCGCCCGCAGCACGTCGCGGGCGAGCCGCAGCGCCGGGAACCGCCCTTCGTCCGGCGCCGCGAAGTCAAGCCGGCCGAGCGCCACCAGATCGAGCGGCGGGACCGGCGCGGCCATCCGATCGGGCCAGGCGAGCGTGTGCGCGATCGGCACGCGCATGTCGGACGGCCCGAGCTGGGCGAGCAACGAGCCGTCGACATACTCCACGAGGCTGTGGATCACCGACTGGCGATGGATGACGATCTCGATCCGCTCGGGATCGACGGGAAACAGCCGCGCCGCCTCGATCAGTTCGAGGCCCTTGTTGAACATCGTCGCGCTGTCGACCGAGATCTTCGCGCCCATCGACCAGTTGGGATGCGCGACCGCCTGTTCCGGCGTGGCGACGCGCATCCGTTCGGTCGACCACTCGCGGAACGGGCCGCCGCTGCCCGTCAGCACGATGCGGCGCACGCGCTCGGGCCGGGCGAAGTCGAAGCACTGGAAGATCGCGTTGTGCTCGCTGTCCGCCGGCAGCAGCGTCGCGCCGGAGTCGCGCGCAGCGGCGAGGATCAGCTCGCCTGCCGAGACCAGCGGCTCCTTGTTGGCGAGCACCACCGTGCCGCCGGCCCGGACCGCGGCCATGACGGGTTCGAGCCCCGCGCAGCCGACGATCGCCGCCATCGTCCAGTCCGCCCCCGCCGCCGCGTCGATCAGCGCCTCACGCCCGCCCGCCACGTCGACGTTCGTGCCGCGCAGCGCCTCGCGCAGCGCCGGCAGCCGCGTCTCGTCGCCGATCACCGCCCACGCCGCTCCCGTGCGTCGCGCGGCGGCAGCGAGCTTGGCCACGTCCTGCTGCGCCGTCAGCGCGCGCACACGGAACCGGCCGGGTTCGCGTTCGATCAGGTCGAGCGTGGAAGCGCCGACCGAGCCGGTCGCCCCGAGGACGGTGATGGTCCGCATCAGCTCTGAAAGCGATACAGCAGCGGCACGACGAGCGCGAGGAACGCCGCGGCGGGGGCGACCGGCACGACGCCGTCCAGCCGATCCATCACGCCGCCATGGCCGGGCAGCAGATTGCCCGAATCCTTGACGCCGGCCCGCCGTTTCAGCGCGCTCTCATACAGGTCGCCCGCCTGCGCGAGCACCGCCAGCGCGGGCGTCGCCAGCGTGAGCCGCAGCGGCAGGCCGTACCAGGCGTGGAATCCCGCGCCGACCAGCGACGCCAGCGCGACGCCGCCGACGAGCCCGGCCCAGGTCTTGGACGGGCTCCAGCGCGGCGCCAGCTTCGGCCCACCGATCGCGCGGCCGGCGAAATAGGCGCCGATGTCGGTCGCCCAGACCAGCGCCAGCGTCCACAGCGTCCAGATCAGGCCCCAGAAGGTGTCGCCCGCGTCGGGCGCGTGCTGGCGGCGCAGCAGCGTCAACGCCAGCACCGGCAGGCCGCAATAAAGGACGCCGAGCGCCAGCCCGCGCCGGCCGGTGACGATCACGACGAAGAACGCCGCCGCGGCCAGCAGCCCCAGCACGAAGAACGGCCGGCTCTCTCCGATGATCGACACCGGCGCCATCAGCACCAGCGGCACGAACAGCGTGAACTGCGCGATCCGCGTCTCGCGCGGGCCGGCGCCGTGCAGCGCGGACCATTCCGCCATCATCAGCAGCACCGCCACCACCGCCAGCAGCCAGAACAGCACGCCGCCGAGCACGATCGCGACGATCGCCACCGCCAGCATCGCCGCGCCGGCCAGCGCCCGCGTGACGAGCTCGGACCGTGGCCCGGGCGCGGTGCGCAGCTCGCTCACAGGCCGCCATAGCGGCGCTGGCGGCGGCCGAAGGCGGCGATCGCGTCCGCCAGCTCGTCCGCGCCGAAATCGGGCCAGAGCGTGTCGACGAACAGCAGCTCGGCATAGGCCGCCTGCCACAGCAGGAAGTTGGACAGTCGCTGTTCGCCGGAGGTGCGGATCAGCAGGTCGAGCGGCGGCAGCGCGGCCGTTTCCAGCTCCGCCTCGATGGCCGCCTCGTCGATCGCCTCGGCCGGCAGCCGCGCCGCGAGCCGGCGGGCGGCGGCGGCCAGTTCGGCCTGGGCGCCGTAATTCAGCGCGATGGCGAGCACCGGGCCGGTGTTGCCGTCCGTGCGCGCCACCGCATCGTCGACCAGCGCGACGAGGTCGGGCGCGAAACGCCGGTAATCGCCGATCACCCGCAGCCGGACGTTCTCGCGCACCAGCTCGGCGAGATCGGAGCGGATGAACAGCCGCAGCAGGCCCATCAGGTCGCTGACCTCCTCCTCCGGCCGCCGCCAGTTCTCGGACGAGAAGGCGTAGAGCGTCAGCGCCTCCAGCCCCATCGCCCGCGCCGCGCGCGTCACGCGCCGCACCGCCTCCACGCCCGCGCGGTGGCCGGCGAGCCGCGGCAGCCGCCGCTGCTTCGCCCAGCGCCCGTTGCCGTCCATGATGATGGCGACATGGCGCGGCAGCGCGGCGGGCGCGAGCTCGGGAACGGCGGCGGTGGCCATGGCTACTTCCCCTCCCGCACGCGGGAGGGGACCGGGGAGTGGGCCAGCGCTCCCAACCGGGCGCTGCAGGTCGGGCCGGGGGCCCACCCCCGACCCCTCCGGCAAGCGGGAGGGGAGAAGGCGCTCATGCCTCTCACTTGCCCATGATTTCCTTTTCCTTCGCCGACGCAGCGGCGTCGATGTCGGCGATCGTCTTGTCGGTGAGCTTCTGCAGCTCGCCCTCGTGGCGCTTGCGTTCGTCCTCGCCGAACACGTTCTTCTTCTCGTCGGTCTTGAGCGCGTCCATGCCGTCGCGGCGGACGTTGCGCGCGGCGATCTTGGCCTTTTCGGAATAGGACCCGGCCAGCTTCGCCAGCTCGCGGCGGCGCTCCTCGGTCAGGTCGGGGATCGGCAGGCGCAGCGTGGTGCCGTCGTTGATCGGGTTCAGCCCGAGCCCCGCCGAGCGGATCGCCTTCTCGACCGGGCCGACATTCGACTTGTCCCACACCTGCACCGACAGCATGCGCGGCTCGGGCACGGAGACGGTCGCCACCTGGTTGAGCGGCATGTGGCTGCCATAGACCTCCACCGTCACCGGATCGAGCAGCGTGGTGGAGGCGCGGCCGGTGCGCAGGCCGCCAAGATCGTGCTTCAGCGCCTCGGTCGCGCCCGCCATGCGGCGTTCGAGATCTGACTTGTCATAGGCGGGCATCGGCCGGCTCTCCTTGCACGATCGTGGATACGCCGTCCCCGGCCAGCACGGCGGCGAAATTGCCGTGCTCGCGGATGTTGAAGACGACGATGGGAATGGCGTTGTCGCGGCACAGCGCGACGGCGGAGGCGTCCATCACCTTCAGGTTGCGGGCGAGGACCGCGTCGTAACTGATCGTTTCGTAGCGCTTCGCGGTGGCGACCTGCTTCGGGTCCGCGTCATAGACGCCGTCGACGCTGGTGCCCTTGAACAGCGCGTCGCATTTCATCTCGGCCGCGCGCAGCGCCGCGCCGCTGTCGGTGGTGAAATAGGGGCTGCCGACGCCGGCGGCGAAGATGACCACGCGGCCCTTTTGCAGGTGGCGCTCGGCGCGGCGGCGGATGAACGGCTCGCAGACCGACGCCATCGGGATCGCGGACTGGACGCGCGTCTCCACACCGATCGCCTCCAGCGCGTTCTGCACCGCGAGCGCGTTCATCACCGTCGCCAGCATGCCCATGTAATCGGCGGTCGCCCGCTCGATGCCCTTGGCGGCGGCCGAAATGCCGCGGAAGATGTTGCCGCCGCCGACCACGACGCACAGCTGATGGCCATTGGCCTGCACGTCCGCGATCTCGCCGGCGACGCGCGCGGTGACGGCGGGGTCGATCGCGAGCCCGCCATCCCCGTCCCCCATCAGCACCTCTCCCGACAGCTTCAGGAGGATGCGCTTGAACCGGCGGTCGGGCATGGCGGCTGGGCTATACGGGGCGAAGCGGGAGGGCAACCATCTGCACCGAAAGCGGACGCGATCGTCGCCCTCCCCCGTCGTTCAGGCCGCGGGTTCCGGCTCGTCCTGCTTCTGCGGCACGCCCGACGCGGCGGCGACCTCGGCGGCGAAATCCGACTGCTCCTTCTCGATGCCCTCGCCGAGCTGGAAACGGACATAGTCCTTGAGCACGATCGGGCTGCCGGCATCCTTGCCCGCCCTGGCGACCACGTCGCTGATCTTGGTCTTGCCGTCCATCACGAACAGCTGGCTGACCAGCGCGTGCTCCTTGCGGTATTTGGCGATCCCGCCCTCGACCATCTTGGCGATGATGTCGGCCGGCTTGCCGCTGTCGGCCGCCTTCTCGGTCGCGATCGCGCGCTCGCGCTCGATCTCGGCCTCGTCGAGGTCCGCCTCGTTCAGCGCCTTGGGGAACGCCGCGGCGATGTGCATGGCGAGCTGCTTGCCCAGATCCTGCAACGCCGCCTCGGGCGCGGCGCTCTCCAGCGCGACCAGCACGCCGATCTTGCCCAGCCCCGGCGCCTGCTGGTTGTGGACATACGCCACCACCGCGCCCTGCAACACCTCCAGCCGCCTCGCGCGACGCAGCGACTGGTTCTCGCCGATGGTGGCGATGTTGTTGGTCAGCGTGTCGCCGACGGTCGTGCCGGACGGCATCGCCTCAGCCTTCAGCGCCTCGACCTCGCCGCCCGTGGCGAGCGCCAGCTGCGTCACCTCGCGCACGAAGTCCTGGAACTGCGCGTTCTTGGCGACGAAGTCGGTCTCGGAATTGACCTCCACCACGGCGCCGCGCGTGCCGCTGATCGCGACGCCGACCAGCCCCTCGGCCGCGGTGCGGCTCGACTTCTTCTGCGCGGCCGCGAGGCCCTTGGTGCGCAGCCAGTCCATCGCCGCGTCCATCTCGCCGCCGGTCTCGTTCAGCGCCTTCTTGCAATCCATCATGCCCGCGCCGCTCTTCTCGCGCAGGTCCTTGACCATGGAAGCCGTGATCTCGGCCATTGTCCCAGTCCTTCTTCAATGTGACGGCGGGCGGCGCCGCACCTGTCGACCCCGCCCGCCGGAATGTGTCCGTGCGAAGCGCTCAGGCGGTCGCTTCGGCCCCGGCGTCGGCAGCCGCGGCCGCATCGACCGGCGTCGGATCGGTGCCCAGCGACGCCTCGGCCGGCGGCTCGGCCATCGCGCCGATGTCGCCGCCGCGGCGCGAGACCTGCTCCTGGCCGCCGCGCGTCGCCGCGATCGCGATCGCCTCGCAATACAGGCGGATGGCCCGGCTCGCGTCGTCATTGGCCGGCACCGGGAAGGCGATGCCGTCCGGGCTCACGTTCGAATCGAGGATCGCCACCACCGGGATGCCCAGCGTGTTCGCTTCCTTGATCGCCAGCTCTTCCTTGTTCGCGTCGATCACGAACATCACCTCGGGGATGCCGCCCATGTCGCGGATGCCGCCCAGGCTCATCTCGAGCTTGTCGCGTTCGCGGGTGAGCTGCAGCACCTCCTTCTTGGTGAGGCCCACGGTGTCGCCGCCCAGCTGCTCCTCCAGCGCCTTCATGCGCCGGATCGAGTTGCTGATCGTCTTCCAGTTGGTGAGCATGCCGCCCAGCCAGCGGTGGTTGACGAAATGCTGGTTGGCACGGCGCGCGGCGTCCGCGATCGGCTCCTGCGCCTGGCGCTTGGTGCCGACGAACAGCACCTTGCCGCCTGAGGCGACGGTGGAGCTGACGAACTCCAGCGCGCGGGCGAACAGCGGCACGGTCTGCGACAGGTCCAGGATGTGGACGCCGTTGCGGTCGCCGAAGATATACGGCCGCATCTTCGGGTTCCAGCGATGCGTCTGGTGGCCGAAATGCGCGCCGGTTTCGATCAATTGCTGCATGGAGACGACGGGCGCCGCCATAGGATGGTTCCTTCCGGTTGAGCCTCTGGGAAGCGGGAACCCCACAGGTGGGGCACCGGGCTATGTTGCTTCCCATGTGGGATTGAGGCGGCGCGTTTAGGCGCAGAGACGCGCGAACGCAAGCGCTTGACCGAAGAACGATTGTGGAACATAGACGGACTACGGCGGGAACATGGAGCACCTGCCGCATCAGGAACGCCCTTTTCACAGGTGTTTAGGAACCTGTGGATAACTCGCCCGTTCGGGTGAGCTGGACGAGGCGCGTTGCGACCTTGGAGGCGAATATGGCAGGTTTGGTGGCAGTGGCGGTGTTCGCGGGCGCGATGGCAATGGCCGTTGCGGCGATCTGGTCGACGGTAGCGCCGGAATGGCATCGGATCGCCAGGCTCGCCGTCGGGCAGGTCGAGGAACCCTTCCGCCCGCTGGCCGCGCTCGTCCGGGCGGAGCGGCGCATCGCGGTCAAGCGCTGGGCGGCGTCGCCGATCCCCGCCCCGCTATCCCGCTTGCGCGCGACCGCCTGAACCGGGCGTAACCCGCGACGCTGAACGGGATGGTCGCGACGTAACCGATCGTCACCGCGGTCAGGGTCTGCCAGGGCGCAGACACCAGCGCCGCGGCCAGCATCACCGCCGCCGCGATTGCCTCGAACCGGACATGACGACGCAGGCGGAACGACTTCCAGCTATAGGTCGCCAGGCTCGACACCATGAGCAGCGCGGTGCCGGCCGTCCACGGCGCAACCAGCCATGGCGAGGCGGCGAGCGGCTGCTCGCTCCAGAGCCAGATGAACAGGGGTAACAGCGCGATCCCCGCGGCCGCCGGCGCTGGCACGCCGGTGAGGTAGCCGGCGGCCTTGCGGGGCTGTTCGTCGATGTCGATCTGCGCGTTGAAGCGGGCGAGCCGGAGCGCGCAGAACACCGCCAGCATCAACGCGCACATCCAGCCGATCCGCGGCGCATGACGCAGCGACCACAGATACAGGATCAGCGCGGGCGCGACCCCGAACGAGATCGCGTCGGACAGCGAGTCGAGCTCCGCGCCGAATCGGCTTTCGCCGCGCAGCAGCCGGGCGACGCGACCGTCGAGCCCGTCGAGCACGCCGGCGACGAGGATCATCGCCACCGCCTGCTCCCATTCCCCCGCGATCGCGAACCGCACGCCCGACAGGCCCGCACAGAGCGCCAGCGCGGTGATGACGTTGGGGATCACCGCGCGCAGCGGAATGCCGCGTACCGGGCGGCGCTGGCGCAGCCGCGGGGCGCGCGCCACCTTCTAGCTCCTCCCCGGGACGGAGAGGGGGACCGCGCCGCGCAACGGCGTGGTGGAGGGGGCTCCGGCCCGGACGATCCGCTCGCAATGGAGCCCCCTCCACCGCCGCCTGCGGCGGCGGTCCCCCTCCCCGTCCCGGGGAGGATTGCAGGAAGCCGCCGCGCTGCCCGCCAATCTCACTGCGCGACCCCGGTCACCGGCACACCACCGATCCGGCCGAGCACCGTCTCGCCGGCGATACTCCGCTGACCCAGCGCGACCTGGCACACGCAATCGTCGGGGAGGAACACGTCCACGCGGCTGCCGAAACGGATCAGGCCGATCCGTTGCCCGCTCGCGACGATGTCGCCCGCCTTGACGAATCCGAGGATCCGTCGCGCCACCAGCCCGGCGATCTGCGTGAACCCGACGCGGCGCCCGTCATGCCCCTCGACGACGAAATACTGCCGCTCGTTTTCCTCCGACGCCTTGTCGAGATCGGCGTTCAGGAAGCGGCCGGCGACATAGACGACCTGCTTCACCGTGCCGGCGATCGGCGTGCGGTTGATATGGACGTCGAAGACCGACATGAAGATCGACACGCGCACCAGCGGCGCGGTGCCCAGCCCGTTGGGTCCGTCCAGCTCGCGCGGCACGGGCACGCGCTGGATCATGGTGATCAGCCCGTCGGCGGGCGCCACGATCAGGCCCGGTCCCTGCGGCGTCGTCCGAACGGGGTCGCGGAAGAAGGCGGCGACCCAGAGCGTCAGCGCGGTGAACGGCCAGAAGAAGCCATCCCACACGATCGTCATCAGCAGCGTCAGACCGATCGCGATCAGGACGTAGCGGAAGCCTTCGGAATGGACGGCGGGGAAGCGCCACTTGACGGTGGTGGTCGCCACGGGCGGCTTGTCGAGCGAGGGCATGTTCCCCAGCGCTTACCCGCGGCGGCGGGCGAGCACAATCGGCGCTGCCCCGGATGAGCCCGCCCTCGCCTTGATCCCCCTCCCCCGACGCCCTAGACGCGCCGCCAATCCCCTCCCGAGGAAGCGAGCATGGCCAAGATTCAGGTGAAGACCCCCGTCGTCGAGATCGATGGCGACGAGATGACGCGGATCATCTGGGAGTGGATCCGCGAGCGCCTGATCAAGCCCTATCTCGCCATCGATCTCGATTATTACGATCTCGGCATCGAGCATCGCGACGCCACCGACGACAAGGTGACGGTGGAGAGCGCGCGCGCGATCCAGCAATATGGCGTCGGCGTAAAATGCGCGACCATCACCCCCGACGAGGCGCGGGTGACCGAGTTCGATCTCAAGCGCATGTGGAAGTCGCCCAACGGCACGATCCGCAACATCCTGGGCGGCGTCGTCTTCCGCGAGCCGATCGTGATCCGCAACGTGCCGCGGCTGATCCCGGGCTGGACGCACCCGATCGTGGTCGGGCGCCATGCCTTCGGCGACCAGTACCGCGCGACCGACTTCCGCGTCCCCGGCCCCGGCAAGCTGACGATGAAGTGGCAGGGCGAGGACGGCCAGGTGATCGAGGAGGAGGTGTTCCAGTTTCCGTCGTCCGGCGTCGCCATGGGCATGTACAATCTGGACGATTCGATCCGCGATTTCGCCCGGGCGTCGCTCAACTACGGCCTGGGCCGCGGCTGGCCCGTCTACCTGTCGACCAAGAACACGATCCTCAAGGCGTATGACGGTCGCTTCAAGGACATCTTCCAGGAGGTGTTCGAGAGCGAGTTCGTTGCCGACTTCAAGGCCAAGAACATCGTCTACGAGCATCGCCTGATCGACGACATGGTCGCCAGCGCGCTGAAATGGTCGGGCGAGTTCGTCTGGGCGTGCAAGAACTATGACGGCGATGTGCAGTCGGACCAGGTGGCGCAGGGCTTCGGCAGCCTCGGCCTGATGACCTCGGTGCTGATGACGCCGGACGGCAAGACGGTGGAGGCGGAGGCCGCGCATGGCACCGTCACCCGTCACTACCGCCAGCACGAGCAGGGCAAGGCGACCTCCACCAACCCGATCGCGTCGATCTTCGCCTGGACCGGCGGCCTGAAATATCGCGGCAAGTTCGACGGGACGCCCGACGTCACCCGCTTCGCCGAGACGCTGGAGCGCGTCTGTATCGAGACGGTGGAGGAGGGGCAGATGACGAAGGACCTCGCCATCCTCATCGGCCCGGACCAGCCCTGGATGACGACCGAGCAGTTCTTCGAGGCGGTGCGCGGCAACCTGGAGGTTGCGATGAGTGCCTGGGCCTGAGCGACGGGCCGAGCCGCGCCAAGGAACCGCGCGGATGCCGGCCGGGTTGGTCGGGTGAACCAGACAAGGAGCACACACATGCGGTTCACCCTCTTCCTGACGACCGCCGCGGTGGCCCTCGCCGGCCCGGCCCTCGCGCAGACCACCACCGGCCAGGTACCGACGCCGGCGCCAAGCCAGACCCCGCCCGCGCCGGCGCCCGGCCAGACGGCAAGCCCCGCTCCAGCCGCGGCTGCCCCCGCCGCCGCGCCGGGCCAGGCGAGCGCTGTCGCGCCCGCCGTCGTCAATCCCGCCGTGGGTGTGAAGGTCTATGATCCGTCCGGCACGGAGGTCGGCACGATCATCGCGATGGACGCGCAGTTCGTCACCGTGAAGACCGCCAGGGGCGAGGTGCGGCTGCCCGTCGCGGGGGTCGGCCCAGGCCCGAACGGCGCCGCCGTCGGGCTCACGGCCGCGCAGCTCGACGCCGCCGTGAGCGCCGCGCAGCCCGCCGCCGGGGCTGCCACGTCCGACGCCGGTGCGACGACGAAGACCACCACGACCACCAAGCGGACGACGCGCACCCACCAGCGCTGAGGCCGCGATCGGCCCGGCAACCGCCGCCGTGACTCGCGTCGCGGCGGCGGTTAGCATGGCGGCATGACGAGCGAGCTGGCCAGCGCCGGGGTGAGCGACGCGCTGGTGATCCTCGGCGCGGCGGGGCTCGTGATCCCCACCTTCGCGCGGTTCCGGATCAGCCCCGTCATCGGCTTCATCCTCGTCGGCGTGCTGGTCGGCCCGTCCGGCCTCGGTGCGCTGGTCGCGCGCGCGCCCTGGCTCTGGTGGGTCACCATCTCCAGCCCGCACGGCATCGAGCCGGTGGCGGAGATGGGCATCGTCCTGCTGCTGTTCACGATCGGGTTGCACCTGTCCTTCCGGCGGCTCTGGGCGATGCGACGGCAGGTGTTCGGGGCCGGCGCGGCCGAGCTGCTCGGCACGGCGCTGGTGATCGGCGTTGCGCTCGCCCTGCTCGGCCGGCCGCTCGCCGGGGCGGCCGCGCTCGGCCTGGCGCTCGCGCTCTCCTCCACCGCGCTGGTGCTGCCGATCACCGGTACGGCAGGCGCGCTCGGCCGCGCGGCCTTCGCCGTGCTGCTGTTCGAGGATCTGGCGCTCGTGCCGATCGTGTTCGCGCTGGGCGCGCTGTCGCCGCACGCCGGCGGCGGTTGGGCCGGCGTCGGCAAGGTCGCGCTGGTCGGCATCGGGACGATCGCGGCGATGTACGCCGGCGGGCGCATCGCCCTGCCGCCGCTGTTCGCGCAGGCCGCGCGCACCCGGAGCCCGGAGCTGTTCCTCGCCGTCTCGCTGCTGGTCGCGATCGCCGCCAGCCTCGTCACCACCGCCGTCGGGCTGTCGCCGATCGTGGGCGCGCTGCTCGCCGGCCTGTTGATCGCCGAGACCGCCTATGCCGAGGAAGTGGAGGCGATTGTCAAGCCGTTCCAGAGCCTCGCGCTCGGCGTCTTCCTCATCACCGTCGGCATGGGGCTGGACCTGGGTCTGCTCGCCGCGCGCTGGCCGCTGCTGCTGGGGGCGCTCGCCGCGGTGGTGCTCGCCAAGGCGACGGTGATGACCGGGCTGCTGCGGCTGGCCGGCAGCCGCTGGGGCATCGCGGCGGAAGGCGGGCTGCTGATGGGCAGCCCCGGCGAAACCACGCTGATCGTGCTCGGCGTCGCGGCGCAGGCGGCGCTGGTCGATCCCGCGGGCGTCGCGTTCTGGCAGGCGGTGACGGCGCTCGGCATGACGCTGACGCCGCTGCTCGCCCGTGCCGGGCAGGCCGCCCGGCGACGCGTGGACGCGGCCGGAACGCTCCCCGACGTCGACGAGCGCGGGCCGGGCACGGTGGTGATCGGCTTCGGCCGGGTCGGGCGGATGGTGGCCGAGATGCTGGCGGCGCACGACCGGCGCTGGCTGGCGGTGGACGCCGACATCGACGGCGTGACCGCCGCGCGCGCCGAGGGCCTGCCGGTCGTCTTCGGCGACGTCGCGCGGGGCGAGCTGGTCGAGCGGCTGCGGCTCGACCGCGCCGACGCGCTGGTGCTGACCATGGACGACGCCGAGCTTTCGGTGCGCCTCGCCCGCCAGGTCCATGCCGCCGCGCCCGGCCTGACGATCATCGCCCGCGCCCGCGACGCCGCGCACGCCGCCCGGCTCTACCGCGCCGGCGTCACCGATGCCGTACCCGAGACGCTGGAAAGCTCGCTGCAGCTGTCCGAAGCCGTGCTGGTCGATCTCGGCCTCGCGATGGGGCCGGTGATCGCGTCCATCCATGCCAAGCGCGACGACCTGCGCCAGATCATCCGCCGGCAGGCGGCGCTCGATCGCGAGCCGCGCATCCGCCGCCTCCGGGGGCGGAGCGGAACACCGGGCTGACCGCGCCCGCCGCTCAGGCCGCGAGCGCCTGATCCGTCAACGCCTGCCGCACCGCCGCGACCGCATCGGCGGCCTTGGCGCCCTCCGGGCCACCGCCCTGCGCCATGTCGGGCCGGCCGCCGCCGCCCTGCCCGCCGAGCGCCGCCACCGCGCGGCGGAGCAGCTCCACCGCGTTCCAGCGCGCGGTCAGGTCGTCGGTGACGCCCACCGCCACCGAGGCGCGGCCGTCGTTCACCGCGACCAGCACCGCGACGCCGGAGCCGAGCCGCTGCTTCGCCTCGTCGACCGCGCCGCGCAGGCCCTTGGCCTCGAAGCCGTCGAGCACCTGGCCGACGAAGCCGACGCCCGCCACCTGTTCCGGGCCGGCCGGCCCCGCGCCGCCGCCGCCCATGGCGAGTGCGTTCCTCGCGTCCGCCAATTCGCGCTCCAGCCGCCGCCGCTCGTCGAGCAGCGCCGCGACGCGGGCGGGTACCTCGTCGGGGGAGGAGCGCAGCGCGGTCGCCGCCTCGCGCAGCTTCTCGTCGCGGCCGGTGAGCCAGACCCGAGCCGCCTCGCCGGTCAGTGCCTCCACCCGCCGCACGCCGCTCGCGACCGCACCCTCGCCGACCACCTTGAACAGGCCGATATCGCCCAGCGCACCGACATGCGTGCCGCCGCACAGCTCGATCGAGTAGGTCCCGTGCGCATCCTCGCCCATCCCGACGACGCGCACCTCGTCGCCGTATTTCTCGCCGAACAGCGCCATCGCGCCCATCCGGATCGCGTCCTCCGGGCTCATCAGCCGTGTCGTCACCGCGCCGTTGCCGCGGATCTGCGCGTTGACGTCGGCTTCCGCCTGCGCCAGCTCGGCCGGGGTCATCGCCACCGGGTGCGATACGTCGAAGCGCAGCCGGTCGGGCGCGACCAGCGAGCCCTTCTGCGCGACATGCTTGCCCAGCCGATCGCGCAGGGCTGCATGGAGCAGGTGCGTGGCCGAATGGTTGGCGCGGATGCGGCTGCGGCGCGCCCGGTCGATCGCGAGCCGCACCGTGTCGCCGACCGCCAGCTCGCCCGCCTCCACCAGCAGGTCGTGGACGAACAGCCGCCCGAGCTGCTTGCCGGTGTCGGTGACGGCGGCGCGCAGCCCCGCCTCCGACGTCACCGTCCCGGTGTCGCCGACCTGACCGCCGCTCTCGGCATAGAAGGGCGTCTGGTTGACGATCAGCTGCACCCGCTCGCCCGGTCCGGCGCGGTCCGCCCGCGCGCCGTCCTTCACCAGCGCCAGCACCTCGGCCTCGCCGATCTCGTTGGCGTAGCCGGTGAACTCGGTCGCGCCGACCGCGTCGGCCAGATCGAACCACAGCTCGTCCGATGCGGTGGCGCCGGAGCCCTTCCACGCCGCCCGCGCCGCACGCTTCTGCTCGGCCATCGCGGTATCGAAGCCGGTGCGGTCGACCTGCATGCCCCGCGCGCGCAGGGCGTCCTCGGTCAGGTCATAGGGGAAGCCATAGGTGTCGTAGAGCCGGAACGCGGTCTCGCCGGCGAGCGTGCCGCCCTCGCCGAGCCCGGTCGTCGCCTCGTCGAGCAGCCGCAGCCCGCGGTCCAGCGTCCGCCGGAACTGCGTCTCCTCCTGCCGCAGCGTCGCCTCGATCATCGGCTGCGCGCGGACCAGCTCGGGATAGGCCGCGCCCATCTCGGCCACCAGCGCCGGCACCAGCCGGTGCATCAGCGGCTCGGCGGCGCCGAGCAGGTGCGCATGGCGCATCGCGCGGCGCATGATGCGGCGGAGCACATAGCCGCGGCCCTCATTGGCCGGCAGCACGCCGTCCGCGACCAGGAAGCCGGCAGACCGCAGATGATCGGCGATCACCCGGTGCGACGCCTTCGCGTCGCCCTGCGCATGGGTGTGGGTCAGCGACTCCGACGCGGCGATCAGCGCCCGGAACGTATCGGTATCGTAATTGTCGTGGACGCCCTGCAGCACCGCCGCCACCCGCTCCAGCCCCATGCCGGTGTCGATCGACTTCTTGGGCAGCTCGGCGACGATGCTGTTGTCCGCCTGCTCATATTGCATGAAGACGAGGTTCCAGATCTCGACGAAGCGGTCGCCGTCCTCGTCGGGCGACCCCGGCGGCCCGCCGGGGATGTGCTCGCCATGATCGTAGAAGATCTCCGAGCACGGCCCGCACGGGCCGCTATCCCCCATCGCCCAGAAATTGTCCTTGGTCGGGATGCGGATGATGCGATGCTCGGGCAGGCCGGCGATCCTGCGCCACAGGTCGAACGCCTCGTCGTCGGTGTGGTAGACGGTGGCGGTCAGCTTGTCGGCCGGCAGCCCCCACTCCTTGGTTAGCAGGTTCCATGCCAGCGTGATCGCGCGCTCCTTGAAGTAATCGCCGAACGAGAAATTGCCGAGCATCTCGAAAAAAGTATGGTGCCGCGCGGTGTAGCCGACATTGTCGAGATCATTGTGCTTGCCGCCCGCGCGCACGCATTTCTGGGACGAGGTGGCGGTCGAATAGGGTCGCGCCTCCAGCCCGGTGAAGACGTTCTTGAACGGGACCATCCCGGCGTTGACGAACATCAGCGTCGGGTCGTTCTGCGGCACCAGCGGCGCAGAGGGCACGATCTGGTGCCCCTCGCGCCCGAAATAGTCGAGAAAGCCGCGGCGGATGTCGTTGGTCGAGATCATGTCCGCGACTTAGGCCGTCGCGCCGTCCCCCTCAAGCGGAGCCACGACGCCGAGCGCGCCGGGTTCCACCGTGAAGCGCAGCGGCAACGGGAGGCGCGTCACTTCGCCGTCGAGCGCGACGGCGACGCTTGCCGGATGGCCGTCGACCGTCAGTTCGGCCGTGTCGCCGATCAGGGCGAAGTCGCGCTGCGGATCGGCGCGGCCCATCACCGTGCGCAGCGCGAAGCCGACCAGGTCGCGCCGCCGCTTGGCCGCCACCGCGAAGACGCAGAGCACGCCGTCGTCCAGCGCCTCGCGCGCGCCGAGCCGGCCGGCGTCGAGCGCATAGCGGTTGTTGCCGACGAACAGCAGCGGGGTGAGCACCGGCTGCTCGCGGCCGGCGAGCGTGAGGCGCAGGCGGTGGTGGCGCAGCCGCTTCAGCACGGCCCAGGTCGCGGGCAGCGTCGCCAGCCATTTCGGCGCGTCGCGCCGGTCCCGTTCCTCGACCAGCTCGGGATAGGCGCCGATCGAGGCGTTGTTGACGAAGGCGCGGCCATTGGCGCGGGCGAGATCGATGCGACGGATCGGCCGCGCGGCGATCAGCTTCGCCGCCGCGCCGAGATCGAGCGGCACGCCCAATTCGCGCGCCAGGTGATTGCGCGTGCCGAGCGGCAGGATCCCGAGGGCCGCGCCGCCCCTGGCCAGCTCGCCCGCCGCGCTACCCAGCGTCCCGTCGCCGCCGCCGACCACCACCAGCGCCCGATCCGCCAGCGCGGCCGCGGCGGCGCCGATCGCCTCGCCGGGCAGCATCCTCACCTCGACCGACAGGCCGGCCGCCGCAAAGGCCTTTTCCACCTCGCCCGCACATCGATCCCCCAGCCCGCGCGCGGTGCCGCCGCCGGCGTTGACCAGGACCGGGACGCTCACACCGGGTGATCGAGCGAAACGGGCGGGGTCGAGAACCAGCGCGGGCCGGCGTCGGTCATGTGGAAGCAATCCTCCAGCCGCACGCCGAACTTGCCGGGCAGATAGAGCCCGGGCTCGTCGGAGAAGCACATCCCCGGCGCGAGCGGCGTCGTCTCGCCGCGGACCAGATTGACGGGCTCGTGCCCGTCCAGCCCGATGCCGTGCCCCGTGCGGTGCGAGAGCCCCGGCAGCCGGTAGTCGGGGCCATAGCCCAGCCCGGTGTAGAAGCGCCGGACCGCGGCATCCACCTCGCCCGCCGGCGTGCCGACCCGGGCGGCGGCCAAGGCGACCTGCTGGCCGTGGCGCACCTGCTCCCAGACGGTGCGCTGCTGCTGCGTGGCGACGCCGTTCACCCAGGTCCGCGAGACGTCGGACTGATAGCCTTCCACCGTGCAGCCGCAGTCCATCAGCACCACCTGCCCGGCGGCGACCCGGTGGACCTCCTTCGAGCCGTGCGGATAGGCGGCGGCCTCGCCGATCAGCACCAGCGCGAACTCGGGCGCGCCACCGAGCTTGACGGTGGCGGCGTTCATCAGCGCGCTCACGTCGGGACCGGTCATTCCCGCCTCGACGCGCGGATAGGTCCAGCGATAGGCGGCGATCGTCACGTCGGTCGCGAGCTGCATCAGCGCCAGCTCGGCCGGCGTCTTGATCATGCGGCAGCCGCGCACGACCGGATTGGCCGAGGCGAGCGCGGGACGGCCGAGCTGCTGCGCCAGCCCGTCGGCGATGAAGAAGCGCGTCGTCTCCTCGATGCCGACGGATCCCGCCAGCCGGCGGTCGCGGAGCCACCCGGCCGCGACGGCGAAGGCGCTGCCGTCCTCCTGCCACACCCGCACCTCGGCCGGGACCGCGAGCGATTCGCGCACCGACGGCTCCTCGAAGAAGGGCGTGACAATGCACGGCTCGCCCTCGACCGGCAGGAGGGCGAGCGTCGGGCGTTCGGAGCGGCTCCAGCGCACGCCGGTGAAGTAGATCATCGACGAGCCCGGCTCGATCGCCACCGCGGCGAGGCCCGCCCGGCGCATCAGCGCCTGCGCGCGGGCAAGCCGCCGCGCCCGCTCGGCCGCGTCGATCGGCCGGGCGGCCGTCGTCATGTCCCGGAGCCCCGCCAGGTCCGGCGCGGCGGCGCGGAGCAACCCCGGATCGGCCAGGAACGGTGCGGCCGTGGCGGCCTGGAGCAGCTGGCGGCGGTTCATCGCCGGCCGTTTGGGCGCTTGACCGCGCTCCCGCAATCCCCTTGGCTCCCGCTCCTGTCGAGCGGGAGCGTTGCATGGCCAAGCGGCTGACCTGGTTCATCCTGTTGGGGTTGGTGGCGGGCATCGCGGTGGGACTGACGATCCACGGCGCGGTCGACGACGGGAGCAAGGCGGCGGCGGACCGGCTGACGGAGATCGCCGGCTATTTCTCGATCCTGACCCAGCTGTTCCTGCGGCTCATCAAGATGATCATCGCGCCGCTGGTGTTTTCGACGCTGGTGGTCGGCATCGCGCATATGGGCGACACCTCGGCGCTGGGCCGGGTGGGGCTGCGCAGCGTCGGCTGGTTCGTGGGGGCGAGCCTGGTTTCGCTGACGCTGGGGCTGGTGCTGGTGCACCTGACGCAGGGACTGATGGCGGCGATCGGCGTGGCGCCGATGCGGCTGGTGCCGCCGCCGGGCGCCGCGACGGGCCTCGACCAATCGGGCTTCGATCTCGCCAAGTTCGTGACGCATGTCGTGCCGGCCTCGATCGTCGACGCCATGGCGCAGAACGAGATCCTGCAGATCGTCGTCTTCTCGCTGTTCCTGGGCTTGGCGATCACCGCGGTGGGCGAGCCGGCGCGGCCGCTGGTGCGCGCGACGGAGGCGCTGGCGCAGGTGATGCTGCGGGTGACCAACTACGTCATGCGCTTCGCCCCGGTGGCGGTGTTCGCGGCGGTGACGGCGACGCTGGCCGAGCGCGGCGTGGGCGTGATCGGCGATCTCGCCTGGTTCATGGGCTCCTTCTATCTGGGGCTGGCGGTGCTGTGGGCGGTGCTGATCGGCGCGGGCTTCCTGTTCGTGGGCAGCCGGATAGCGGAGCTGGTGCGGCTGATCGGCTCGCCGCTGCTGCTCGCCTTCACCACGGCCTCCTCCGAAGCCGCCTATCCGCGGACGCTGGAGGCGCTGGAGCGGTTCGGCGTGCCGAACCGGATCGCCAGCTTCGTGCTGCCGCTGGGCTATTCGTTCAATCTCGACGGGTCGATGATGTACATGACGTTCGCGTCGCTGTTCATCGCCCACGCCTATGGCATCGACCTCAGCCTGGGGCAGCAGATCACGATGCTGCTGGTGCTGATGGTCACCTCCAAGGGCATCGCCGGGGTACCGCGCGCGTCGCTGGTAGTGATCGCGGCGACGCTGCCCCTGTTCCACATCCCGGAGGCGGGGCTGCTGCTGATCCTGGCGGTGGATCATTTCCTCGACATGGGCCGATCGGCGACCAACGTCATCGGCAACGCGGTGGCGGCCAGCGTCGTGGCGACCTGGGAAGGCCCGCTGACCCCGCAGCCGCCCGCCGCGGCGCTTCAGGCATAGGCGTAGGGACCGCCCTTCGCGAGCGCGGTGCGGTAGGCCGGGCGGGCGTGGATCGTCTCGAGCCACGCGATCGTCGCGGGCCGGCTCGCGTCGAGCCCGGCGCGGCTGCGGGCGGCCTCCAGCGGGAAGCTCATCATCACGTCCGCCGCGGTGAGCTGGTCGCCGGCGAACCAGGGCCGCTGCTTCAGCTCGGCTTCGATATAGTCGAGATGGACGTCGATCATCGGCTGGATGCGCTTCTGCGCGGCCTTGCCGAACAGCGGGATGCGGTTCAGCACCAGCTTGACGAGGAGCGGCGGCATCAGCGAGCCTTCGGCATAGTGCAGCCAGAAGCGGTACCGCAGCGCCGCGTCGCGGTGCGGCGGGGGCCCGAGCCGGCCGTCGGCCTTTTCGACCAGATATTCGACGATCGCGCCGGTCTCCGCGACGGTGCGGCCGTTCTCGTCGGTGTCCTCGATCACCGGCGACTTGCCGAGCGGGTGGACGCGGCGGAGCTCGGGCGGGGCGAGCATCGTCTTGGGGTTCCGCTCGTAGCGCCTGACCTCGTACGGCAGGCCGAGTTCCTCCAGCATCCACAGCACGCGCTGCGAGCGGGAGTTTTCCAGGTGATGGACGATGATGGTCATGCGTGGGCGCTCCAGATCCAGGCGGCGGCAGCGAAGCTGACCTGCTCGCCGTCGCGGTGTTCGGTCAATGCCGCGGTGAGGCGGGCGATCAGCAGCAGCTGCTCGTCTGCCGGCACGGCCTTGATCGCCGCCGACACGGGGCCGACGCGGCGGAAGAAGGTCGCGGCGTCGGCGACCGCGGCGGGGCCGCTGCCGGCGACATAGCGATAGTCCACCGGTTCCGGCGCGGCCGCCGTCCAGCCGGCCCCCGCGAGCATGGCGGCCGTGCGATCAGGGTCCGCGAAGGCGAACGGACCGGGAGCATAGCCCGGCGGCGACGCATACGGTCCTCCGATCATCGTCGCGGCGAGCGCGCCGGCCCAGGGGTTGAGCGCGGCACTGCGGAAGCAGGAGAAGACGAGCCGCGCGCCGGGGGCGGCGGCGGCGCGGAGGGCGGCGAAGGTCTCCGCCGGGTGATCGTAGAACATCACGCCGTGGCGGGAGAACAGCAGGTCCGCGCCGGCGGGCGCGTGGGGATCGGCCGCCACGTCCGCGACGGCGAAGCGCAGATTGGGCAGGTCGCGGCCGCGCTCGGCGGCGATGCGGACCAGCTCGGGCGAGATGTCGACACCCAGGACGGTCAGGTCGGGCCGTGCGGCGGCGAGCGCGATGCTGGTCTGCCCCGCTCCGCAGCCGAGATCGACCGCCCTGCCCAGTCCCGCAGGGGCGGCGGCAAGAACCGCAGCATCGAGCCGCGGCGACAGCCCGGCGAAGCTGCGGTCGGTGCGCACCCACTCCGCCGCCCAGACGTCGCCGACCGCGGCCGCCCACTCCGCGCCGGTGGTCATGCGACCACACCGGCCGTTCGAAACTTCACGAAGATCACCTGCATCCTGCCTTGCAAACACGAAAGGCCCGCCATCGCTGGCGGGCCTCCCGGATGCGCGTCGGCGCGACAGGCGCAGCCTGGATCAGAGATCGTCTTCCGCGTCGGGGCCGCTCATCATCTCCTCGGCCACCTTTTCGGTGCGGGCGCGGATCGCGCGCTCCAGCCGCGCGGCGAGCTCCGGATTCTCGCGCAGATAGGTCTTGGCGTTCTCGCGGCCCTGGCCGATCCGGATCGAATCGTAGCTGAACCACGCGCCCGCCTTCTCGACCAGCCCCGCCTTGACGCCGAGATCGAGCACCTCGCCGATCTTGGAGATGCCCTCGCCATACATGATGTCGAACTCAACCTGCTTGAACGGCGGCGCGACCTTGTTCTTCACGACCTTCACGCGGGTGGCGTTGCCGACGATGTCTTCGCGATCCTTGATCTGCCCGGTGCGGCGAATGTCGAGGCGGACCGAGGCGTAGAACTTCAGCGCGTTGCCACCCGTCGTCGTCTCCGGGTTGCCGTACATCACGCCGATCTTCATGCGCAGCTGATTGATGAAGATCACCATGCAGCGCGAGCGGCTGATCGAGCCCGTCAGCTTGCGCAGCGACTGCGACATGAGGCGCGCCTGCAGGCCGACATGGCTGTCGCCCATCTCGCCCTCGATCTCGGCGCGCGGCACCAGCGCCGCGACCGAATCGATCACCAGCACGTCGATCGCGTT
>NZ_CAXUEK010000034.1:0-29799 GCF_964250165.1 uncultured Sphingomonas sp. | reverse complement strand
GCCAGGTTGCCGCCGGTCTCGCGCTGGATGGCGATGGTGATGACGAAGAACTGGAACTCGGGCGTGCCGAGCCGGTCGGCGGTATCCTGCAGCGCAGCGTCCATCGAGCGGCCGATCTTCATCTTGTCCGACACGGCGCGGAACTCCTCGCCGACCGGCCCGTCCACCTCGGCGGCGACGACGCCCATCGTCTCGCTGATCGGCAGGCCCGAGCGCAGGCCGCGCACCAGGAGCTCGATCGCATCCGGGAACTTGACGGTGAACTTGTTGACGCGACGCTGGATGATCTTGCCGACCAGGAAATGCGGCAGCCCCGCGCCGATCACGACGCCGACCAGCAGCGCGAGCAGCAGCGGCAGGCCTTCGACGCGCAGCAGCAGCGTCGTGATCGCCAGCAACCCGGCACTCACCAGCCCGTACTGGCCGACGGTCCAGGACTTGCCCGTCATGTTGAGCCGCTTCTGCAGGTTCTGCGGGTTGGGCAGCAGCTTGCCGAAGGCGAGGTCCATCCGCGTGTCGCGGCTGGCGGTGATCCGCCGCATCCGCTCCTCGGTCTGCGCCTGCGCGGTGCCGTAGCGCTCGCGCACCGCCGACAGTCGCCGGGCCTGCGCCCGCGCGGCGGACGGGCCGGCGACCAGCATCCATATCAACAGGAGCAGCAGCGCGGTGGAGCCGGCGAGCATCAGCATCGGCAGGGTCATCGCCTCGGCACCTCGGCGTCAGGACGGCAGCGGCATGTCATTTCGCTGGGCGCTTGCCCATCAGCGCCTTGAGGTCGAGCTTGCCGATCAGCGAGACGCCCTTCTTCTTCTTGCCGTCGGCCGCTTCCTCCGCGACACCGGCGAGCATGGCCGCGAGATCGACCAGCGGCGCCACCGTCTTGGCGTTCTTGCCCGCTTCGGCCAGCGGCTTGCCGAGCTTGGCCGCCTGCGCCGCCAGCTTCGGATCGAACGGCACGGCGACATCGACCTTGCGCTCGATCGATCCCTCGAAATCCTTGCGGCTGATCTCCAGCTGGCCGCCCGAGCCTTGCAGCCGGTTGGCGACGACCTGCACCGCAGTCTGCGGCGCATTGGTCTTGAGCCAGGACAGGATGCGGATGGTGTCGCGCGCCGCCGCCAGCGTCAGCTCGGTCACGACGACGGCGGTCTGCACGTCGGTGATGAGCGCCGGATGCTGGACCAGCATGCCGCGCGGCAGATCGATCACGGTGCATTCGAACGCGCCGCGCATCTCCTCCTGGAGCTGGTAGAAGGCGGCGCCGTCCGTCAGCATCGGCGCGTTGATCGGCGCTTCGGCGGACAGCACCGCGAGCTTCTCCGACGCCTTCACCATGGCGCGCTCGATGAACAGCCCATCGATGCGGCTGGGGTTCTCGATCGCGTCGGTCAGGCCGCGGCCCGGCTCCAGATCGAGCGACAGGGCGCCGGTGCCGAAATGCACGTCGAGGTCGAGCAGCGCCGTCGAGCGGTTCTCGCGCGTGGAGAGCAGCCAGGCGAGCGAGGTCGCGACCGTCGACGCGCCGACGCCGCCGCGGGCGCCGATCACCGCGGTCGAGAAATGCGGGTGCTCGACGCCGCCTTCGGCCAGCTTGGGCGCGTTCAGCATCGCCTGCGCCTGCGTGAAGGCCTCGCGCAGCATGTCCGGATGCAGCGGCTTCAGGAGGTAATCCTGGATGCCGGAGCCGAGCAGGTCGCGGTAGAGGCGCACGTCGTTCACCTGGCCGGCGGCGATCACCACCGTGCCCGGTTCGCAAACCTCGGCCAGGCTGTTGATGTCGCTCAGCGGATCACCCGATTCGGCGAGGTCCACGAACAGGATCTGCGGGCTGGCGGAGACGGAGAGCGTCTGCACCGCATTGCGCAGCCCGCCCTTGCACACCTTCTCGACGTTCCAGCCGAGCTCGGCCACGATCGGCCGCAGCGTCTCCGCGGTCGTCTCGTCGCAGACATAGGCCACGAAGGGATCACGCGTGCCGACGCCGGTGGGTTTCCAGGGGGCGTTCATATCACTTGGTTCCCGCTGCGGTGACGGTGGTGCCGCCGTTGCCGGACGGCGCGGCCTTGCGGAACGCCTCGATCGCCTTGCCCGAGCGTGCCGGGTCGGGCAGCGCATCTTCCTGGCCGTGGACCAGGTCCTCCGGCCGGGCGACCATCGCGGCCAGGCTGGCGTTGGTGGCGCAGCCGTAATTGGACGAGGTGTTGCTGTTGAACTCGTGGCTCGCGTTGCGCGACCAGTCGGGGCAGCCGGGGACCCGCGCCTCCATCCGGCTCACCACCACGCGCACGGTGCCGGGCGCGGGCGGCGCGGGCGAATAGGGCCGCCCGTCGCCGAGCAGCAGGCCGTAGCCGCTCAGCACGCGCTGCACATCGGCCTGCACGCCGCGATCACCACCCCCGTCGTCGAGCGCGACGCGGTCGCCGTAGCGCAGCCGCATCGCCGCGAGCCAGCCGTTCAGCCGCTGGGGCTCGCCGCCGGCCAGCCGGTCGCCGGCGACGGCCAGGTCGAGCGCGTAATCCTGGCGGGCGACGACCGGCTGGTGGACCGATTCGAGCCCGCGATTCTGGGTGCCCATGCAGGCGCCGAGCATCAGCGCGGGGGCGAGGGCGGGAAGGAGCAGCGAACGCCGGAACATGATGAGAGCCTCCGCTTGGGATCAGTTGGAGAAGCCGGGCGCGGGCGTATCGCCCTTGCGCGCGGATCGCGCCGCCCGGTCGTCGGCCGCGGCGCGCTTCGTGCCTGCTGGAACCGGCGCGAACGGCACCGGCGCGGTCGCGCCGACCACCGGCTGCGGCGCATCGGGCGTGGCCATGGTCGGCACCGGCCGGCGCTCGCCGGACACGCCCGTGCCGAGCTCGCCGGTGAACACCCGCTGCAGATCGGTCGGCGCCTTGTAGCCGTCGGTCGGCAGGACGATGTCGCCGGGGTTGCTGACCGGCTTCACCAGGTAAGGCGTGATGACGATCATCAGCTCGGTCTCGTTGCGCTGCCAGCCATTGGAGCGGAACAGCGCACCGAGGACCGGCACATCGCCCAGCCCGGGCGTCTTCTCGATCGAGTTGTTGTTGTTGTTCTGCAGCAGCCCGCCGATCACCATCGACTGGCCGGAGCCGAGCTCGACGGTGGTCTCGGCGCGCCGGGTGGTCAGCGCTGGAATAGTAGTGCCGTTGAGCTGCACGGCACCCTGCGAGGACAGCTGCGACACTTCCGGGCGGACGCGCAGCGAGATGCGCCCGTCCGACAGGATCGTGGCGGTGTAGGCGAGGCCGACGCCGTACGACTTGTACTCGACGGAGACCGCGCCCAGCCCCTGGCTGATCGGGATCGGGAACTCACCGCCGGCGAGGAAGGTGCAGGTCTCGCCCGACAGGCAGGACAGGTTCGGGTTGGCGAGCGTCGATACCTGGCCGATCGTCTCGCCCAGATCGAGCGAGCCGAGCAGGTCCATGCCGAGCAGGTGGCCCGCGGCTCCCAGCAGCGTGCTGCCGGCCGCGACGCCGGGCTGCGTGAACAAGGTGGCGCCCGGGACGGCGCCGTTGGCATCCAGCGCGATGGGGTTTCCCTTAACGTCGACGGGCGCCCCGTTGATATACCCGGCGGGCGGATTGCCCGGCACGGTCGTGATCGAGCCCTGGCGCCCCCGCGCAATCCCGAACAGGAACCCGTCATTGGTGGAGCGGTTCTGCAGGTTCACGCCGATGTTCTTGACGAAGCTGCGGCTCACCTCCGCGATGCGGACCTGCAGATTGACCTGCAGCGGCGTCGCGGTCTTGAGGTGCGAGAGCACCTTCGTGCTGTCGCCGACATAGGCCTGCACCAGCCGCTCGGCCTCTGCCGCATCCTGCGGCCCGGCGACGGCGCCGGTCAGCAGCACCAGGCCGTTCATCGGCGTCGCGACGATCTTGGCGTCGGGCAGCGCCAGCGCCAGCATGGTGCCGATCGAATCCAGATTGGTGCCGACCCGGACGGTCGCGGCATAGACCACCTGGCCGCCCTTCGCCGTCGCGGAGATGGTGGTCTCGCCCGTCTTCTTGCCGAAGACGTAGAGCTGGGTGGGCGACCGGACCTGCACATCGGCAACGCTGTCGTCGGCGATGAACAGGTCGCTCATCGGCCGGGCCAGCGTCACCAGCCTGCCGCGGCCGGTGTTGACCTGGAGGACCTGCGCGCCGGGGCCGTGGCTGACCGTCGCAGCCGTGGTCGCGGCGGCGGCGACGCCGACCGGCGCGGGGCCGGCGGCGGCCGGCGCGGCAGCCAGCGCGCAGGCCAGGGCGGCCAGCGACAGCCTCGCCTGGGACGGGATCATGCGCATCAGTTCTTCCCCCCGACCGGAACGGCCGTGACGTTGTTGCCGCGTGCGATGCGAACGACGGGACCCATGGCGATGGCGGCGCCCGGGAAATTGCCCGCGCCGGCGCCAGGCGTGCCGGGCGCACCGGCCGGCGCGATCACCGCGGTACCACCTTCGGCGGGCTTGCCGGGCACGGTGCGACGCTGGAAGTGCGAGACGTCGGCGCCCGTCGCGAAGCTCGGGTTGCCGCTGGTCGGCTGGGTGGCGAGCTGGACCATCATCGCCTTCTCCGCCTTGGGATCGGCGCTGTTGGGCACCTTCACCGCGCCGGACGCGATCGCCTCTTCCAGCTCCGTCGAATTGTCCGCGATCGAGCGCAGCGACAGGGACAGCGAGCCCAGCGTCTGCGCCACCGCGATCTGCTCGGCGATCTTGGGCGTCGCCTCGACGGTGACGGTGGAGAAGGTCTTGACCACGGTCTTGCCGTCCTCGCCCACCGTGTTGTCGGTGCGCTGGTCGGTGGCGAGGACGCGCATGTTGCGCACCACCGTCTCCGACACCTTGAGCGGCGGGCCGTCGCCGCCACCCGCGACCGACTGGGTCAGCACCAGATCGATGCGGTCGCCCGGGAACACGAAGCCCGCGACCGCCGCCTGCGTCGATACCGGCACGGTGACCGCGCGCATGCCCGGCCCGAGCGCGGCGGCGAGGAAGCCGCGATCGCCGGGCTTCACCAGCGCACCCTGCGTCAGCGGCTGGCCGGCGGTGATGGGATTGCGCACCACCGTGCCTGCCAGCGCCTTCACGTCGGTGGTGGTGCGCAGGTAATAGGCGTTGTCCACCAGCTCCTTGGGCCAGGGCTTGAACTGCAGCGCAGTGGCGTCGAGGATGGTGCCGACCGGCAGCGCGCGGGTCGCGACCAGCACCTCGGGCCCGTCGACGGGGGCGACGGGCATGCCCATCGCGTTCGCCTGCGGCGCGGCCGAGCCCATCATCAGCGTGCGCGCGAAAAAGGCGGTAAGACCCGCGACGATCAGCGCGCCGACCAGCAAAATGACCTTGCGACTATCCATGCTTCACTCGTGCCTTTCGGGTCACGGCCCGCTCGGTTGCCCGGCCGTTAAGCATCATGCCCATTGGTTAAGGATCGGTTCGCGCAGCGCGAGCAGCCCGGCTAGGGCGATCGCGACGCCGTAGGGGATCTCGGGCCGGCCCTCGCGCGACCGGAACCGATGGTCCGCCAGCACCAGCAGGGTGACGAGGCCACCGGCGAGCGACATCGCCGTCAGCATCGCCAGGAATGGCAACGCGGGCAGCCACAGCGCGAGCGCGGCGATCAGCTTGACGTCGCCGCCGCCCATCAGCCCGGCCGCGAACACGCCGGCGAAGACGAGGAGGACGATCACCGCCAACCCCAGCTGCGCCGCCACATCCGGCCAGAGACGAAGCCCCTGCGTCCACCACCAGGCGGGCGCGAGCAGCGCGACGGCGGCGTTGGTGGCGTTGGCGATGGTGCGCCGGCGCGCGTCCTCGATGCCTGCCGCCAGCAGCAGCAGGCCAAGCATGGCCAACAGAACCAGCGCGGCGACGTTAACCCCCATGAACGCGGGCTCTAGACGTCAGCCCTTATGAAAACGTAACCAGCCGGCCCGACCGATGACCAGCGCGCCGCCCCTGCCGACTGCCCTGCCGCCCGAGGCGCGCCTGTCGCGCTGGCACGCGCCGGACGGGTGGGCGCATCGCCGGTTCGACTGGCCGGCGCCGGGCGGGTGCGGGCGGGTACTGGTACTGGGTGGCCGCTCGGACGTGATCGAGAAATATCTGGGCGTCGCCGCACATCTGCATGGGCAGGGCTGGTCGGTGACCTCGTTCGACTGGCGCGGGCAGGGCGGCTCCGGGCGGCTGGGGCACGATCCGGAGGTGGGACATGCCGAGCGGTTCGCGGTCCACCGCGACGATCTGGCGGCGTTCTGGGCCGGGTGGACGACGGGTGAAGGGCCGCACGTGCTGCTGGCGCACTCGATGGGCGCGCATTTTGCGCTCGCGGCGATGCTGGCGGGCGGCGTGCGGCCGGACGCGGCGGTGCTGAGCGCGCCGATGATCCGCGTGCGCTCGCCGATCGGGCAGCGGTTGGGCGGCCGGCTGGCCCGAACCATGGCGGGGCGTGGTGACGCCTCGCGCGGTGCGTGGCGGTGGGACGACAGCCCGGCCGGCCAGGCGCGACGCCTCGCCCGCCTGACCGCCACGCGCGGGCCGGAGCAGGACAGCCGCTGGTGGCAGGCCGCCGATCCGCGCCTTAGGCTCGGGCCGCCGAGCTGGGGCTGGGTCGCCGAATCGTTCCGCGCCGGCGCGGCGCTGGAGCGTGATCCGCGGCTCACGGCGCTGGACGTGCCCGTGCTGTTCCTCGTCCCCGAGCGCGATCGGCTGGTGGTGCCCGCGGCGGCGCGGCGGGTCGCGGCGCGGATGCCGCGCGCCGAGGTGATGCGGTTCGGGTCGGAAGCGGGGCACGAGGTGCTGCGCGAAGCGCCGGCAGTGCGCGGCCGGGCCTTTGGCGCGATCGACGCGTTCCTGGCGCGGGAGGTGCAGCGATGAGCGGTCAGGACGTGGCGATCGTGGGGGCGGGGATCGTCGGCGCGACGCTGGCCGCGGCGCTGGCGCCGCATGCCCGCGTGCTGCTGCTCGAAGCCGAGGACCAGCCGGGCTACCACTCCACCGGGCGCTCGGCGGCGTTCTGGTCGGAGACCTATGGCGGCCCCGCCATCCAGCCGCTGACCAGCGCCTCGGCGGCGGCGTTCGCGACGGGCGGGTGGCTGGAGCCGCTCGGCTCGCTCCATATCGGCCGGGCCGAGGACGAGGGCAGGATCGACGCCTTCATCGCTGCATTCGCGGGCACGGCAATCCCCCTTCGCCGGGTCGACCCGGCGGCGCTGGTGCCCGGATTGCGCCCCGATTGGGTGCACGGGGTGCTGGAGCCGAGCTGCGCCTATATTGACGTGGGCGGGATGCACGGGGCGGCGCTGGCGACGGCGAAGCGGAACGGCGCGGCGCTCGCGACGGGCGCAAGGCTGGAGGCGGCCGAGCGGCGGGAGGGCCGCTGGCGCATCACGACCACCGCGGGGGAGTTCGTCGCGGACGTGCTGGTCGACGCGGCCGGCGCCTGGGCCGATGCCGTCGCGGTGCTGGCCGGCGTGCGGCCGCTCGGCATCCAGCCCTATCGGCGCACGATGGCGCAGCTCAGGACCGAGCGCGCGGCGCCCGAGGGCATGGCGCATGTCGCCGACATCGCCGGGCGCTTCTACTTCAAGCCGGAGGCAGGCGGGAAGCTGTGGCTGAGCCCGCATGACGAGACGCCGGTCGATCCGCACGACGTCGCGCCCGAGGAGCTGGACGTGGCGATCGCCATCGATCGCTTCGAGGGCGTGGTCGACTGGCGCGTGACCGCGGTCGAACGGCGCTGGGCGGGCCTGCGCAGCTTCGCGCCCGACCGGCTGCCGGTCTATGGCTTCGACCCGCAGGTGCCCGGCTTCTTCTGGGCGGCGGGGCAGGGCGGTTTCGGCATCCAGACCGCGCCCGCGGCGGCCGAGCTGGCGGCGGCCCTGCTGCTCGGTCGGGGCGAGATGCCGGCCGGGGTCGATCCGGCGCGCTATTCTCCGACCCGCTTCGGTGTCAGTCGGAGTTGACCTGCAGAGGAGGCAGCTATGCCGCACAAGTTCGTGATCGAGCAGAACAAGGCGGGTGAATATGTCGCCAAGTTCAAGCACAATGGCGAGACGATCTTCTGGACCGAGGGCTACACCCGCAAGGACGCGGCGCGCAACGCGATCGCGTCGGTGCTGAAGAACGGCCCCGGCGCCCCCGTCGAGGAGACGTAGGGCAGCTAATCCTCCCCGGGACGGGGAGGGGGACCAAGGCGCGAAGCGGCTTGGTGGAGAGGGCTTTGATCCCGGGGTGGCGCTGGTGACTGATCCCCCTCCACCGCCGCCTGCGGCGGTGGTCCCCCTCCCCGTCCCGGGGAGGAACGAGTGAACACCTTCGCCGCGTTGCTCGCCAGCGTGTCGGCGCGTTCGTTCTCCGGGTGGCCGGCATGGCCCTTCACCCATTCCCATTCGACGCGGTGCCGCGCCGCCGCCGCGACCAGCGCCTGCCACAGCTCGGCATTCTTGACCGGCTTCTTGTCCGCCGTCCGCCAGCCGTTCCTGCGCCAGCCGTGGATCCATTTGGTCAGCCCGTCCATGACATAGCGGCTGTCGGTGGAGAGCTTGACCCGGCACGGCTTCTTGAGCGCGTTCAGCGCCTCGATCGCGGCGGTCAGCTCCATGCGGTTGTTGGTGGTGAGCGCCTCGCCGCCCGACAGCTCCTTCTCCCGCTCGCAGCCCCGTTCGTCTTTGGCGCGCAGCACGGCGCCCCAGCCGCCCGGGCCCGGATTGCCCTTGCACGCGCCATCGGTGAACGCCTCGACCAGCGGCAGTTCGGTCACGCCAGCAGCTCCGGGCGATACGCGGACAGCCGGCGCCAGTACGCCAGCGGGTCCTTGCGGGTGACGAGCGCGTCGGCGGGCGTGTTGAGCCAGTCCCACGCGCGCGACAGGGTGAAGCGCAGGCACGCGCCGGCAGCCAGCGTCGGGAACGCCTTGCGCTCATAACTGCTGAGCGCGGCGTGCTCCCCATAGCCCCGCATCAGCGCATCGCCGACCGCCGCATCGTGCTGCCTCCCGGTCGCATCGAAACTCCAGGCGGTGTGCGCGACCGCGAGATCGTAGGCGCGCAGGTCCGTGCAGGCGAAATAGAAATCGATCAGGCCGGTCACCTCGTCGCCGCGCATCAGCACGTTGTCGGGGAACAGATCGGCGTGGATCGTCGTGCGCTGGCCGTAGCGGTCCGGCCAATCGGCGAGCACGCGGTCGAGCGCCGCGCCGATCGCGTCGTGAAGGCCGGGCGCGATCCGGTCGAGGCTGCGGCCGCACCGCTCGAACAGCGGCTGCCAGCTCGCCGCGCCCATGCTGTTGGCGCGGCGCAACGGGAAGTCGACCGCCGCACGATGCAGCGCGCCCAAGGACCGGCCGGCGGCGAGCGCCTGTGCGGGCGTGGGGTGCGAAACGGAGACGCCGGGCAGGAAGCGGATCAGGCACGCCGGGCGCCCCTCCAGCTCCTGGATCGCGACGCCCTGACGGTCGGCGATGGCGGGCGGCACCGGTGCGCCGCGTCCGGCAAGATGATCGAGCAGCGCCAGGAAATAGGGCAGGTCGCCCGCGGCGACGCGCCGTTCGTAGAGGGTGAGGATGAAGCGGCCCTGCGTGGTGTCGAGCAGATAGTTGGAGTTCTCGACGCCCTCGGCGATGCCCTTGGCGGAGACGAGCTCGCCCACATCGTAGCGGGCAAGGAAGGCGGCGAGCGCCTCGGCGGAGACATGGGTGTAGACGGCCATGGTCAGCGCGCGGGGCGACGACGACAGGGGTCCGGGGAAATGGAGTTCGCGCGCAATGCCGGCACCCGGTCGGCATGACGGGTCAAGCGGCCTCGCGCAACCCTCGCGGCAGCTTGAAGGCGATGGTCTCGCGGCCGATCTCGACCTCCTGCTCGACGATGTCGAAGCGCTCGGCGAGGCGGTCGACCAGCTCGCGGACCAGGCATTCGGGGGCGGACGCGCCGGCGGTGAGGCCGAGCGTGCGGACGCCTTCCAGGAAGCTCCAGTCGAGCTCGTCGGCGCGCTGGACCAGCGCGGCGCGCGTGCCCTCGCGTTCGGCCACTTCGACCAGCCGGACCGAGTTGGAGGAGTTGGGCGCGCCGATCACCAGCATGGCATCGCAAGCGGCCGCGATCGCCTTGACCGCCGCCTGGCGGTTGGCGGTGGCGTAGCAGATGTCCTCGCCGCGCGGGCCCAGGATTGCGGGGAAGCGGGCGCGTAGCGCCGCGACCACCGCTGCGGTGTCGTCCACCGACAGCGTCGTCTGGGTGAGGAAGGCGAGATTGGCGGGATCGGCGGGCGCGAGCGCCGCCACATCCGCCGCCGTCTCGACCAGCGTCATCGTACCCGCCGGGACCTGGCCGAAGGTGCCGATCACCTCGGGATGGCCGGCATGGCCGATGAAGACGATGTGCCGCCCGGCCGCGACCAGTCGCTCCGCCTGGCGATGGACCTTGGACACCAGCGGGCAGGTCGCGTCGAGATAGGCGAGGCCGCGGTCACGTGCGGCGGCCGGCACCGTCTTGGGCACCCCATGCGCCGAGAACACCACGGGCGCGCCGTCCGGCACCGCGTCCAGCTCCTCGACGAACACCGCGCCCTTCGCCCGCAGGCCGTCGACCACGAAGCGGTTATGGACGATCTCGTGGCGGACGAAGACGGGCGCGCCCCGTTGCTCCAGCGCCAGCTCGACGATGCGGATCGCGCGGTCCACGCCCGCGCAGAAACCGCGCGGCGCGGCGATCAGTAGCTGGAGGGCGGGCTTGGCCACGACAGGCCGCGCCCTACCCCATCGCTTGCGCGGGGCAAAGCCGGTTCCTATGGCGCTGCTGTCCTGCGACGGGAAAAGGCGTAACACACGTGAAGAGTTTGGCAGGCATTCTGGCGGCGGCGGTGGTCCTGGCCGGCTGCGCGGGCAAGGGCGATCTGGACGAGACCGGCACGGGCGTGGCGGCGGTGCGTTCCGCCTGCCCGACGGTGGCGGTTCCGGCGGCGACCGGTGACGTGACGCTGTTCGATCCCGCCGACCGGCGCGACGCGGACGCGATCGATCTGGCCGCGACGATGACCAACGTGCGATCCACCTGCGGCGACCAGGGCGACCAGATCCAGACGGACGTCACCTTCGACGTCCAGGCACGGCGGCGGCACACTGACGCGGCGCGCGACGTGACGCTGCCCTATTTCATCGTCATCACCCGCGGCGGCAGCGCCGTGGTGGCGAAGCGGGTCGGCCGGGTGGCGCTGCACTTCGACGCGGGTCGGGACCGGGCGCAGGCGTCCGGCACGGCGACGACGCTGGTGACGCGCGCGGCGGCGACGCTGCCCGACGACATCAAGAAGCGCATCACCGAGAAGCGCAAGGCGGGGCAGGAGGACGCGGCGATCGACCCGCTGAGCCGCCCGGAAGTGCGCGCGGCGGTGCTCCGCACCAGCTTCGAGGCGCTGGTGGGCTTCCAGCTGACGGACGAGCAACTGAAGTATAACGCGACGCGATAGGGCGCACGCAAAGCAGCGCAAGCTGGTCGCGAGACGGCCGAGCGCGGCCGGCGTAGCGCAGCTGCGACCGACGACGCGGCTTCGCCGCGGCGGCCCTCCCGGCAATCGTCCTCGTGACGGCCCCCCTCCACCACCGTGCTGCGCCCGGCGGTTCCCCTCCCCGTCCCGGGGAGGAGCTAGAGGAAGTTATAGGGGTCGACGTCGACCGTCACCCGCACCTTGGCCGGCCATTCGAGCGCGCCGAGCCAGTCGCGGATGACGTCCTGCACGTCGAGCGCGCGGCGGGCGTGGACGAGCAGGCGATAGCGGTGCCGGCCGCGCAACATGGCGAGCGGGGCGGGAGCGGGGCCGTAACAGTGCATACCGTCCACCGCCGGCGCGGCGCGGCCGATCAGGCGCGCGATCTCCAGCGCGGCGGGCTGGTCCTCGGACGAGACGATGATCGCGGCGTAGCGGCCGAAGGGAGGCGCGCCGGCCTCGCGCCGCGCGTCGGTCTCGGCCTCGTAAAAGGCATCGGCGTCGCCCGTCACCAGCGCGCGCATCACTGCCGCGCCCGGGCTGTGCGTCTGGAGGAAGACGCGGCCGGGCTTCTCGCCGCGGCCGGCGCGGCCGGCGGCCTGGCGGATCTGCTGGAAGGTGCGCTCGGCCGCGCGCAGGTCGCCGCCCTCCAGCCCCAGATCGGCGTCGACGCAGCCGACCAGCGTCAGGTTGGGGAAGTGATAGCCCTTGGTCACCAGCTGCGTGCCGACCACCACGTCGATGTCGCCCGCCTCCATCCGCCCGACGAACTCCGCCGCCTTGGCCGGCGACCAGATGGTGTCGGAGGTGACGACGGCCGTCTTCGCCTCGGGGAACAGCGCCGCGACCTCGTCGGCGATGCGCTCGACGCCGGGGCCGCAGGCGACCAGGCTGTCCTCGGCCTTGCACTCCGGGCAGGCGCGCGGCGTCGGCTCGGCATGGCCGCAATGGTGGCAGGCGAGCCGGCGCGTCAGGCGGTGCTCGACCATCCAGGCGGTGCAATTGGGGCACTGGAAGCGGTGGCCGCAGGCGCGGCACAGCGTCAGCGGGGCGTAGCCGCGGCGGTTGAGGAACAGCAGCACCTGCTCCTTGCGGTCGAGCGTCTCGCGCATCGCGGCGACCAGCGGCGGCGACAGCCAGCGGCCGCGCTCGGGCGGCTCGGCGAGCAGGTCGATCGGCTCGATCGCGGGGAGCTGGGCCAGCCCGAAGCGGGCGGGGAGTTGGAGCTCGGCGTAGCGGCCGGTCGCGACCTGCTGGCGCGTCTCGATCGCCGGCGTCGCGGAGGCGAGGACCACCGGGCAATCCTCGAACTTGCCCCGCATGACCGCCACGTCGCGAGCATGGTAGTGGACGCCCTCCTCCTGCTTGAAGCTGGTCTCGTGCGCCTCGTCGACGACGATCAGGCCGAGGTCCTGGTAGGGCAGGAACAGCGCCGAGCGGGCGCCGACCGTCACCCGCGCCTCGCCGCACGCGATCGCGCGCCACGCGCGGCGGCGCTGGGTGGAGCGCAGGCCGGAATGCCAGGCGACCGGCTCGCAGCCGAAACGGGCGTGGAAGCGCTGCAGGAAAGGCTCGGTCAGCGCGATCTCGGGGAGCAGGACCAGCGCCTGCCGGCCATCCCGGAGGGCCTGGGCGACCGCCTCGAAATACACCTCCGTCTTGCCCGAGCCGGTGACGCCGTCGAGCAGGGTGGGCCGGAAGGCGCGGGCGGCGACGTCCGTGGCGAGGGTGGTCGCGGCAGCCTGCTGGTCGGCCGATAGCTCAGGCGGCGCGTGGTCCGGGTCGGGGACCGGGTAGGGGCTGTCGATGTCGACCTCGACCGCTTCGATCGCCCCGCACTTCACCAGGCCGCGGATGACGCCGTCCGATGCGCCGGCAATCGTCGCAAGCTCGCGAATCAGGCCCTGGCGGTCGCCGATGCGGTCGAGCGCCTGCTCCCGCTGCGGGGTGAGGCGGGCGGGGCGCTCGCCGGTGGCGCGATATTCGATGAGGAGCCGCGCGCCCTCCAGCGCGCTGGTCGAGGCGAGCGTCATGCGCAGCACCGCGGCGGGCGGGGCGAGATAATAGTCGGCGGTCCACTCGATCAGGCGGCGCAGCGGCTCGCGCAGCGGCGGCACGTCGGCGACGGCGAGGAGCGGGCGCAGCCGGTTGTCGCCGACCTCGGCGGCCGAGGGGAGGCGCTCGGGTTCCCACACGCTGCCCAGCAGCTGCCGCGGTCCGAGCGGCGCGACGACGATCGAGCCGGGCTCGACCGTCATGCCGTGCGGGACGCGATAGTCGAGCGGGCCGAGCGCGGCGTTGAGGACGAGGACGCGGGCGCGGGACATGGCCGGGCATATGGAGTCTGGGGGAGTCGACGGAAAGCCTACCCCGTCATGCCGGCCTTGTGCCGGCATCCACCGTCGTTCATGCCTGTCGCCAGGATTTACGCGCGCCGGCGGGCCAGTCCTGCAGTGGACCCCGGCACGAGGCCGGGGTGACGACGTAGTTGAACCAGCTTGCCACCCTCTACGCCCACCACCTCGCGCGCGATCGGCGGCGATCGGCGCATACCGTGCGCGCCTATCGAGCGACGGCGGAGCGGCTGCTGGCGTTTCTTTCCGGCCATTGGGGCGAGCCGCCGGACGCGCGTCTGGGGGAGATCACGGCTGCGGATCTGCGCGCGTTCCTGGCGCAGCGGCGCGGCGAAGGGTTAGGCAATGCGTCGGCCGCGCGCGAGCTGTCGGCGGTGCGCGGGTTCCTCGCCTGGGCCGAGGCGGACGCGCCGCGGCTGCGCGGGCCGAAGGTGAAACGGGGCGTGCCCCGCCCGATCGCGCCGGCCGAGGCGGTGGCGCTGGCGGAGGAGGTGGCGGACGACGCCGCCGAGCCGTGGATCGGCGCGCGCGACTGGGCGGTGCTGCTGCTGCTCTATGGCGCTGGCTTACGCATCGGCGAGGCGACCGCGCTGCCCGCGAGCGTGCTGCCGCTGGGCGACGTGCTGACCGTGACGGGCAAGCGGAGCAAGACGCGGATCGTGCCGCTGCTACCGCAGGTGCGCGCGGCGATCGACGCCTATGCGGCGCAGACGCCGTGGCGCGCGGCGGGGGCTGAACCGCTGTTTCGTGGGGCGAAGGGCGGACCGCTGTCGGCGGCGGTGGTGCGGCGCTCGGTGCGCGCGGCGCGGGTGCGGCTGGGGCTGGACGGGCGGACGACGCCGCACGCGCTGCGCCACTCGTTTGCGACGCACCTGCTGGGGCGGGGGGCGGACCTGCGCCAGCTCCAGGAGCTGCTCGGCCATGCGAGCCTCAGCTCGACGCAGATCTATACCGCGGTCGATGCGGCGCATTTGCTGGATGTGTATCGGAACGCGCATCCGAGGGCGTGAGCGTCACACGATGCCGGCGGCTTCGTAGCGTGCCCAAGTGTTCTGCCCGTCCCAATTACCAGGCATGGCGCTGCGTAGTTTCAGCCGGTTTAGCCGCTGGTCCTCGGCGTGCGTGATGACCGCCAGCCGGTAGTGACTCTTGAGGTAAGCTTTAAGGGCATCAGTGTCGGCAAGTGCGCGGTCTTCGAATACCCGCTGGCGCAAGACTCGCAGGGGAATTGCATGATCAACAACCAAGCGGGTCGAGGCGTCTTTCGACATTCGCAGGGCAATAAAGTTAGCGGTGTCGGCCTTTGCACGATCAAGCACTTCACGCGCATCGGCAGACACAAAGTGCATTGCATTTAGCATGTCCCGCTGCTGCCAGGCACAAGGGTTATTGAACCAAATCGGCCTGAGTCCTTTCGTTATGAAGGGCGGTCCGTGTTCAAATGCGTGCCAATTATCGAGAAAGTCGCGGAAGGGCGCCGCGTGGTCGCCGGCCGCAACCGCGATTTGGATACGTTGAAGATAGCTATCGGTGATCACGAGCCGTGGGTTCACCGCGATGCCACCTTCGTCTCGATGGCATCCAAGATCAGCCCGGCCACATCCGTCCCATCAAAGCGTTCGATTGCGACGATGCCGGTCGGGGAGGTGACATTGATCTCGGTCAGCCACTCGCCGCCGATGACGTCGATGCCGACGAAGAGCAGGCCGCGATTCTTCAGCTCCGGGCCGAGCGCGGCGCAGATTTCCCGCTCGCGCCCGGTCAGCTCGGTCTTCGCCGCCGAGCCGCCGACCGCGAGGTTGGAGCGGAACTCGCCTTCGCCCGGCAGGCGGTTGATCGCGCCGGCGACCGCGCCGTCGACGAGCACGATGCGCTTGTCGCCCCGCGCCACGGCGGGAAGGAAGGCCTGGAGCATGTGCGGCTCGCGCCAGGTCTGGTTGAATACCTCGATCAGTGCGGACAGGTTCTCGCCCTCGCGCCCGACCTTGAAGATCGCCTTGCCGCCGTTGCCGTGGAGCGGCTTGACGACGATCTCGCCATGTTCGTGGAGGAAGGCACGCGCCTCGGCGAGGCTGCGGGTAACGAGCGTCGGCGGCATGAAGTGGGGATAGTCGAGGACGAACACCTTTTCGGGCGCGTTGCGGACGCTGGCGGGGTCGTTCACCACCAGCGTCTCGTGCGCGATGCGTTCGAGCAGGTGGGTGGCGGTGATGTAGCCGAGGTCGAAGGGCGGGTCCTGCCGCATCAGCACGACGTCCGTCTGCGCACCGAGATCGAGGCGGACGGGATCGGCGAAGGTGAAGTGGTCGCCGGTGATGCGCCGGACGGTGACGGGATGCGCCTGCGCCCAGACGCGGCCGTCGCGGTAGTTCAGGTCCTCGGCGGCATAGTGGAACAGTGCGTGCCCGCGCGCCTGCGCCGACAGCATCAGCGCGAAGGTGGAATCGCCGGCGATATTTATCTGGTCGAGCGGGTCCATCTGGACGGCGACGGTGAGGGACATGCTTTTCTCCTGCCGTCACCCCGGCCTTGTGCCGGGGTCCCCTGTCGCACCGGGCGCGGAACGTCTTTGCGGAGGTTCGCGCCTAGAACGGGGGTGGATGCCGGGACAAGCCCGGCGTGACGATTACGTCAGCCACGCATTCTCGATGTGGCGGGGCGGGGTGCCGGGAGCGAGGAGGAGGACGTCGACGCGGATGTCGTCGCCTGCTTCCGCATAGCGGCCCATCAGCAGCTCGGCGGCGGCGGCGACGCGGGACAGGCGCTGCTCGTCGATCGCGAAGTCGAGCTCGGCGGCGGTCTTGCGGGTCTTGACCTCGACGAAGGCGACCAGGCGATCGCGGCGCGCGATCAGGTCGATCTCGCCCGCCTTGGTCTTCACACGGCGGGCGAGGACGGTCCAGCCGCGGCGCTCCAGCCAGGCTGCTGCGGCATCCTCGCCGCGGCGGCCGAAGCCGTCGGCGGCCTGGCGCTTGAGCGTGTCCCCCGCCCGCTTGCGGGAGGGGATGGGGGAGGGGGTGTTGGGCGACACTCCGCTTGACATGCCCAACCCCAGCCGCTCCCGCAAGCGGGAGGGGAGTTACCGCGCTTTCAGCGCCAGCGCCCTCGCATAGAGCGCCTTCCGGTCGGCGCCGAACCGCCTGGCCACCTCGCCGGCGGCCTTGGCGGCGGGGAGGCGGGTGAGGGCTTCGGCCAGCGCCGCTTCCACCTCGTCCGCGGCGGCGGGGGCAGCTTCGCCCGGCGGGGCAACGACGATCACGATCTCGCCCTTGGGCGGGGCGTCGGCATAGCGGGCGGCCAACGTCGACAGCGTGCCCGTCACCGCCTCCTCGAACCGCTTGGTGATCTCGCGCGTTACCGCCGCGTCGCGGTCGCCCAGCCCATCGGCCAGCGCGGCGAGGCAGGCGGCGAGGCGGGGGCCGCTCTCGTAGAGCACCAGCGTCGCGCGGACGCCCGCCACCTCGGCGATCGCGGCGGCCCGCGCCTGCGCCTTGGGCGGCAGGAAGCCCAGGAACAGGAAGCGGTCGGTCGGCAGCCCCGCCAGCGTCAGCGCCGCCACCGCCGCGCAGGGGCCGGGGATCGTCACGACCGCATGTCCCGCGGCGCGCGCGTCGCGCACCAGCTTGTAGCCGGGGTCGGAGATCAGCGGCGTGCCCGCGTCGCTGACCAGCGCCACCGCCGCCGTCGCCAGCCGCGCGACCAGGCCCGGGCGGACGGCGTCGGCATTGTGATCGTGGTACGGCGTCATCGGCCGCTTGATGCCGATGTGGCGGAGCAGCCCCGCGGTCACGCGGCTGTCCTCCACCGCCAGCAGGTCGGCGCGCGCGAGGATATCGGCCGCCCGCGTGCCGAGGTCGCCGAGATTGCCGATCGGGGTCGCCACGATGTAGAGACCTGGCGCTAAAGCGTTCATGGGAGAGGGGTTATGGCGCAACGGGAGCGCAGGCAACGGGGCTGGGCGGCGCGGGCCTGCGCGCTGGCCGCCACGGCGCTGCTCGCGGCGTGCTCCACCGTGGTGCCGCGCGCGCCGGTGGAGGCGCCGCCGCCACCCCGCGCCGCCGAGCGGCCTCCCGAGGTGGAGACCGGGATCCCGCGCGATACCCAGCGCAACCGCGTCGCGCTGCTGGCGCCGCTGTCGGGGGCCAATGCCGGCGTTGGCCGCTCGATCGCCAATGCGACGCAGCTGGCCCTGCTCGATACCAACGCGACGCAGATCAGGGTCACCGAATACGACACCGCCGCCAATGGAACCGGGGGCGGCGCGGCGGCGGCGGCGCGGCGCGCGATCGACGAGGGCGCGCAGCTGATCCTGGGGCCGCTGCTCGCCGACGATGCGCGGCAGGTCGGGCCGATCGCGCGCGCCGCCGGCGTGCCGGTGCTGAGCTTCTCCAACGACGCGAGCGTGGCCGGGCCGGGCGTTTACGTGATGGGCTATGCGCCGGCGCAGTCCGTGCAGCGGGTCGTCGGCTATGCGCGCGGGCGCGGCGTGACGAGCTTCGCCGGGCTGATGCCGAACGGGCTTTACGGCGAGCGCGCATCCACGGCGTTCCTGCGCGCAGTGGAGGCGGCCGGCGGCCAGGTCGTGTCGCTCCAGACGTTCCAGCGCGCGCCGGGCGCGCTGAGCGCGGCGGCGGCGCGGGTGGCGGCCAAGGGTCCGTATGGCGCGGTGCTGGTGGCCGACGGCGGCGCGAGCGCGGCGGCGGCGGCGGCCCCGCTCAGGCGCGGGTCGACGGGCGCGCACCTGCTCGGAACCGAGCTGTGGAACACCGAGAGCGGCATCGCCGCACGGCCGCAGCTGGCGGGCGCGTGGTTCGCCAGCGTGTCGGACACGCTGTATCGCCAGTTTGCGACGAGATACCGGGGCCGCTTCGGCGCCGGGCCGTATCGCCTCGCCAGCCTGGGCTATGACGCGGTGCTGCTGACGGTGAGGATGGCGCGCGACTGGCCGATCGGCGCGCGCTTCCCCGAGCCACGGCTGCGCGACCCGGACGGTTTTTCCGGCATCGACGGCGCGTTCCGGTTCGGCCGCGACGGCGTGGCGGAGCGCGCGCTGGAGGTGCAGGAGATCCGCGGCGGCACGACGGTGGTGGTGTCGCCGGCGCCGGGCGGGTTCGGGCGCTGATACCCCTCCCGCTTGCGGGAGGGGTTAGGGGAGGGCGTGTTCGCTCGCGACGTGATTCCTGACATGCCCTCCCCCGACCCCTCCCGCAGGCGGGAGGGGAGAGGCGACGATCTCCGGCAGGATTGCGTCGAGCAGCAGCGCGCCGGCCTCATTCACTCGCAGCCGCTCGCCGGCGAGCGTAACGAGACCCAGCCGCTCCAGTCGCCCGACCGCGGCGCGATCGATCGGCGCGTCACCGCCCGCTAAAGCGGTGATACGGCGGAGGTCGACGCCTTCGGCCAGCCGCAGCCCCATCAGCAGCGCCTCGGTCGCGCGGGTGAGCGGGTCCAGCATCTCCTCGCCCGCGATCCCGTGCCCGTTGCGCGCGACCGCGCCCAGCCAGTTCTCGGGCTTGCGATGCCGCACCGTGGCCGCGTTTCCGCGCCGACCATGCGCGCCGGGGCCGATCCCGACATAGTCGCCGTAGCGCCAATAGGTCAGGTTGTGCCGGCTCTCCGCGCCCGGCCGCGCGTGGTTCGAGGTCTCGTAGGCGGGCAGCCCGGCGGCGGCGGTCATCGCGCGCGTCGCCTCGAACAGGTCGGCGGCGCCGTCGCCGTCGGGCAGCGTGAGCCGGCCGGCGGCAGCCTCGGTGGCGAAGCGGGTGCCGGGCTCGACGGTGAGCTGGTAGAGCGACAGGTGCTCGGTCCCGCAGCCGAGCGCGCGGGCGAGCTCGGCCTCCCAGGCGGCGAGCGACTGGCCGGGACGCGCGGCGATCAGGTCGAAGGAGACGCGGGGGAAGGTGGCCTGCGCGGTGGCGAGCGCCGCCAGCCCTTCCGCCACGTCGTGCGCGCGACCGAGGAAGCGCAGCGCCGCGTCGTCCAGCGCCTGCAGGCCCAGCGACACGCGGTTGACCCCGGCCGCGGCGAGATCGGCGAAGCGCGCCGCCTCGACCGACGAGGGATTCGCCTCCAGCGTGATCTCGACGTCGGCCGCGAAGCCCCAATGCCGCTCCGCCCCGCCGAGCACCGCGGCGACGGTGGCCGGCGGCATCAGCGAGGGCGTACCCCCGCCGAAGAACACCGACGTGAGCCGGCGACCAGAGGTCAGACCCGCCTCATGCGCGAGGTCCGCGAGCAGCGCCTCGCGCCATGCGTCCTGATCGACGGCGGCGCGGACATGGCTGTTGAAGTCGCAATAGGGACATTTCGAGACGCAGAACGGCCAGTGGACATAGAGGGCGAGGTCGGTCCGGCTCGCGCGCTCTTCCGAATCGGCGGCAGCGTCGCGTGCGACTCGAACCTGGACACTACATCCCCCACGATTCGTCCAGGTCCGCGCCGCGCCGGGGGCGGAAGCGCGGCGCAGCGAGGGGGCGTCGGGAGACGGCATCGCGATCCGCCTAGCGCGCGCCGGCCGCGTAGGACAGCGCGCCCGCATTGCCGGGCGGAACGGCAGATGCGACATCACCGCGACGACCGGCGATCTCGACACCTGCCGACGCCTGCCCTCGCCGCAGCGGACGATGATCGTCGTGCTCGCGCTCGCCGTTGCGCTCGTCAACGTCCGGCAGCCCTATCCCGATATCGCCCCGCGCTAGCATATCCCGACGCTGGCCTTGATTGTGGCCGCGCCGCCGCTGCTCGTCCGCTTACCGCTGTCGAACCGGTCGGTCGCCGCACTGCTGGCCTTTGGGGCCGCGATCGCGACGACAAGGGCGTGGCGACGGCTCCCTGACCGCAGCTAGAATACCCCCGCGACCAGCTGCCGGAACGCATCCGCCCGGTGGCTGACCGCGTGTTTCTCCGCCGGCTCCAGTTCGGCGTAGGTGCGGGTGTCGCCGGCCGGCACGAACACCGGATCGTAGCCGAAGCCGACGGTGCCGCGCGGCGGCCAGGTCAGCGAGCCCTCGGCACGGCCTTCGAACCATTCGACATGGCCGTCCGGCCAGGCGAGCGCGAGGACGCACACGAAATGCGCGTCGCGCCCCGCCTCGGGCCCCTTGGCGGCCAGCGCGTCCTCGACCTTGCGCATCGCGAGGTTCCAGTCGCGTCCGGTCGGCGTTTGCGCCCAGTCGGCGGTCAGCACCCCGGGGTCGCCGCCCAGCGCATCGACGCACAGGCCGCTGTCGTCGGCGAGCGCCGGCAGCCCCGACAGGTCGGCGGCCGAGCGCGCCTTGATCTCGGCGTTGGCGAAGAAGGTGGTGCCGTTCTCGACCGGTTCGGGCAGGTCGAGCTGCTTCGCCGAGACGGGCTCGATGCCGTGGGATTCGAGCAGCGCCCTGATCTCGCGCACCTTGCCCTCGTTGTGGCTGGCGATCACCAGCTTGCCGGGCGCGAGCTTGCGCACGGCCTGCGGTCCCGGCAGGTCCAGGTTCAAGCGGCGACCGCCTTCGCCTGCGCGGCGAAGATGTCCGCGCAGCCGATGCGCGCCAGGCGCAGCAGGCGCAGCAGCGCCTCCTCGTCATAGGTGGCGTGCTCGGCCGTCGCCTGCGCCTCGGCAATGTGGCCGTTTTCCAGCAGCACGAAATTGGCGTCGGCGTCGGCCGCGGAATCCTCCGGATAATCGAGGTCCAGCACCGGCGTGCCCTGATAGATGCCGCAGCTGACCGCGGCGATCTTCTGCCCGATCGGGTCGGCGGTGAGCTTGCCGTCCCTGAGCAGCCCGTCGACCGCGAGGCGCAGCGCCACCCAGGCGCCGGAGATGGACGCGGTGCGGGTGCCGCCGTCGGCCTGGATCACGTCGCAGTCGAGCACGATCTGGCGCTCGCCCAAGGCCTTCATGTCGGTCACGGCGCGCAGCGAGCGGCCGATCAGCCGCTGGATCTCCTGCGTCCGGCCGGATTGCTTGCCGCGCGCCGCCTCGCGCTGGCCGCGCGTGTGCGTCGCGCGCGGCAGCATGCCGTATTCGGCCGTCACCCAGCCCTCGCCCTTGCCGCGCAGGAACGGCGGCACGCGCTCCTCGACGCTGGCGGTGACGAGCACGCGCGTGTCGCCGAAGCCGATCAGCACGGAGCCCTCCGCATGACGCGTGAAGCGGGGCTCGATGCTGATGGCGCGCATCTGGTCTGGCGCGCGGCCGCTGGGGCGCATTCAACTCTCCTAAGGTGGCGTGCACCACGCCCTAGCCGGCGCGAAACGGTCGCGCCAGCGGGGAGGCAGGGTCAGCCGGCGGCGGCGAC
Organism: uncultured Sphingomonas sp.; assembly: GCF_964250165.1. GTDB lineage: Bacteria > Pseudomonadota > Alphaproteobacteria > Sphingomonadales > Sphingomonadaceae > Sphingomonas. Next base: position 7,675 of record NZ_CAXUEK010000034.1, on the reverse strand, counting down.
GGAACGGCGGCAAGCAACCTGCGTTATGCGGGGCGGCTCTCGCAGCCCTTGTTGTGTAACGGATGAGGAGAGAAACCCCATGAAGAAGCTGATCGCCCTGGCGCTCGCCGCAAGCGCCACGTTCGCCGTCTCGGCGCCCGCCAATGCCGCCCAGGGCTGTGGCCCCGGCGGCCATCGCGGCCCCTATGGCCATTGCCGCCCCAATTACGGTCCGGGCCGCGGCGCCGGCCCCGTGCTCGTCACCGGCAACTATTATCACGGCCGCGGCTATTGGGACGGTCGCCGCTACTGGCAGAACCGCTATCGCTATCAGAATGGCTGGCGCTACCGGTAAGGGATGACGGCGGCGCGGTGCGCTCCTAGATCGGGAGCATGAGCGCCGCGCCCCCGATCACCGAGCTGTCGGACCGCGCGCGCGACATTTTCCGCCGCGTGGTCGACGGCTATCTGGCGAACGGCCTGCCGGTCGGTTCGAAAAGCCTGGCGCAGGCCGGGCTGAGCCTGTCGCCCGCCTCCATCCGCTCGGTGATGCAGGAGCTGGAGGAGCGCGGGCTGCTCGCCAGCCCGCATACCAGCGCCGGTCGCCTGCCGACCGAGCGCGGGCTGCGCCTGTTCGTCGACGGCATGATGCAGGCGCTGGAGCCCAGCGCCGACGAGCGCGCCGAGATCGAGCGGCGCGCCGGTGCGGGCGGGCCGGTGGAGGAGGCGCTGGCGGCGACGACCGCGGCACTCTCCGGCCTGTCGGCCTGCGCCGGGCTGGTGATGGTGCCCAAGCGGGAGGCGCGGCTGCGCTCGATCGGCTTCGTGCCGCTCGGGCCCGGCCAGGCGCTGGCGGTGCTGGTGAGCGCCGATGGCTCGGTCGAGAACCGCGTCATGGCGCTGCCCCCGGACATGGGCCTGTCGGCGCTCGCCGAGGCGGGCAATTACATGAGCGCGACGCTCTCCGGTCTGACGCTGGCCGAGGCCAGCCGCCGCGTCGAGCAGGATCTGGCGGACGGACGCGCGGCGCTGGACGGCGCGGCGCGCGACCTGGTGGCGCGCGGACTGGCGGTGTGGAGCGAGGACGGCGGTCGCCGGCCCGTGCTGATCGTGCGCGGGCAGGGCCGGCTGATCGACGTGGCCGCCGCGGCGGATCTGGAGCGCGTGCGCGACCTGCTCGACGATCTCGACGGCAAGCAGGACATCGCGCAGCTGCTCGACAGCGCCGCGGCGGGCGACGCGACGCGCATCTTCATCGGCGCGGAGAACAACCTGTTCGCCTTGTCCGGCTCGTCGGTCATCGCGCGGCCCTTCCATGGCGCGGGCGGGCGCGTGGTGGGCGTGGTCGGCGTCATCGGGCCGACTCGGTTGAACTATGCGCGCGTCGTGCCCATGGTGGATTTCACGGCCGCGACGCTGGCCCGCCTGATGGGCTGACACATAGGGACATCATGACCGAGCACGAGACGGCGCAGGCCGAAGACCTGCGCCCCGACAATCTGAAGACCGAGACCGCCGAGGCGGCGCCCGAAGTGGCGGAGCACGATCGCCTGGCCGAGCTGGAGCGGCAGCTGGCCGAGGCCAGGCAGGCGACGCTGTATGCGCGCGCCGAGACCGAGAACCTGCGTCGTCGCGCGGAGAAGGATGCCGCGAGCGCGCGCGATTACGCCGCGACGGGCTTCGCGCGCGACATCCTGTCGGTGGCGGACAACCTGCAGCGCGGGCTCGCCGCCATGCCGGCCGAACTGCGCGGCGACGAGAAGATGAAGGGCCTGGTCGCCGGGCTGGAGGCGACCGGGCGCGAGCTCGACAGCGTGTTCACGCGCCACGGCATCACCAAGATCGCCGCGCTGGGCGAGACGCTCGATCCCAATCGCCACCAGGCGATGCTGGAGGTGCCGAGCGATCAGCCCGCGGGCACGATCGTGCAGGAGATGCAGGCCGGCTACATGATCAAGGACCGCCTGCTCCGCCCGGCGCTGGTCGGCGTCGCGAAGGCGGCTGGGTAGGATCATGCGGCCGCGCCATGACCCCGTTCCGAACGTGCCGGCCGGGCAAGGAAGCGCTCGGCGGGTCGGCAAGCGAACGCCGATCGATTCCTTCTGGGCGAGAGTTGGCCGCCTCGGCCGCAAGGGAGACGGCATGGCGGGCGGCGAGCCGGTCCCGGTTAAACCAGACCGTCCGCTTGATCTGTCCGGCGGCGCGGCGGCGGCGCTGGAGTTCGACTGAGCCTACAGCTCCGCCCCCTTCAGCACCGCGTTGATCCGCGCCTGCCAGCCGGGGCCGGTCGCGCGAAATTTGGCGAGCACGTCGAGATCGAGGCGCAGCGTCACCTGCTGTTTGGTCGGCGCGCGCTGGGGACCGCGTACCAACGCGTGGACTATACGGGCCGGGTGAACCTCGTCTGCTGGCAGGGCGCGGGCGAGATCCGCGGCGGTCCAATGCGGGTTCTCGTCGAAATCCGGGTTGTCAAAATCCGGGATTATCTCTGACTGCTTGTTCATATCGGCGTATTTCCTTCTCGTGGGCCCGACGCAGGCTGATGATCCGAATCCCCTTAAGCGTCTCGACATAGACGAGGCAAAACGGCCTGCCGGCAATCCGACCTCGCGCCTGGAAACGCACCTCGCCGTAGTCGCGGCGGTAATCAACAATCACCTTCGGCGTGTCGTCGAACCCTGCGAACTCGCTCAGCGAAAGGCCGTGCTTGGCGATGTTGATGGCGTCCTTGGCCGGGTCATATGCGATGTCCACCATGCACTGTAGCTACGATCTGATCAGGTTCAAGTGGACGCTCGCGGTGCCGGGGCGGTAGGGCGGACGCCATGCAGCCCAACCCGAACCTCACCGCCGACCGCCCGACGTTCGTCACGCACCTGGAGTGCTCGCTGACCGGCGAGCGATACCCGGCTGACACGCTGCACGGGCTGTCGCGGGCCGGGCGACCGTTGCTGGTGCGCTACGATCTTGGCGCGATGGCGGCGGGCCTGTCGCGGGAGGAGCTGGAGCGTCGGCCGACCGACCTGTGGCGGTGGCGCGAGCTGCTGCCCGTGCGCCACGCCGCGAGCATCGTCAGCCTCGGCGAGATCGAGACGCCGCTCGTGCCGATCCCCGCGTCCGGCGGCGCCAACGTGCTGGTCAAGGACGAGGGCCGTCTGCCGACCGGCAGCTTCAAGGCGCGCGGGCTGGTGATGGCGGTCAGCATGGCGCGCGAGCTGGGGGTGACGCGCATCGCGATGCCGACCAACGGCAATGCGGGCGCCGCGCTCGCCGCTTATGCGAGCCGCGGCGGGATCGAGACGATCATCCTGTGCCCGGAAGACACGCCGGAGGTGAACGTGCGCGAGATCGCGGCGCAGGGCGGGCGCGTTTATCGCGTCAACGGGCTGATCGACGAATGCGGCGCGATCGTCGGCCGCGGCGCGGCGGAGGGGCGCTGGTTCGATTTCTCGACCTTGAAGGAGCCGTATCGGATCGAGGGCAAGAAGACGATGGGGCTGGAGCTGGCGGCGCAGCTCGGCTGGACGCTGCCCGACGCGATCTTCTACCCCACGGGCGGCGGCACCGGCCTGATCGGGATGTGGAAGGCGTTCGACGAGCTGGAGAAGCTCGGCTGGATCGGCCCCGAGCGGCCGCGCATGTATGCGGTGCAGGCGGCCGGCTGCGCGCCGATCGTGCGCGCGTTCGAGGCGGGCGTCGAGCATGCCGAGCGCTGGGACGACGCGCACACGATCGCGGCCGGCATCCGGGTGCCCAAGGCGATCGGCGACTTCCTGATCCTGCGCGCGGTGCGCGAGAGCGGCGGCAAGGCGGTGGCGGTGGGCGACCCCGCCATCGTGTCGGCGGTGGACGCCTGCGCGAAGCAGGACGGTCTGCTGCTCTGTCCGGAGGGCGGCGCGACGCTGGCGGCCTATCACGCGGCACTGCGGACGGGCGAGGTGGACGGGGACGAGCAGGTCGTGCTGTTCAACTGTGCGACGGGGCTGAAATATCCGATGCCCGCGGCGACGGCGGCGATCGACCGGGATCAGCCCGTCGACTGGGAACGGCTGTGAACGATGCCGCGCTACGGTCATGTTTCAAAGTGGGGCGCAAGATTTTTTTTGTCGAGTGGAACCGTTGACCAGCCGTTAACCGCCCGTCAAAAAAGGTTAACGACATGGGGTCGCCACGGGCGGGCATGAGGATGACCTCAGCCCGACGTCCAACGATATTCGGGGGTTTCACATGACGTCCAGGTCGTTTCTACGCGCCGCCGTTGCGGTCGCGGCGCTCTCCGCTGCGCCCCAGGCGCAGGCGCTTACGTTTGTTCTCAACAATACCGGCGGTGCCGAGGCCGGCACCAATGCGCGCAATGGCTTCGATATCGCCTCCGCTTACTGGTCGTCCGTTCTCACCGATAATATCACGGTGCGGCTCAACATCGGCATCCAGTCGCTGGGAACCAACATCCTCGGCAGCACCAGCAGCGTGACAGCCGGATATGCCGTCGCGGACATCTACGGCGCGCTCGCCGGCGACGTCTCCAGCGCATTGGACGGGACCGCAGTGGCGAATCTGCGGCCCCTGGGCGTGAGTACGCTGGGCGCGGGAATCGGCGCGGTGACGGCCATCACCAACGCCTTCAATGCCGCCGGCACCGGGTATGTCGACACGGCGACCCGTATCGACAACGACGGGTCGGCCAACAACTCGGTGCTCAGCGTCAACACGGCGAACGCCAAGGCGTTGGGTGCCGCCGACGCCGGCACACGCGACGGCACCGTCATCTTTTCCAGCAATTTCGCTTTCGACTATAATCCGACTGACGGCATCGATGCGAACAAGTCGGACTTCATCGGCGTCGCGATCCACGAGATCGGCCATGCGCTCGGCTTCGTGAGTGGCGTCGATACCTATGATGCCTACACGGCACCGGGAGCGGCCAATACGAAGGCGGGTGCCCTTGAAGTCAACCGCGTAATGAGTGTGCTTGACCTGTATCGCTACAGCTCGGCGGGAAATCTCGACTGGTCGACCCAGAATACGCCATATTTCTCGGTCGATGGCGGCGTTTCGCAGCTTTACGGCGACTCCCGCTTTTCGATGGGTCAGGCCAATGGCGATACCTTTCAGGCATCGCATTGGAAGGCTCCGGTTAACGCCGCCGGGCAGAACACCTGCGGCATCTTCATTGGTATCATGAACCCCTATCTGTGCGGCGGCTTGCAGGGTGTGGTCACCGGCACCGATCTCGCTGCCTTCGATGCGATCGGGTACAACCTTCGTGCCGACGTGCAGGGGAACGGCAATTATCGTTTCACGACGGCGCAGGCCTATACCGCGTTCGCCGCGCAGGCGACGCCGGTGGTGCCGGAGCCGGCGACCTGGGCCATGATGATCGCGGGCTTCGGCATGGTCGGTGCGTCGATGCGCCGCCGCACATCGGTGCGCTTCGCCGCCACCTGATTACGGCTGGGTGAAACGAAAAAGGGGCGCGCCGGTTTCGATCGGCGCGCCCTTCGTGTCTGGCGGCGCATTGCCGCCGATCATGGCGGCGCGGCATCTCCCGCCGCGACCGCCCGCGCCGGCAAGCGGCGGCCGTCGGTGAAGACAAGGTCGAGCGTCAGCGTCTTGCCGGCGGTCACGCGGGGATCGACGTCGAACAGCATGACGTGGCGTCCGCCCGGCGCGAGGCGACCGTTCCCTCCGCGGGCAGCGCGACGCTATGACCGTCCGGACGATGTGTTGCATTGCAGCAACAATGTCAGCGGGAAACGGTCAACGCACGCTTTATGTCCCAAATTGTTCCAGCACTGCTGACCAAAAACATTGCAAACCGTCATTGATGCTTTATTAATCAATTGACGACGCGCGGGGCGTCGGAAGATTTTTCCGGGAATAATCACATGAAGCTGATGCTGTCCGCGACGGCGCTTGCCGTTGCACTCTCCTTTGCGTCCGCCGCTCACGCCGGACCGGCCGGTGGGCCCCCTCCGGGCGGGCCCGTTGATCCGGGCGATCCGGGCGACGAGCCCGACTATTACAGTGATCCGGCCGCCGGGATCAGTGGCGATGGCAGTGGCACCACCGGAACGGGCGTCAGCGCCGTGCCGATCACGCCCATCGGCACCACCAATTTCGCGACGCCCGGCTACGGCACGATTGCTGGTCTGGGTGGCGCCGTGCAGGGCGGCTTCCCGGGTCAGTCGACCTCGCTCGTGTCGGTCGGACAGGTGTTCAACTCGACGGGCGGCACGCTGAACCAGCTCAGCTTCGTCGATACGAACAGCGCCGCGGGCGGTGAGCAGCTGAAGATCGCGGTGTTCAACCCGGTGGGCTTCACCGCCGACAACCTCTTCACCAACCCCGGCGCGATCGGCCCGGTGGTCTATTCGTCGACGGTCAACGGCCTGCTGACGAACTTCGGTGATGGCGGCGGCGTCAACGGCAACGACGCGCTGTTCTACCACACCTTCTCGAACATCAATCTGTCCCTCACGGCAGGTTTGAGCTACTATGCCTACCTGACGCCGACGGCCGGCAGCCAGGTGTTCAACGGCAGTAACTCGGGCTATGCCTCGCGCGCCTACTTCTTCGAACTCGCGACGAAGACGTCGAGCCTGGGCGGGGAGTTCCTGGCCGGAACGTCGGACGGAAGCTTCTTCCGCGTCGCCAATCAGGCGCCGAACACGGCCCCGTTCCTGCAGGCGTTCTACAACATCTCGATCACGCCGTCGGCGACCGGCGCAGTGCCGGAGCCGGCGAGCTGGGCGATGATGATCGGCGGGTTCGGTCTCGCCGGCGCCGCGATGCGCCGCCGCCGCACGGTGATCGCGTTCGGCTGACACCGCTTGGCGGGCGAACGAAGGGCGTCGCATCGTTTGATGCGGCGCCCTTTTTCTTAAGGGTTCACGCGGGTCAGGACACCGGTGACGGGTCTGCCGCGCCGACGACCGTCGCGCGTGCCGACAGGCGGTGCCCGTCCGCGAACCGCAACGTCAGCGTCGTCGCCCTGCCCGGCTTGAGCCGCGGGTCGACATCGAACAGCATGACATGGCGTCCGCCCGGCGCGAAGGTGACCGTTCCCCCCGCGGGCAGCGCGACGCTGCCGAGCGGGTGCATCCCGCCCGCCATGCTCTCGTGCATCTCCGCCCGCAGCGCCGCAGGGGTCGCGACCGCGACCAGCGTCGCATCGGCGGCACCGCCGTGCAGGGTGAAGTACGCGGCGGCCGGCCGGCCCGGCACCGCCGGCAACCGCACCCAGGCGTGATCCGCCGTCAGGGCCACGGGTTTGCCGCAGCAGGCCAGCAGCAGGGCGGCCACCGGCATCCATGTCACGTTGCGCATGGCGCGGGCCGCTACGCCACCGGGCTTCTTGCGGCAAGCGGACCGCTGCCTATATCGCCGCAAGCATGAGAGGTTGCGCCGCCGTAACGGGACGCGGCCTTGCTGTTCTTGTCAGGATTTGAAGGGCTCAACAGACACATGGCTAAAGTTATCGGCATCGATCTCGGCACCACCAACAGCTGCGTGGCGGTGATGGAGGGCGGCAAGCCCAAAGTGATCGAGAACACCGAAGGCGCGCGCACCACCCCGTCGATCGTCGCCTTCGCCAAGGACGGCGAGCGACTGATCGGCCAGCCCGCCAAGCGGCAGGCCGTCACCAACGGCGACAACACGATCTTCGCGGTGAAGCGCCTGATCGGCCGCCGCT
>NZ_CAXUEK010000033.1:0-30228 GCF_964250165.1 uncultured Sphingomonas sp. | reverse complement strand
GCTGTCGCCCACCATGGAGGAGGGGACGCTGGCCAAATGGCTGGTCAAGGCGGGCGACCAGGTGAAGTCCGGCGACATCCTGGCGGAAATCGAGACCGACAAGGCGACCATGGAGTTCGAGGCGGTCGACGAGGGCACGATCGCGTCGATCGCGGTGGCGGAGGGCACGGACGGGGTGAAGGTCGGCACGGTGATCGCGACGCTGACGCCCGAGGACGAAACTGTCGCCGATGGGACCGGCGCGACCCGGAGCGAGACGCCGCAGCCGGCCGATCCGGTGTTTCGCGGCCGCCCGGACCCGACCGATCCGAACGACAAGGGGAACGAGGGCCAGCCGGTGGCGCGCGACGCCGCGCAGGCGGAGGATCATGGCCTGCCGCCCCAGCCGGCGGCTTCGCCTGCCGCGCCCCCGCCCGCCCCGGACGGCGAACGGGTGAAAGCGAGCCCGCTCGCCCGCCGGCTGGCGGCGGAGAAGGGGCTGGGCCTGTCGGCGCTGACCGGCTCCGGCCCGAACGGCAGGATCGTCAAGGCGGATGTCGAGGCAGCCCTCCCCGGCGAAGGCCGGGGCCCAGTCGCGATGCCCTCGGCCGTAGCGGTGCCCCCTTCGCAGCAGCCCGACACTGGGCCGCGGCTTTCGCCGCGGAATGAGGAAGCCGCGCCCGTCGCTTCCACACCTGCGCCCAAGCCCGCCGCGATTCCGGACATTCCCCACGAGGCGACGAAGCTCTCCAACATCCGCAAGACGATCGCGCGGCGGCTGACCGAATCCAAGCAGACCGTGCCGCACATCTATCTGACGGTGGACGTCCGCCTCGACGCGTTGCTGGCGCTGCGGACGGAGCTGAACGCCTCGCTGCAGGCGCGCGGCGTGAAGCTGTCGGTCAACGACCTGCTGGTGAAGGCGCTGGCGCTGGCATTGATGGCGGAGCCCAAGTGCAACGTCATGTTCACGCCCGACCAGCTCATCACCTTCGGCCGCGCCGACATTTCGGTCGCGGTGTCGACGTCGACCGGGCTGATCACGCCGGTGGTGACGGAGGCGGACACCAAGTCGGTCAGCCGCATCGCCGTCGAGATCAAGGAGCTGGCCGGCCTCGCGCGCGACGGCAAGCTGAGGCCCGAACAATACCAGGGGGGCACCGCCTCGATCAGCAACATGGGCATGTTCGGGATCAAACAGTTCGAGGCGGTGATCAACCCGCCCCAGGGCATGATCCTGGCGATCGGCGCAGGCGAGAAGCGGCCCTGGGTCATGGACGACGACAGCCTCGGCGTCGCGACGATCATGTCCGCCACCGGCAGCTTCGACCACCGCGCCATTGACGGCGCCGACGGCGCGGCGCTGATGCGCGCGTTCAAGGGCCTGGTCGAGAAGCCGCTGGGGCTGTTGGCTTGATGCCCGGCGCGGCAAAGTGTATCTCATGGTGACACTTGTCGGAGCGGGCCATGCGAATGGGCATCAAGGAGTTTCGCGATCGCTTGGGCGAAGTGGCGCGCGGCGAGGAGCCGGTGCAGCTCACCGATCGCGGCCAGGTGATTGGGATCTACAATCCCTTGCCGCGCTGGACACCCGAGCGGCGGGAGCGGGCGCTGGCGGCGGTGGAAGAGATCAAGGTTATGCAGGCGGAGCTGCGAGCGTCAGGTATAGAGCCGCACGACATTCTCGCAGAAATGGGGCTTGATCCTTGGGGAGCGCCGCTGGAACAGGCAGATGATCCTTGATGCCAACGTTCTCGTATCCGCCGTTATCGGCAATTCGTTCGCGCTGATCGCTACGATCCAGCAGTCCGGCCACGACCTGTTCGTGCCGACGGAGCAATTTCGGGAGGCCGAGTTGAATGGCCTCCGACTTGCCGGCGAGCGTGGGATGAACGCTCCTCTACTGGTCAGCCTCGTCCTCAATCTGGTCCAGCCGGTGGAGACCGCCTTGTACCAGCGCTTCGAGCAAGCTGCTCGGCAAAGGCTGGACAGCGCCCTCAAGGCGCAGAAAGACTGGCCGCTGCTTGCGCTAGCGTTGGCGACCGGTGACGCGATCTGGACCAACGACAAGGACCTGTTTGGGACAGGCGTTGTCACCTGGAAGACGATCAACATCCAATTCGCTCAGGCCGCGACCTCGCCGCCCGAGGTCAACTGAGGTAAGCGCATGCCCGACACCTACGATCTCGTCATTCTCGGCTCCGGCCCGGGCGGGTATGTCGCGGCGATCCGGGCGGCGCAGCTGGGGATGTCGGTCGCGATCGTCGAGCGCGAGCGGCTGGGGGGGATCTGCCTCAATTGGGGGTGCATCCCGACCAAGGCGCTGCTGCGGACGAGCGAGGTCTATCATTACCTCACCCATGCCGGCGATTACGGGCTGACGGCGGAGAAGGTCGGCTTCGACCTGAAGGCGGTGGTGGACCGCAGCCGCAAGGTCGCGGGGCAGCTCAACGCGGGCGTCAAGGCGCTGATGAAGAAGAACAAGGTCACCGTCCATGAGGGCGTGGGCGCGCTGATCGGCAAGGGCGGGCTCACTGTCCGGCAGGGCGACAAGACCGTCGAGCTGACCGCCCAGCACATCATCGTCGCCACTGGTGCGCGGGCGCGCGACCTGCCCTTCGCCAAGGCCGACGGCGAGCGCATCTGGACCTATCGCCACGCGATGGTGCCGCAGGAGATGCCGACGAAACTGCTCGTCATCGGCTCGGGCGCGATCGGGTTGGAGTTCGCCAGCTTCTATCGCGACATGGGCGCCGAGGTGACGATCGTGGAGATGCTGCCGCGCATCCTGCCGGTGGAGGACGAGGAGATCTCCGCCTTCATGGCCAAACGCTTGGCCAAGGAGGGCATCCGCATCGTCACGGGCGCGGGGGTAGAGAAGATCGAGGTATCCGCGGACGGCGTGAAGGCGAGCATCAAGGGCGCGGACGGAAAGCTCGCCGTCGAGGACTACAGCCACGTCATCGTCGCGATCGGTATCTTGCCCAACACCGAGGAGATCGGGCTGGAGGCGCTGGGCATCGAGACCGAGCGCGGGCAGATCAAGGTCGACGGCTTCGGACGCACCAACGTCGAGGGGATCTACGCGATCGGCGACGTGACCGGTGCGCCGTGGCTGGCGCACAAGGCGAGCCATGAAGGGATCGTCTGCGTCGAGAAGATCGCCGGCGGAGACCCGCATCCATTCGAGACCTGGAACATTCCCGGCTGCACCTATTCGCGTCCGCAGGTCGCCAGCGTCGGGCTGACCGAAGCCAGGGCGAAGGAGGCCGGCCATGACGTGAAGGTCGGCAAGTTCCCCTTCATCGGCAACGGCAAGGCGATCGCGCTCGGCGAGGCGGACGGCTTCGTCAAGACGGTGTTCGACGCCAAGACCGGGGAGCTGCTCGGAGCGCACATGGTCGGCGCGGAGGTGACCGAGCTGATCCAGGGCTATGTGATTGCGCGGCAGCTGGAGACGACCGAGGCCGAGCTGATGGAGACGGTGTTCGCTCACCCGACGCTCAGCGAGATGATGCATGAGAGCGTGCTCGGCGCCTATGGCCGGGCAATCCACATTTGAGAGCGGCGGCTGCGCTGGCGCTGCTGGCGGTCGGAGCCGCCGACCAGCCGGCGCTGACGGCGTCGGACTATCGCGCCGACGCGCTGGCGCTCGATGAGCAGGTTACGGCGCAATATGCCTATCTCGATCGCTTTCCCGGCGGGGCGGCGCCTGCTTCGCCCCAGCTCGCGGCGGCGCGCGAGGCGGTCCACGATCGCGACAGTCTGCTCCGCTACGCCGAGGACAAGCTGGCGAGCCTGGCCGATCACCACGCGATCACCGGCGCCTCGTTCCCGGACGATTGGGCGATCGTGCCGACCTATGCCGATCTGTGGATCGTGCAGGCGCGGGGCGGCTTCCGGGTGGACGCGGTGCGTCCGGAAAGCCCGGCCGCCAATGCCGGGATCATGGCCGGCGACCGTCTGGTCGCGGTGGGCGCGCAGCCGGTCGCGGCGGCGGTGGCGGCGTTCTGGGCGGCAGTCGGTCGGCCCGGCGCGGCGGACGCGGATGCCTATGCGGCACGCGTGCTCGCGGCGGGGCGGCGCGACCGGCCGCGCGTGCTGACGATCGCGGGCAGGACGGGCGTGCGCACGCTCACGCTGCTCTCGCTCTACGCCGCGCCCGCGCCGAACCGGCCGCCGGTCGCGTGCCGGCGCGAGGGCGGGCAGGCGACGCTGCGTCTTGCCAACTCGCTCGGCGAGCAGGACACGATCGCCGCGTTCGACCGCTGCCTGGCGTCGCTCGCGCCGGGCGCGCCGATCGAACTCGACCTCACCGACACCCCGAGCGGCGGCAACACCAGCGTCGCGCGCGCGATGATGGGCTGGTTCGTGACGGAGGCCACGCCCTACCAGCTCCATCAGCTGCCCGCCGAAGAGCGCGAGACGGGCATCCCGCGGCAATGGCTGGAAGAGGTGCTCCCGCGACCCGGCAAGCATCATCCCGGCCCGGTGACGGTGCGCGTCGGCCGCTGGACCGGGAGCATGGGCGAGGGGCTGGCGATCGGCCTCGCGGGCATCGGCGCCAGGGTGTGCGGCGGTCCGATGGCGGGGCTGCGCGGCGCGGTCTACGACGTGGCACTGCCGAAATCCGGACTGGTGGTGAAGCTGCCGGCCGAACGGCTCTACACCATCGGCGGCACCCCGCGCGAGGCGTGGACGCCGCCGTCGTGCCGGCGCTGAGCGAGGCGACGGTCCTCGGCAATGTCGCGCACATCCGCGCCATGCTGGTCGAGGCGGCGCGGGCTGGCGAGGCGGTGAGCTATGCCGGGCTGCTCCACCGGCTCGGCCTGCGCTTCACGCGGCCGAAGATGCGCGCGCTGTGCCGGACGCTCGACCGCATGGATGAAGAGGGGCGCGCGCGCGGCGAACCGGAACTGGCCGTGCTGGTCGTGCGCGAGGGAGACGGGTTGCCCGGGCAGGGCTGGTGGATCGATCACGCGCGCCGCACGGGCTATGCCGGCGCGTGGACCGGCCCGGCCGCGCTGGCGGAGGTGGGCGCCGAGCAGCGGGCGGTGTTCGACTTCTGGTCGGCCCGGTGACGGTGTCCGCTGATCGGCTGCAACCTGCCGCCGGGCGGCTCGTTCAGCCGCCGCAGAGGAGTTGCAGATGGCCGAAGACGACCGCGCCGCCGTCGCCAAGGCGTTCCACGAAGCCGTCAACATGACCCCCGCCGCTCTCGAGAGGTGGCTTGCGACGCCGGAAAGCAGGGAAGTCGGCTGGAAGGGCCCGGATGGGCAAGGGACCGGCGAGAGCGTCGGTCACAAGGAGGGGGCGCGCATCGTCGCCGTCCTGCGCACGAAGCAGGCGGAGCTCACGGATGCCGACTTCGCCGACATGAAGAAGGTCACGGGCTATGTGCATCGCCACCTCGCGCAGGGCGGCCCGGCGGCGGACAAGGAGCACTCGCGCTGGCGCTACTCGCTGATGAACTGGGGGCATGATCCGCTGAAATGATCGTCATGCCGGCCTTGTGCCGGCATCCACGATCGCAAGCACCGGCGGCTCCGCTCCTGTTCCGAACGCTCGTGTGAGCCGCCGTGGAACCCGGCACAAGGCCGGGATGACGAGCGACCTATGCCGCCGAGCGTTCCTGCTGGCCGTGGCGGTTGGCCAGCGCACGGGCCTCCGCCACCGGCAGCGGGCGGCCGAAATAGAAGCCCTGCACCTTCGAACAGCCGAGCTCCTGGACCATCTCGTGCTCCTTCTCGGTCTCGACGCCCTCGGCGGTGGTGGCCATGCCCAGGCTTTTCGCCAGCGCGACGACGGCGCGGATGATCGCGATCGCCTCGCGCACGCCTTTCGACGCACCCTTGACGAAACTGCGATCGATCTTGATCGACGAGAAGCGCGTCCGCGAGAGATAGCCGAGCGACGAATAGCCGGTGCCGAAATCGTCCAGGCTGAGCCGGACGCCGAGATCGAGCACCCGGTCCAGCACCTTGGTCGCGCCCAGCTCCTCGTGCATGAACACGCTCTCGGTCACCTCCAGTTCGAGCCGCTCGGCGGACAGGCCGCTGTTGGCGAGGGCCGACGTCACGGTGGAGACGAAGGCCGGCGTCTGCAGCTGCTCGGGCGAGACGTTGACCGCGATGCGCACCGCCCTCGGCCATTGCGCGGCCTCGGCGCAGGCGGTGCGCAGCACCCATTCGCCGATCGGGCCGATCAGCCGCGCCTCCTCGGCGAGCGGGATGAACTTGGCCGGGGAGACGCTGCCGAACTGCGGCGACTGCCAGCGCAGCAGCGCCTCGAAGCCGGTCAGCGTGCCCGAGCCGGCGTCCACCACCGGCTGATACATCAGATGCATCTCGCCCTTGTCGAGCGCCTGCCGCAGCGCCAGCTCCAGCGTGCGCCGTTCCTCCGCCTGGACGTGGAGCGCCGGTTCGTAGGCGACGTACACGCCCCGGCCGGCGTCCTTGGCGCGATACAGCGCGAGGTCGGCCGAGCGGATGAGCATCTCGGCGGTGCGCCCATCCCGCGGGCCGGTCGCGAGACCGACGGACGCGCCGATAAACAGCGTGTGCTGGTCGACCTCATAAGGGCGCGACAGCGAGTCGATGATGGCGCGCGCCAGCTTCTCCACCGCGACCGTGTCGCTGGCGTCGCGCACCACCACGGCGAACTCGTCGCCGCCCAGCCGGCCGCACAGCTCGTTGGCGCTCATCAGCTGCTGGAGCCGCTCGGACACACGCGACAGCAGCCGATCGCCGACCGGATGGCCGAGCGTGTCGTTGACCGCCTTGAACCGATCGAGGTCAATCATCATGAAGGCACAGCGCCTGCCCCACCGATCGGCGTCGGCCATCGCGCGCACCAGCGTCTCGTTGATCATCAGCCGGTTGGGTAGCCCGGTCAGCGTGTCGAAGCGCGCCATGCGGTTGATCTTGTCGGCGGACGCGCGCTGTTCGGTAACGTCCGAGCCGACGCCGCGAAAGCCGATGAACGCGCCGCGCTCGTCGAAGCGAGGGCTGGCGGCGAGTTCCCACCAGCGCTCTTCGCCTTCGCGGTAGACCGGCAGCCGCAGGTCGCGGAAGCTGTCGCGCGCCTTCATCTTCTCGGCGAGCACGTGCAGCGCGTTGGCGAAGTTGCCGCTTTCCCAGGTCGGCCCGGCGAGCACCTGGAGGAAGGGCAAACCGTTGATGCTGACGGGATCGAGACCGCAGGCAAAGGCGAAGCGGGGGCTGGCCTTCACCACGCGGCGCGCCGCGTCGGTCTCCCACAACCAGTCCGCGCCCGACTCCTCGAACTCGCGCAGCAGCAGGCTGACCGTCTCGTCGCGCTCCTCCAGCGCGATCTGGCTGCGGCGGATCACCACCAGCGCCCGCGCCCGGGTGACGCAGATGACCATCAGGATCAGCGTGAACAGCAGCGTCGCGGCGGCCGCCGCATAGGCGTGGCCGAGGACGAGATGGATGGCCACGGCGAGGCCGATCACGCCCATGAAGACCAGCGTCGCCAGCGCGATCGGCGCGAGCGCGAGCGCACTGGCGGCCATCAGCACGGACAGGATCAGCCACAGGCCATAGCCCTGGCTGGAGGCGACCGGAACGTGGAAGAAGAGCGGCGGCGTCGCCCAGGCCAGCGCCAGCGCACCTCCCTCATACGCCGTCGCGCGCAGATCGCTCGCGGCCGCGTAGCCATCCCGCCGGTGGCGCGTGGCGAGACGACGGACGGCGACCAGGACCGACACCAGCACCGTCGCCGCCACCCAGGCGGCGAGCGGCAAGGTGCCGATACTGTCGCGGAAGATGGCGGCCGTGACGGTCGCGCCCAGCAGGCTGGCGCCGAGCAGGAACAATGCGAGCTCGCGCCCGGCATGGAGCTGGGCGGCACGGATGCTGCCCCATTCGGCACGATCGGGGCCGTCGCGCAGGCCGAGCAGTGCGGCGAAATCGATCTGCGCCGAGTCGGCGGGCGGGGAAGGCTCGGTGCTCACGCCGCGGCGCTAGCAGCGAGGAGTTATCGGATGGTTGCCGGGCGGCGCGGCCGGGCGAGGATTTTCGCCCGATCCCGATTCTATCGGCGCAGGGCTACGCCGCCCGCAGCGCGTAAGGCTTGATGTCGCCGCTCAGATAAAGGTTGCGCGCCTTGGCGCGGCTGAGCTTGCCCGAGCTGGTGCGCGGCAGGGTGCGCGGCGGGATCAGCTCGATGACGCAGTTCATGCCGGTGACGGCGCGGACGCGCTCGCGGATCAGGTCGCGCAGCCGGCCGCGCTCCGCCTCGTCGGAGCTGCGGCACTGGACCAGCACCGCCGGCGTCTCCTCGCCGCCCGGCGTGGTGATCGCGAAGGCGGCGATGTCGCCGGCCTTGAAGCCTGGCAGCTGCTCGACCGCCCATTCGATGTCCTGCGGCCAGTGATTGCGGCCGTTGACGATGATCATGTCCTTGGCGCGGCCGACGATGTAGAGATAGCCGCCCGACAGATAGCCCATGTCGCCGGTGTCGAGCCAGCCATCGACCAGGCAGGCCTCGGTCGCGGCGGGATCGCGGAAATAGCCGACCATCACGCTCGGCCCCTTGCACCAGACCTTGCCGATCGCGCTCTCCGGCAGCGGTGCGCCGTCCTCCTCGCGGATCTCGACCGCCATGTCGCGGACCGGCCGGCCGCAGTTGACGATGGCGCGGAACCGCTGCGGGCGCGGGCCGTCACGCGATCCCAGATCGCCGCCGCCGGACAGCTGCGTCTCCTCGACCAGCTCCACCCGGATGCCCTCGCCCGGCGGCATGATCGACACGGCGAGCGTGGCCTCGGCGAGCCCGTAGCTGGGCAGGAAGGCGGACGCCTGGAAGCCGGCAGGCGCGAAGGCGTCGACAAAGGCCTGCATCACGTCCGGCCGGATCATGTCGGCGCCGTTGCCCGCGACGCGCCAGCGGGACAGGTCGAACCGGTCGGAGACCGGCGTCTGCGCACCGATGCGACGCGCGCAGATGTCGTAGCCGAAGGTCGGGGAATAGGAGAGCGTGGTGCCGTCGTGCCGGCCGATCAGGTCGAGCCAGGCGAGCGGGCGGCGGGCGAAATCCTCGGTCTTCAGGTAATCGGTCGAGACCTGGTTGGCGACGGGAGACAGCAGGCAGCCGACCAGCCCCATGTCGTGATACCAGGGCAGCCAGGAGATGCAGCGATCGGTGTCCTGCACCGCCATGCCGTGGCTGTGCGCGGCAAGATTGTTGAGCAGCGCGCGGTGCGTGATCGCGACGCCGTGCGGGAAGCGCGTCGAGCCGCTGGAATATTGGAGATAGGCGACCGCGTCGGGCTCGGCCTGGGGCAGGGGCGCGTCGGGCGCGGGGCGGCCGGCGAACGCGGCCCAGTCGATCGGCTCCACCTCGGCGGCGATGGCGGCGGCGCGCGCCATGTCGGCGAGCTCGGGCGGAAACAGCAGCAGCCGCGGGGCGCCGCTGGCGAGCTGGACGCGCAGCTGCTCCACATAGGCGTCGCGGCCGCCGAACGAGGTCGGCAGCGGCAGCGGCACCGGCCAGGCGCCGGCATAGATGGCGCCGAAGAACAGCGCGGCGAACTCCGGCCCGGTCTCGGCGATCAGCGCGACGCGCTCCTCGGGACGGACGCCGGCGCCGATCAGCCGGCGGGCCGCCGCGAGCGCATCGTCGCGCAGATCTCTAAAGCGGTAGGCGCGGACCAGCTGGGCGCGGGCATCGTGGAAGTTGAGGCCTCGCAACCCCCGTGCGGCATAATCCAAGGCTTCGCCCAGCGTCCCGAAATCGGCGAAGCGCCGGGGGAGGGGATCGCGCGTGGCGGTGGGCTCGGGCGGGACGCGGCTGGCCTCGGGCGTGCTGGCCATGGCGCTCCTTCTCCCTGCATCGGGCGCGGCGGAGGAGTGTGGCCCGGGACGCACCCGTTCGCTTTCGGCAGGAACCATGGCACAATTGCGGCGCATGTCCGCCGAACGCCGTCCGCCCCGGAAGACCTTGGCGCCGCTCGATGCCGCCGCGCTGGATCGGCTCGCGCTCCGCTATGTGGAGCGGTTCGCGACGACGCGCGGAAAGCTGGCCGATTACCTGCGCCGCAAGATCCGCGAGCGCGGCTGGGAAGGGGCGGCGGCGGACCCGGCGGCGGTGGCGGAGCGGATGGCCGCGCTCGGCTATGTCGACGACCGCGCCTGGGCCGAGGCGCGCGCAGGCGCGCTGGCGCGCCGCGGGCTGGGCGGCCGGCGGGTGGCGGACGACCTGCGGACGGCGCGGGTTGACGAGACCGGCCGGGCCGAACTCGCGCCCTCGATCGACGCGCGCGCCGTGGCGACCGCCCTGGCGTTCGCGCGGCGGCGGCGGCTGGGGCCGTGGGGGACCGGCGAAGCGGACCGCGCCGTCCGCGAAAAGCAGCTGGGCGCGATGCTCCGGGCCGGCCATGCGCCGACCCTGGCGCGACGCATCCTGGCGCTGCCGCCCGGAAGCGACCCGGATTTGGCTGATTTCGATTAAGGTTGCAGGCCGGGACGGATTGCAGCGAGCGCATGGCGCAGGTAGCAGGGTGGCACAGGGGTTTGTGCAATGCGGGGCGAGGCGCGGCAGGACGGGGAGCGAGGCGGCGACGACGTGTCCGACGCCACGTCCGTCAGCGGCGTCGTCAAATGGTTCGACGTGACGCGCGGCTTCGGGTTCGCCGTCGCGGATGATCCCGTGATCGGCGACGTGCTGGTCCATTTCTCCGTGTTGCAGGCGCATGGTCGCCGCAGCCTGCCCGAGGGCGCTCGCGTGGACGTGCTGGCGGTGCAGCGCGGCCGGGGCTGGCAGGCGCGCGAGGTGACCGCGATCGACCTGACCGGTGCGGTCGAGGAGCCGCCGCCGCGGCGCGCGCGCGATCCCGACCGCGTCGATCCCGTGGCGCTGATCGACGCCGCCGGGCCGTACGAGGCGGTGACGGTGAAATGGTTCAACCGGCTCAAGGGCTATGGCTTCCTCGTTCGGGCCAGCGACGGCCAGGACGTGTTCGTCCATATGGAGACGCTGCGTCGCGGCGAGCTTCAGGCGGTCGAGCCGGACCAGCCGCTGCGCGCGCGGATCGTGGCGGGCGGCAAGGGGCCGCTGGCGGTGGCGGTGACGCCGGCGTGAGGAGGTTCGTCGCGCTGCTGCTGCTCATGCTCGCGGGCTGTAGCGGGCAGGAGAGCGGCGCTGTGACCGCCGGGCCGGTGATCGTGCCGGTCACGATCACGAGTGTGGGCGGGCGCCACGTCTTCCTGGCCGAGCTCGCCAAGACGGCGGCCGAGCAGGAGCGCGGGCTGATGTATCGCACCGACCTGAAGCCCGACGGCGGCATGCTGTTCTGGCCCTATCCGGCGGAAGGCAAGGGGCCGAAGGTCGCGACCTTCTGGATGAAGAACACGCCGACTCCGCTCGACATCATCTTCATCCGCCCTGACGGCACGATCGCGCACATCGCCGAGAACGCGCAGCCGCTGTCCGAGGCGATGGTCTCCTCCGGCGAGCCGGTCGCGGCGGTGCTGGAGGTGGTCGGCGGCCGCACGGCGGAGACCGGCGTCGGCGAGGGCGATCGGGTGAGCTGGCCTGGGCGGTAGAATGATCGCCGTTTTCGCACGCTTCCAGCCATTCGACACCGCCTGTATGAAGGTCAGATGCTTTTTGGTATGCTCGTCCTAATCGGCATCGTCGTAGGCGTTTCCCTGATCGCGGGAACGTTAGCAGCCGTTAGCCGCATTGCTACGAAGAGCAACGCCTTGTCGATGGCGTTAGGAACGCTGACCATACCGGCTCTGCTCTGCGCGTCGTTCGGTTATTGGGTGCTTGCAATGGACGCGGACGACGCTCCGCCCGGTGCCGTATTGTTGGGTAATTTGACTGCACTTGCGGTGGTCACGCCGATCGCGCTGCTTGCCAGTCGCTTTACAGTTAAGTTCCTATCCCGGCGCGCCTCGCGGAACGTCCTAACCACCAACGCAGACATTCTGGGTAGCGTTGAGGCGCAGGCGTCGTTGCGCATTGACCGCCGTTGAAGCACCGGCCTTCGGCGGCTAAGCGGGCGCATGGGCATCAACCTCAACCCCTTCACCTGGTGGACCGGCGCGAGCTGGGGGACCGTGCTCTACGGGTTGCGCAACAAGACGCGGGTCGGTACCGACGAGCTCGGCAACGTCTATTACGAGGGCGGGCGCGATACCGCCGGCAACCCGCGGCGCTGGGTGATCTATCAGGGTGCCAACGACGGCAGCCGCGTGCCGCCCGACTGGTTCGCCTGGCTGCATCATCAGCTCGATACGGTGCCGGATCGCGCGCTGCCGCCGCCGCGGGCGTGGCAGAAGCCGGCGGTGCCCAACCTGACCGGCACCGCGCTCGCCTATCGCCCCGCGGGCGCGCTGGAGAAGGGCGGCCAGCGGGCGGCGGCGACCGGCGACTACGAAGCCTGGACGCCGGAAGGTTGAGGGCCGCGACGTGAGGCGCTGGCTCGCGGCGGCGGTGCTTGCCGTGGCGCTGGCGGCGGCGGGCTGGTTCGGCAGGCGCGCCTGGCAGGCGCGGCGCGATGCCGACGCGGAGCGGACGGTGGTGCAGGACATCCCCGGCGAGACCGCGCCCGCCCCCGAGACGATCGAGACGGTGACGGCCGCCGACGCCCCGCCCGCGCTCGTCCCCGGCGCGACGCCGATGCGGGCGCGGATCGCCACGCTCGGGCTGCTCAACAAGCGCAACGGCCGCGCGCGCGACCTGACGCTCAGGCCCGGGCAGATGATCCGGGTGGGCGACGTGGCCATCCACCTGCGTGCCTGCGACCGGACCGCGCCCTGGGAACCCGACCAGCTGACCGGCGCGTTCGTGCAGGTCGACGTGCGCGGGGCGGATCGGCGGTGGCGGCGGCCCTTCTCGGGCTGGCTGTTCCGGGAACGGCCGAACCTGAACGTGGTCCAGCACCCCGTCTATGACGTCTGGACCAAGAGCTGCGCGATGTCCTTCCCCGCGACCGGTCCGGACACCGAGACGCTGCGGGCTCCCGTGGCGTCGAGTGCGCGGAAGTCGCCCGCACCGGCCGCCGCGCCAGCCCCCGCCGCCGCCGCACCGACGACGCCGGCCAGCGCCTCGCCCAGCAACGACAGGTAATCGGCGCGGTCGATCTCCACCGCGCCCAGGCTGGCGAGGTGCGTGGTCTGGAACTGGCAGTCGAGCAGCGTGAAGCCGCCGATCCGGAGACGCGCCACCAGCCAGGCGAGCGCGACCTTGGAGGCGTCGGTGGCGCGGCTGACCATGCTCTCGCCGAAAAACGCCCGGCCGAGCGCGAGGCCGTAGAGCCCGCCGGCGAGCCGCTCGCCGTCCCAGCACTCGATCGAATGGGCGTGGCCGAGCCGGTGGAGACGGAGGAACGCCTGCTCGATCGGGCCGCTGATCCAGGTGTCGGGACGGCCGGGGACGGCTTCGGCGCACAGCCGGAGGATGTCGGCGAAGGCGCGGTCGGCCGTCACCCGGAAGCGGTCCGCTCTGATCGTGCGGCGGAGCGAGCGGGACAGGTGGAAGCCGGCGAGCGGCAGCACCGCCCGGCGGCGCGGCTCGACCCAATAGACGCTGTCGGCGTCGCGGGCGTCCGCCATCGGGAAGACGCCGACGGCATAGGCGCCGAGCACGAGCTGGGGATCCAGCAGCTCCAAGGGCTCAGTCCTGCACCTGCGGCTCTTGCAGCACCTCCGGCACCCCGGCCTTGAGCCGCAGTCCCGCTTCTTCGGTCGGCAACAAAGCGGGATCCCGGCTCAAGGCCGGGATGACGAGGGAGTAATCAGGCGCGTTCGTCAGGACCTCAAACGTGGCAGACCACCGCGTCCTTGCCCGGGCGCGTCAGGGTCACGCCCTTTTCGTCGCCCGTCATCTTCCAGCCGCCGTCGGCCGTCAGCGGGTCGCCGGTGTTGGCCGCCTTGAGCACGGTGGCGGGCCCGTCCTGCTTGTCCTTGACCACGGCCTGCTTGTCGCCCTGGAAGAAGGTGACATAGGCGAGGCTGTTGTCCTTGCAGCGGAACGACTTCTCGGCGCGGATCGAGGGCGGCATCTCGACCGGGGCGGCGTTGGCGGCGACCGCATTGTCGGCGGCGGCGTTGGCGACGTCGTCGCCCTTGGGCTTGGAGTGGCAGGCGGCCAGCGGCAGCAGCGCGGCCGTGGCGAGGGCGAGGGGGAGGAAGCTCTTCATGGCGGGCCGGCCCTTGCCGATGCGCGATGGGGCGTCAAGACTGTCATACCCCGGTCATTCATGGAACTCGTCCGCCTCCGGGATGCGGCCGAACGCGATCTTGGCTCCGACATGGTCCAGACGGCCGCCCGAGAGCGGGCCGACCGTCACCGCGTTCCTGCCCCAGCGCGCGTTGATCCGGTCCATGGCGCGGCTGAGGTGCAGCCCGCGCCCTTCGCGCGCGAGCGGATCGTCGGCGTCGAGATGCGCCCAGAGCGAGCCCTGCTCGGCCGCGGCCGGCGCGATCTCGGCCAGCGTCACGCCGACCATCCGCAGGCGGAAGCCGCCGGGGCGGGTCCGCCCGGCGTCGCGCAGCCGCGGAAACAGCGCGTCGAGGTGGGAGAGGACGATGAAGCTGTCCTGCGTCGGCGGCAGCCGGACGGAGGCGCGCCAGCTCGACTTGTCGTCCTCGAACCGGCCGTGGAGCACGAGCAGGCGGGCCTGCCAGCCCTTGCGCCGCAGCCGGCTCGCGGCCTTGAGCGCCAGCCGGCGGGCGGTGAGGCGGACCGGCTCCAGTCCGCGATGGCGCGGCGAGAGCACGTGGCTGTGGCCGACCGTGCGGCTCTGCGTCGGCGTGTCGGGCAGGTCGACGCCGTGGAGCAGATACCAGAGCCGATCGCCGTCCACCCCGCCCCAGGCATGGCCCGCGTCGCGCGGCCGGCGGGCGAGGAGCTGGCCGATGTCGTTGACCCCGTCGCGCGCGAGCCGCGCCTGCATCTTCGCGCCGATGCCCGCGATCGCCCGCAGGCCGAGCGGCAGCAGCGCCTCGGGCAGGTCGGCCGCCTCGAATACCACCAGCCCGTCCGGCTTCTGCAGGTCCGACGCGAGCTTGGCGAGCAGGCGGTTGGGCGCGATGCCGACCGAGCAGGTCAGCCGCTCGCCGACATGGGCGCGGATGCCCGCCTTGATCCGGTGCGCCAGGGCGACCGCGGCGTCGCGCCCGTTCTCGTTGTCGAGCAGCCGGCAGGCCATCTCGTCGATCGAGCACACCCGGGTGACCGGCACGTGCCGCCAGACCTCGGCGACTATGCGCTCGTGGAACTCGACATAGCGATCGTGGCGCGCGGGCGTGACGATCACGTCGCGGCACCGGCGCCTGGCTTCCCACACCGGCGTACCGGTCGTGATGCCGAAGCGCTTGGCTTCAATCGAGGCGGCGATCGCGACGGTGGTGTCGGCGCCGATCGGCGCGACGATCACCGGCCGGCCGCGCAGCGACGGCTGCAATTGCTGCTCGACGGAGGCGAAATAGGAGTTGAGGTCGAGGAACAGCCAGCGGAGCGGGAGGGGCGGGAGCGTCGGCGACTCGGGTGCCGCGCGCGGAACCTGGCCAAGCTGGCGCTCCGTCGCCGGCAAGCTCGCCTCCCGCATCCCTGCGGCGGGCGGCGTCGCGGCGCGGAACGGAAGCGACTCGGACAGGAGCATGGCCGCGGAACATTAGCGGAACGCGGGCTGGCAGGACAGCCTCGACGATCTCAGCGCGGGTAAGCGGCGGCCGGCGAGAGCGTCAGGTCCGTGTGGTTGAAGTCGTCGCCCTTGAACAACAGGGGTTCGCCGGTCGCCTTGGCCAGCGCGTAGGTGAAGCAATCGCCGAAGTTCAGACGGGCGCGGTGGCCCGCGCCCTTGCCGTATCGCGCATAGCCGATAATGCCCAGATGCGCCTGTTCGACCGTCGTCGCGACGATCGCGAGGGAGAACTCATCACGCAATCGCGCCAGCACCGGAAGCGGATCGGCGACGCCGAAACGGCGGACGAGCACCGTGGCAAGCTCCACCCACGATCCGCCGGCGATCCTGACGGCCGCCCGCCCGCTCAACGCGGCGACAAAGTCTCTCCGCTCCGGCTCTCTCGCGAGGATGGCGACGATGACGGAGGTGTCGACGATCAAACCGCGAAGCCGTCCGGCTGTTCATCGTCATACATGGAGTCCATGATTTCCTTGGAGGATTTGTCGCGCCATTCCTCCGGCATGTCCGCCCTGACCTCGGCGACGAGCGCTTCCAGCCGCAGCATGCGTTCGACGATGTCTGCTTCGTGCGCGCGCCGATCATTCTCGATCGCGGTGCGAACCGTGGCGGTGACGGATCGGCCCGTCTCCTGCGCATATTGGCGGACGAGGCGCACCGTCTCGGCATCCTTGATGTTGAGCTGGGTCGCCATTTTCTACCTCCGGCCGAAATCATTCTACCGCGGCTTGCGCTTCGGAGCAATGAAGGCGGGCGAAGGTTGCTCCCCGGCCGCCGTCTCGGCATGAGCGGGATCATGCCCGTGCTGCCCGACACGCTCGCCCTGATCGGCAATACCCCGCTGGTCCGCCTGGCGGGACCGAGCGCGGCGGCCGAGGCGGAGATCTTCGGCAAATGCGAGTTCGCCAATCCCGGCGCCAGCGTCAAGGACCGGGCGGCGCTCGGCATCATCACCGATGCCGAGGAGCGTGGGCTGCTGCAGCCGGGCGGGACGATCGTCGAGGGGACGGCGGGCAACACCGGCATCGGGCTGGCGCTGGTCGGTCACGCCAAGGGCTATCGCACCGTGATCGTCATGCCGGAGACGCAATCGCGGGAGAAGATGGACACCCTGCGCGCGCTCGGCGCCGAGCTGGTGCTGGTGCCGGTCGCGCCTTATTCGTCGCCGTGTCATTTCGTCCACCAGTCCCGCCGCATCGCCGAGGAGACGCCCGGTGCGATCTGGTCCAACCAGTTCGACAACGTCGCCAACCGCCGCGCGCACGTGACCGGGACGGCGGAGGAGATCTGGGCGCAGATGGAGGGCCGGATCGACGGCTTCACCTGTGCGGTCGGCACCGGCGGCACGCTGGCGGGCGTCGGGCTGGGACTGAAGGCGAAGGACGAGCGCGTCACGATCGCGCTCAGCGATCCGGATGGCGCGGCGCTCTACGACTGGTATGCGCATGGCGAGCTGCGCAGCGAGGGCTCGTCGGTGGCGGAGGGGATCGGCCAGGGGCGGATCACCGCCAATCTGGACGGCGCGCCGATTGACACGCAGTTCCGCATTTCGGACGCCGAAGGCTGGGGCTGGGTGAAGCGGCTGCTCGACGAGGAGGGGCTGTGCCTCGGTTTGTCCTCCGGCATCAACGTCGCGGGCGCGGTGCGGCTGGGGCAGGCGCTGGGGCCGGGCAGCCGCGTCGTGACGATCCTGTGCGACACGGGATTCCGCTATCTCTCCACCCTCCACAACCCGGAATGGCGCGTCGCCAAGGGGTTGCCGGCCTGAGCCGATTGGACATGGCCGCTTCGGTCCGGTAATGGCGCACGCTTGGGAATGAAGGCGGCGCCAGATCATCATATCAGCCAGCGCGTGAAGGTCGGCGCGATCGGGCTCGCCGCGGTGGTGCTGCTGATCGTGCTTGCGGGTGCGATCATGGGCGCCGTCTCGCGCCAGCGGACGGTGACCGCCATCGGCGGCCTCAAGGCGGAGACCGTCGCCAACATGGCGCTGGCCAATGACGCGGCGGCGACCGAGCCGCTCGCCGCGATGGGCGTCACGCCCGCGACCGGCAACGTCGCCGCCCGCAGATAGGCGCGAAGGCCCCACCCGACATCGCCGGGTCGCCTGGTCGCGCCGCTATGGGGTGGCCTGGAGCACGTGCGCTGAACGGACGCACAAGGCGGGCCAGATTCCGTGATCTCCCGTGAAATCCCCGTTGCGCCCCAAGATCAACCGAGTTATCCAGATCAAGATTAGGGGCACGCTTACCGTCGAAGTCGGGAGGCGAAGGGACGGTCATGCGACCGTGCTTTCGCGGACGGAGAAGCGCGCCCGTGCGGGGCAGTCGGCGTGGACAAGCGAGGCTATTATCAGGGAGACGGCATCGGCCTTGTCGACGACAAAGGCCGGGTCGCGATCCCCGCCGCCCTTCGCCAGACGCTTACCGCGAACAGCCCCAAGGCCGACGGCAAGACCGGCGGCACCGTGATCGTCGGCATGCATCAGCGCGACAAGTGCCTGATCGCCTATGATCCGGCCTATCTCGACGTGATGGCCGCCCAGCTGCAGAAGCGCGAGGCCGAGCACACCGCGGACGACGGCGAGTTCGACTACAACATCAAGCGCCGGGCCGCCTCGGGCGAGGCGACCCCGTTCGACGGTTCGGGCCGGTTCATCATGCCCGCCTTCCCGCGCTTCTACGCGGGCATCGGCGCGCACGCGTTTTTCTACGGGACGCTGGATTATATCGAGATCTGGGATCCCAAGACGCTGATCGAGACGCCCGGCACGGCCGATCTCATGAAGCAGATGGCCCGGTTCCACATGGCCGAAAAGGGGGTGACGCTGTGAGCGACTCGCCCCGCCACATCCCGGTCCTCCTCGACGAGGTCGTCGCCGCGCTCGCTCCGTCCCCGGGCGAGCTGATGGTGGACGCGACGTTCGGGGCGGGCGGGTACACGCGCGCGCTCCTCGCCAGGGGCGCGCGTGTGCTTGCCTTCGATCGCGATCCCGACGCGATCCGCGCCGGGCGCATCGATGCGCCGGCGGCGCTGATGCTGGTCGAGGCGGCGTTCTCGACGCTGGCGGAGGTGACGGCGGAGGTGGCGGCGGCGCCGGTCGCGGGCGTGGCGATGGACATCGGCGTGTCGTCGATGCAGCTCGACCAGGCGGAGCGCGGCTTCTCCTTCGCGGGCGACGGGCCGCTCGACATGCGCATGAGCCGCGACGGCCCGAGCGCGGCGGACTTCGTCAACGCCGCCGACGAGGCCGCCATCGCCGACGTCATCTTCCGCTACGGCGAGGAGCCGAAGTCGCGCCGGATCGCGCGCGCGATCGTGGCGGCGCGGCCGCTTGCCCGCACCGGCGAGCTGGCGGCGGTGGTGCGGCGCGCGCTGGGCTGGCGGCCGCATGAGCCGAAGGACCCGGCGACGCGGACCTTCCAGGCGATCCGCATCCATGTGAACCGCGAACTGGACGAGCTGGCCGACGGTCTGCTGGCGGCGGAGCGGGTGCTGGCGCCGGGCGGGCGGCTGGCGGTGGTGACGTTCCACAGCCTGGAGGACCGCGTGGTGAAACGCTTCCTGCGCGAACGCTCGGGCGCGACGCCGGGCGGCTCGCGCCACCTGCCGCAGGCGCGGGCGGCGGCGGCGCCCAGCTTCGAGAGCGTCGGCCGGGCGATCCGGCCCGGTGCCGCCGAGCTGGCGCGCAACCCGCGCGCGCGCTCGGCGACCTTGCGGACAGCGCGGCGCACGGCGGCGCCGGCATGGACAATCATCGCGGCGGCGGGCCGCTCGGCAGCAGAGGAGTTGCGCGCATGACGGCGGCCTATCGCCTGAAGGGCATCGGCTGGTTCGCGGTGCTGGTCGGCATCGTGCTCGGCTTCTACCTCATGTCGCTGCGCGTCGCGGCCGAACGCAAGAAGCTGGACGATGTCGATACGCACATCACCGTCGCCGAGCGCGACATCCGCGCGCTGGAGACCGAGTTCGACACGCGCGCGAACCTGGCCCAGCTGGAGAAGTGGAACGGCGACACGCTGGCGCTCGCCGCGCCCACGGCGGGGCAGTTCGTGCGCGACGAGGGCCAGCTGGCGGCGCTCGATCCGAATGGCGGCCCGGTCACCGGGCCGGAGGTGAAGACGGCGGCGCTGGTGGTGCCCTCCGCGCCGGCGCCGCTGCCGACGCCCGACGCGCCCGCGCCTGCCCCCGTTGCGGCGGCGGCGGCGGCGCCCGCGCGACTCGCGATGGCGGTCGCGCTGATGCCTGCGCCGGCGCCGCAGCCCCGGATCATCGCCGCGGCGGTGACGGATGCCGCGATGCCGGGCCACGGGGCGGAGGCGGCGCGGCTGCGGCCGGCGGTGGCGCTGCTCGACCGCAAGCTGCTGTCCGACGCCACCTTCGGCGACCTGCTGAGCGGCGCCCGCGCCGAGGCGCGCCGGCGTTGAGCGTCCTCGTCGCCCGGCCGCTGCCGCCGCGCCGCGTCCACCAGCGCCATCAGCTGGTGGCGCTGGCGCACACGCGGCTGATGATGCTGATGCTGCTGTTCGCGGCCGGCATCGCGGTGGTGATCCTGCGGCTGGCGACGATGGCAGCGTTCGCGGGCGCGGAGGCCGAGGCGCACGTTGCGACGCTGGCGGCGCGCGGTGATATCGTCGACCGCAACGGCCAGCCGCTCGCGCGCACGATCGACGCGTGGACGATCGCGGTCCACCCGCGCCAGCTGATGGGCGATCGCCTGGCGCTGGCGGCCCGGCTGGCGGCGCTGATGCCCGATCGCGGCGACCAGGCGTGGTTCTACGGCCAGCTGACGCGCGACACGTCGTTCCTCTACCTCCAGCGCCGCGCCTCGCCGACACTGGTGGAGCAGGTCAACGCGCTGGGCGAGCCGGCGCTGGTGTTCGCGCGCGAGACGCAGCGGCTCTACCCGCAATCGACGATGGCCGCGCACGCGCTCGGCTTCCTCTCGACCGACGGGCACGGCATGGCGGGGATGGAGCGGGTGCTCGACCAGCACCTGCTCGATCCGCACGCGCACGGCCGGCCGGTGGCGCTGTCGCTCGACACGCGCGTGCAGGCGGCGATGGAATCGGAGCTGGCGCGCGCGATGGGCACCTTCGCGGCGCGCGCGGCGTCGGGGTTGGTGATGGACGTGCGCACCGGCGAGGTGCTGGCGATGGTGTCGCTGCCGACCTACAACCCCAATCGCGTCGGCATGTCGGGCATCGACCAGCTGCGCAACATCTCGACGCAGAGCGTGTACGAGCTCGGCTCCACCTTCAAGCCCATTACCATCGCGACCGCGATCGACACGGGTGTCGTCACCGACATGAGCCGCCGCTTCGACGCGACCGCGCCGATGAAGGTCGCCGGCTATTCGATCCACGACGACCGCGGCGACGAGCAGAAGCGCTGGCTCAACATTCCCGAGACGCTGGTCTATTCCTCCAACATCGCCACCGCCCGCATCGCCGACGAGATCGGGCCGGCCCGGCTGCAGGCGATGTTCCGCAAGATGAGCTTCGACCAGAAGCCCGCGATCGAGCTGCGGGAAAAGGGCCGGCCGCTCTGGCCGAGCACCTGGGGGCGACTCGGCACCATGACGACCGCCTATGGCCACGGCATCGCGGTGACGCCGCTCCACCTCGCCACCGCCTATGCCGCGCTGGTCAACGGGGGCGTGTGGCGGCCGGCGACGCTGATGAAGGTCGCGCCCGGCCAGGCCGCGCCCGGGCGGCGCGTCATCAGCGCGGCGACCAGCGCGCGGATGCGCCAGCTGCTGCGGCTGATCGTCCAGTACGGCACCGGCCGCAAGGGCGACGCGCCCGGCTATCGCGTCGGTGGCAAGACCGGGACGGCCGAGGCGGCGGAGGCCGGCGGCTACAACCACAACCGCAACGTCGCGACGTTCGTGGCGGCGTTTCCGATGGATGCGCCGCGCTATGTCGTGCTGGCGATGCTCGATTCGCCACAATCGACCAAGGAGACCTACGGCTTCAAGACCGCGGCGTGGAACGCGGCACCGGTGGTCGGCCGTGTCATCGCGCGCACCGGCGCGATCCTGGGCGTGGTGCCGGACATGGGTCGCGACATCGACGTCACCGAACTGACGCCGCTGATCTGGCGCGCGGCCAACGCCAAGGGCATTCCGCAGTGACGGGGCCGCGATGAGATTGGGCGCGTTGACGGGCGAGGGCGACGACGCGCCCGTGACCGGCTTCGCGATCGATCATCGCAAGGTGGCGCCCGGCACGGTGTTCGGCGCGTTCCGGGGCGCGCGGCTGAACGGCGAGGACTTCATCGCCGACGCCGTCAGGGCGGGCGCGGTCGCGGTGGTGGCGCGGCCGGGCGCGCGGGTCGAGGGCGCGCTTCACATCGCCGACGGGGAGCCGCGCGCGCGCTTCGCGGCGCTGGCGGCCAGGTTCTTCGCGCCGTTTCCGGCGACCTGCGTCGCGGTGACGGGCACCAACGGCAAGACTTCCACCGTCGAGCTGACGCGCCAGCTGTGGCGCATGGCGGGCTGGCCCGCCGCCTCGATCGGCACGCTCGGCGTCACCACGTCCGACGAGAGCGTCCATACCGGGCTGACCACGCCCGACGTCGTGACCTTCCTGTCCAACGTCGCGGGGCTGGCGCGCGAGGGCGTGACGCATCTCGCCTTCGAAGCTTCCAGCCACGGCCTGACGCAATACCGGATCGAGGGGCTGCCGGTCGCGGCGGCGGCGTTTACCAACCTTTCGCGCGACCATCTCGACTATCATGGCGACATGGCGGCCTATTTCACCGCCAAGCTGCGGCTGTTCTCCGAGGTGCTGAGCCCGGGCGGCGCGGCGGTGGTGTGGGCGGACGACCCGCAGGCCGCGCGAGTGATCGATCTGGCGCGCGAACGCGGCAATCGGGTGCTTACCGTCGGCGAGCGCGGGAGCGCGCTGCGCCTCGTCGGGCGCGACCCGACGCTGCTCGGGCAGGCGCTGACCATCGAGGCTGAGGGACGGACCCACCAGGTGCGCCTGCCGCTGATCGGGGCATATCAGGCGGCGAACGCGCTGGTCGCGGCCGGGCTGGTGATCGTGACCGGCGGCGATCCGGCCGCGACGCTCGCCAACCTGGCCCACCTGCAGCCGGTGCGCGGGCGGCTGGAGCGCGCCGCGATCACGCGCGCGGGCGCGCCGGTCTATGTCGATTACGCACATACACCGGACGCGCTGGAAGCGGCGACGGCGGCGCTGAAGCCGCATGCCGCGGGCCGGCTGATCCTCGTGTTCGGCGCAGGCGGCGACCGCGACGCGGGCAAGCGCGAGGCGATGGGCACGGTCGCGGCGAAGAGCGCGGACCGGGTGATCGTGACCGACGACAATCCGCGCGGCGAGGACCCGGCCGTCATCCGCGCCGCGATCCTGGCCGGCGCGCCCGGCGCGGCCGAGATCGGCGACCGGCGCGCGGCGATCGAAGCCGCCGTGGCCGAGGCCGGGCCGGAGGACATCGTGCTGGTGGCGGGCAAGGGCCACGAGCAGGGGCAGGTGGTGGGCGACCTGGTGCTGCCGTTCGACGATGTCGCGGTCGCGCGGGAGGTGGCGTCGTGACGCCGGCCCGCTTGGCTCCCCTCTCCCTGGAGGGGAGAGGGGAAGGCGCGCAGCGCCGGGGAGAGGGCATGGGTGATGCGTGTTGCGTCACGTCCCAGATCCTCTCCCTGCTTGCTTCGCGAGCTGTCCCTCTCCCCTTCAGGGAGAGGGAGTGTTGACCCTCTGGACCGCCGCCGAGATCGCCGCCGCGACGGGCGGGACGGCTTCGGGCGACTTCGCCGTGACCGGGGTCGCGTTCGACTCGCGCGAGGTCGGGCCGGGAGACCTGTTCGTCGCGTTGACCGGCGAGAGCACGGACGGGCACCGTTTTCTCGATCAGGCCTTCGCGCAGGGTGCGGCCGGCGCGCTGGTGAGCGCCGACCCGCCGCACCCGCACGTCCGCGTCGGTGACACCGCACACGCGCTCGACGCGCTCGCCCGCGCCGCCCGGGCGCGGACGCAAGCGACGGTGATTGGGGTCACCGGCTCGGTCGGCAAGACCAGCGTCAAGGAGGCGCTGTTCGCGGCGCTCGACCGCGCCGCGCCGGGCGCGACGCACCGCTCCGTCAAGAGCTACAACAACCATGTCGGCGTCCCGCTCAGCCTCGCGCGGATGCCGTGGGACAGCCGGTTCGCGGTGCTGGAGATGGGGATGAACCATCCCGGCGAGCTGGCTGCGTTGACCCGGCTGGCGCGGCCGCACGTCGCGCTCGTCACCGCGATCGCCCCGGCGCACACCGCATTCTTCCCCGACGAGGCGGCGATCGCGGACGCCAAGGGCGAGATCTTCCAGGGGCTGGAGACGCCGGACGGCGCAACGGGCGGCACGGCGATCGTGCCGTGGGACAGCCCGCACTACACCCGTCTCGCCGCGGCCGCGGCGCCTTACGCCGCGCGCACCGTCACCTTCGGCGCCGGCGAGGACGCGGACGTGCGGCCGCTGGAGCTAATGCAGGTCGCCGCGGGGCAGTTCATCACCGCGCGCGTCGGATCGCGGGAGCTGAGCTTCACGCTTTCACAGCCTGGCGCGCATTGGGTGTCGAACGCGCTCGCCGTGCTGGCGGCGGTGGACGCGGCGGGCGGCGACCTGGGGCTGGCGGGGCTGGCGCTCGGCGAGCTGGGCGGGCTGGCGGGGCGCGGCGAACGCTTCGCGACGCCGGTCGGCGACGGCGAGGCGACCGTGATCGACGAGAGCTACAACGCCAATCCCGCCTCGATGCGCGCGACGCTGGCGGTGCTGGCCGACGCGCCCGGCCGCCACGTCGCGGTGCTGGGCGAGATGCGCGAGCTGGGCGATGGCTCTGCCGCCTACCACGCCGCGCTCGCCGAGCCGGTGCTGGCCGCGCGCGCCGAGCCGATTCTCCTCGTCGGCGAAGCGATGGCGCCGCTTGCCCGCGCCCTTGAGCAAAAGGTTAACGTCGTGCATGTGCCCGATGCGACCGCGGCGTTGGGGGCGCTCCGGGGCGTGCTCGCGGCCGGGGACACGCTGCTGGTCAAGGGATCGAACGGGGTCGGGCTGAGCCGCATCGTCGCGGCGCTCAGGGGTGGGGCGTAGATGCTGTTCTGGATCGCCGAGCACCTCCGTTTCGCCGGGCTGTTCAATCTCGTGCGCTATCAGAGCTTCCGCACCGGCGCGGCGGTGGCGACGGCGCTGTTCATCGGCTTGCTGATCGGGCCCAAGTTCATCGGCTGGCTGCGCGTGCGCCAGGGCAAGGGGCAGCCGATCCGGCTCGACGGGCCGCAAAGCCATCTCGCCAAGCGCGGTACGCCGACCATGGGCGGGCTGATGATCCTGACGGCGATGACGCTGTCCATCCTGCTGTGGATGGATCTCTCCAACCCGTACATGTGGGCATGCCTGGCGGTGACGCTGGGGTTCGGCGCGATCGGCTTCCTCGACGATTACGACAAGGTGAGGAAGGCGACGACCGCGGGCGTGCCGGGGCGCGTGCGGCTGCTGCTGGAGTTCCTGATCGCCGGCATCGCGGCGGTAATCATCATGCGGGAGAACGGGCCGCACCTCTATCTGCCCTTCACCAGCCGCATCTATTACGAGATCGGCTGGTTCTACCCGGTCTTCGCCGCCTTCACGATCGTGGCGTTCGGCAACGCGGTGAACCTGACGGACGGGCTGGACGGGCTGGCGACGATGCCGGTCATCATCGCCGCGGTCGCGTTCATGATCATCGTCTACCTGGTCGGCAACGCGCGGTTCGCGACGTATCTCGGCATCCCGCACGTGCCGCGCGCGGGCGAGCTGGCGATCTTCTGCGGCGCGGTGGCGGGCGCGGGGCTCGGGTTCCTGTGGTTCAACGCGCCGCCGGCGGCGGTGTTCATGGGCGATACCGGATCCCTGGCGCTGGGCGGCGCGCTCGGCACGATCGCGGTGGTGGCGCACCACGAGATCGTGCTGGGGATCATCGGCGGCCTGTTCGTGGTCGAGGCGCTCAGCGTCATCATCCAGGTGGTCGCCTACAAGCGCACCGGCAAGCGCGTGTTCCGCATGGCGCCGATCCACCATCATTTCGAGGCGCTGGGCTGGAGCGAGCCGACGGTGGTGATCCGCTTCTGGATCGTCAGCCTGGTGCTGGCGCTGGCGGGCCTGAGCACGTTGAAGCTGCGGTGATCACGTCGCGCGCCTGGGCGGGCAAGCACTATGCGGTGCTGGGCCTGGCGCGTTCCGGCGCGGCGACAGTGCGCGCGCTGGTGGCGAGCGGGGCGCAGGTAACGGCGTGGGACGACAGCGAGGAACGGCGGACCTCGCTTCTCCCTCTCCCTCAAGGGGAGAGGGTGGCCGAGCCGCAGGCGAGGTCGGGTGAGGGTGCGTTCCCTCTCCCTGCCGCTCCGCGGCTGTTCCTCTCCCCTTCAGGGAGAGGGAAGGTAGAGGTCACCCCCCTCGACGACCTCGCCGGCTTCGACGCGCTTGTCGTCTCGCCCGGCGTGCCGCTCAACACGCATCCGCTCGCCGCCAGGGCGCGCGACGCCGGCGTGCCGATCATCGGCGACATCGAGCTGTTCGCGCAGACGCGGCCCGCGCTGCCGGCGCACCGGGTGGTCGGCATCACCGGCACCAACGGCAAGTCGACCACCACCGCGCTCGTCCATGACATCCTGCGGACCGCAGGCGTGCCGAGCCTGATGGGCGGCAATATCGGCCTGCCGATCCTCGGCGCGGAGCCGCTCCCGGCCGGCGGCGTCTATGTGCTGGAGCTGTCGAGCTATCAGATCGACCTGACGAACAGCCTCGATTGTGACGTCGCGGTGCTGCTCAACATCACGCCAGACCATCTCGATCGCTATGACGGGTTCGACGCCTATGCCGCATCCAAGGCGCGGCTGTTCGCGATGCAAACGGCCGGGCACGAGGCGATCGTCGGCATCGGCGACCTGTCCTCGGCGCAGATCGCCCGCTCCCTGTCCCCGCGTGCCGAGCACCTCACGAAGATCGCGCCGGGCGTCTGCCTCGACCAGCGGCGCTGGCCGGCGCTGCAGGGGCCGCACAACGCGCAGAACGCGCTCGCCGCGATCGCGGTCGCCAAGGCGCTGGGCGTGGCGGAGCGCGATATCAACCGCGGCCTGGAGAGCTTCGCCGGCCTGCCGCACCGGATGCAGCGCGTGGCGGAGCGCCACGGCGTCGCGTTCGTCGACGACTCAAAGGCGACCAATCCGGAAAGCGCCGCCCCGGCGCTCGCCGCCTTCCCGCGGGTCCACTGGATCCTGGGCGGGCGCGCCAAGGGCGACGACCTCGACGCCTGCGCGCCGCACTTCCCGAATGTCGCGCGCGCCTACACGATCGGCGAGGCGGGACCGGTGTTCGCGCGCGCGCTCGCCGGCCTAGTGCCGGTGGAGCAGGCCGGGACGCTCGATCGCGCGATCCGCAGCGCCGCCGCGCAGGCCGCGCCGGGCGACACGGTGCTGCTGTCGCCCGCCGCCGCCAGCTTCGACCAGTTTCGCGACTACGAGGCGCGCGGCGACGCCTTCCGCCAGGTCGTCGAGGCCCTGCCGTGACGGACGCTGCGCGCGAGGGGATCGTGGCCAAGGTGAAGCGGCGCGGCGGGCGCGGCGACCGGTCGCCGCTCGGCGCCTGGTTCTTCGACGTCGACCGGATGCTGCTCGGCCTCACCCTGTTCCTCATCGCGATCGGGCTGGTGGCGGTGGCGGCGGCGAGCCCGGCGACGGCGGTGCGCTATTCGGGCGACCACCATCATCTCGCGCCGCTCTACTATTTCTGGCGGCAGGTGATGTGGGTCGGCGTGTCGCTGCCCGTGCTGATCGG
This sequence comes from uncultured Sphingomonas sp., assembly GCF_964250165.1. Classification (GTDB taxonomy): domain Bacteria; phylum Pseudomonadota; class Alphaproteobacteria; order Sphingomonadales; family Sphingomonadaceae; genus Sphingomonas. The sequence goes on along the minus strand of NZ_CAXUEK010000033.1, from coordinate 2,756 downwards.
CGTATCGATGCTGCCGGTGCCGACCGCGCGGCGGCTCGCGCTGTCGGGCGCGGTGGTGTTCGTGGTCCTGCTCGCCGTCACGCCCTTCGCGGGCGTGAGCGTCAACGGCGCGCGACGCTGGATCGGCTATGGCTTCGCGCAGTTCCAGCCGTCCGAGTTCCTGAAGCCCTTCTTCATCGTCGCGCTGGCCTGGCTCCTGTCGCTCAAGGGCAAGGACGAGGAGCTGCCCGTGGTGCCGATCACCACCGCGCTGACCGGGGCGGTGGCGGGGATGCTGATGCTGCAGCCCGATTTCGGGCAGACGGTGATCTTCTGCCTCGTGTGGCTGGCGCTGCTGATGATCGCGGGCACGCCGATGCGGGTGCTGGGCGCGATCCTGGCGTGTGCGCCGCTGGGGCTGGGCGCAGCCTATCTGTTCTACGGCACGGCGCGGGCGCGGATCGACGCCTTCCTGTTCCCCGGCGTCGAGGGAGAGGGCGCGGCCGACCATTTCCAGACCAACGCCGCGCACGCGACGCTGACCGCGGGCGGCTGGACCGGCACCGGCCCGGGCGGCGGCCACGCCAAGTTCGGGCTGCCCGAGGCGCATACCGACTACATCTTCTCGGTGATCGGCGAGGAGTTCGGCGTCATCGCCTGCGCGGTGATCGCGATGGTGTTCCTGGCCATCGTGGTGCGCGTGTTCGTGAAGCTGCTGGACGAGCAGGACGAGTTCAAGCTGCTCGCGGCGAGCGGGCTGGCGGTGCAGTTCGGCGCGCAGGCGCTGGTGTCGATGGCGGTCAACACGGGCCTCGCGCCGTCTAAGGGCATGACGCTGCCGTTCATCAGCTATGGCGGCTCGTCGATGATCGCGCTGTCGATCGGCATGGGGCTGCTGCTCGCCTTCACCCGGCGCAACCCCTTCCTGACGCGCTCGCCCTATGTCGTGCGATGGGGGCAGCAATGAGCAAGCACTACGTCCTCGCCGCCGGCGGCACCGGCGGGCACATGGTGCCGGCCGCCGCGCTCGGCGCCGAGCTGGTGAAGCGCGGGCATCGCGTGGCGCTGGTGTCCGACGCGCGCGGCGTGCGGTTTCCGGGACTCTTCGCCAATGAACCGGGGGGCGTGCAGACGCACGTGCTGCCCGCCGGCCGCTTCCAGGTGAGGCGGCCGATCGGCTGGCTGTCCGCCGCGCGCGAGATGTGGCGCGGGCGGGCGATGGCGGGCGAGCTCTATCGCACCTTCCGCCCCGCCGCGGTGATCGGCTTCGGCGGCTATCCGGCGCTGCCTGCGCTGCTGGCGGCGTTCGCGGCGAAGATCCCGACCGCGGTGCACGAGCAGAATGCGGTGCTGGGCCGCGTCAACCGGCTGGTCGCGCGCCGCGTGGATGCGATCGCCACCTCCTATGACGTGACCGAGCGGCTGTCGTCGCGGCTGGCGGCGAAGGTCCACATCGTCGGCAATCCGGTGCGCGCGGCGGTGCTGGCGCTGCGCGACCGGCCGTTCCCGCTGCTGGAGGCGGACGGCATCTTCCGCGTGCTCGTCACCGGCGGCAGCCAGGGCGCGAGCGTGCTTTCCCAGGTCGTGCCGGAGGGGCTGGCGCTGCTCCCCGTCCAGTTCCGCCGCCGGCTGCAGGTGACGCATCAGGCGCGGATCGAGGACATCGACGCGGCGCGCGCCGCCTATGCCGGGCACCAGATCGCCGCCGACCTCGCCACCTATCTGCCCGATCTGCCCGAGCAGCTCGGCTGGGCGCACCTCGTCATCGCGCGCGCCGGCGCGTCGACCATCGCCGAGCTCACCGCCGCCGGCCGCCCCGCGATCCTGGTGCCGCTGCCCGGCGCGACCGACGATCACCAGACCGCCAACGCGCGCGAGATCACCGCCGCCGGCGGCGCACGGACCATCCCGCAATCCGCCTTCACCCCCGTCCAGCTCGGCAAGCAGATGCAGAAGCTGGGGCTCGACCCGCTGCCGCTGGAGACGGCGGCGGCGCGGGCCAGGAGCGTCGGCAAGCCGGACGCGGTGCGCGATCTCGCCGACCTGGTCGAGCGGCTGGATGCGCAGCGCTCGGCGCTGGCGGTGGCGGCGTGAGGGGGGGCATCCCATTCCTCCCCGGGACGGGGAGGTGGCACGCCGGAAGCGTGAGGGAGGGGGCGCCGATCTGGATTCACCGCCCGGATCCGGCCTCCCTCCACCACTCGCCAAAAGGCGAGCGGTCCTCCTCCCCGTGCCGGGGAGGAGTTACGTCATGAAATCCCTCTCCACGGAGATCGGGGCGATCCACTTCGTCGGGATCGGCGGCATCGGCATGTCCGGGATCGCCGAGGTGATGCGCAATCTCGGCTATCGCGTGCAGGGCTCGGACGTCGCCGAGGGCTATGTCGTGCAGGGCCTGCGCGACAAGGGCATCCCCGTCGCGATCGGCCATGCCCCGGCGAACCTGGGCGACGCCGCGGTGGTGGTGACCTCCACCGCGATCACCCGCGCCAACCCGGAGGTGGAGGCGGCGCTGGAGCGGCGCGTGCCCGTCGTCCGCCGCGCCGAGATGCTCGCCGAGCTGATGCGGCTGAAATCCACCGTCGCGATCGCCGGCACGCACGGCAAGACGACGACGACCAGCATGGTCGCGGCGCTGCTCGATGCGGGCGGGGTGGACCCGACCGTCATCAACGGCGGCATCATCAACAGCTACGGCTCCAACGCCCGGCTCGGCGCGAGCGACTGGATGGTGGTGGAGGCCGACGAGAGCGACGGCTCGTTCCTGCGCCTCGACG
>NZ_CAXUEK010000032.1:0-30496 GCF_964250165.1 uncultured Sphingomonas sp. | reverse complement strand
TGCCGTCGCGCATCGCGGTCGGCACCGCGGCCAGGCTGTCGTCGGCCATCGACGACACGAACGGGATGATCATCACGCCCATCACCAGCCCCGCCGCCAGCGCGCTTTCCGACGAGGCGTAGGTGACGCCCAGCGACACCGCGAGGTCGCGCACCGCCGGCGCAACCGTCAGCGCGGCGAAATAGCCATAGACGACCGTCGGCACGCCGGCGAGGATCTCCAGCGTCGGCTTCAGCCAGCGCCGCGCCCGCGCGGTCGCGTATTGCGTCAGGTAGATCGCGCTCATCAGCCCGAGCGGGATCGCCACCAGCATTGCGATCACCGCGCCGATGAAGAAGGTGCCCCAGAACAGCGGCACCGCGCCGAGGTTCGCCGCCGGATCACGCGGATCGATCACCTGCGGGCTCCAATGCGTGCCGAACAGGAACCGCAGCGGGCTCACCATCCCGAAGAAGCGCCCCGCTTCCCACAGCAGCGACGCGACGATCCCCGCCGTCGCGAGCACCGCGACCAGCGAGGCGGCGAGCAGCAGCAGCATGACGATTCGCTCCACCCGCGTCCGTGCCGTGAAGCCGCGCCGCAGCCGCGTATAGGCGTAGAGGAAGCCGGCGAGCGCGAGCAGCAGCGTAAGCCCGGTCGCCAGCCGGTCGGCGCGGGACTGGGCGGCGGCATAGGCGGGCGCCAGCGTACGGGCGAGGGGGTGAAAGGCGCCGAAGCTGCGGCCGGCGCCGAGCTCGCGCGCCTCCGACAGGATTGCGGCGCGCTCGAAGCCCGGCGGCGGCAGTGCGCTCGCCGCCCGGGTTGCGATCACCTGATCGGTGACGAGCGCGGGGGCGGTGAGGCTCCAGGCGGCAAGGAACAGGAGCGGCGGCAGCAGCGTCCACAGCGCCACGAACCAGCCGCCCTGCGACGGCAGCGAGCCGAACCGCTCGCCGCGCCGCACCCGGACCGCGCGGCCGCGCGCGACCAGCCACGCGATCAGCGCCAGCCCGAGCAGCAGGACGAGGCGCGCCCAGCCGGTCACTTCAGCGTCGCCGGGTCGAGCGGCGTCTCGCGCGCGATCTCCTGCGCCGCCGCCGCGCGCACCGCGTCGGGCGCGGCGATCAGCCCGCGCTTCACCAGTGGACCGCCCGGCCCCCAGGCCTGCGCATACAGCCGCAGGAACGCGCGCAGGCCCGGCACCGCGTCGAGATGCGCTTTCTTGACGTAGAGGAACAGCGGCCGCGAGCCCGGATAGCTGCCGTCGGCGATGGTGGCATAGGTCGGCGCGACGCCCGCGATCGGCAGCCCGCGCACCGCGTCGCGATTCTCCTCCAGATAGGAATAGCCGAACACGCCGATGGCGTTGGGATTCGAGCCGAGCTTCTGGACGATGAGGTTGTCGTTCTCGCCCGCGTCGACATAGGCGCCGTCCTCGCGGATGCGGGTGCACAGCGCCTTGGCGGCGTCCGGGTCGCGCGCGGCGAGCGGCTTGGCGGCGGGATCGACATCCTCGCAGCCGCGGGTCAGGATCAGCTCGGCGAGCGCGTCGCGCGTGCCGCTGGTGGTGGGCGGGCCATAGACCTGGATCGGCACGGCCGGCAGGTCCGCGCGGAGATCGCGCCACAGCCGCGCGGTGTTGGGACGGCCGCCGGGCGTGGCGGCGAGCGCGCGATAGAGGAGCGCGGGGGTGAGCGGCAGCGCCGGGCCGTTGCGCGCCTGGGCGAAGGCGATGCCGTCGATCCCGATCCGCACCTCCATCAGCCGGCCCGCGCCGTTCGCGGCGCAGCTACGGTATTCGCCCGGCTTGATGCGGCGGCTGGCGTCCTCGATGTCGGGGTGCGCCGCGCCGATCCCGGCACAGAACAGCTTCATCCCCGCGCCGGTGCCGGTCGACTCGATCACCGGCGCGGCGGCGTGCGGATCGGTGGCGACGAACCGCTCGGCGACGGTGGTGGTGAAGGGATAGACGGTGGAAGAGCCGACCACGCGGATTTCCGCCCGCGCGCCGCCGCCGCCGCCGTTCGCCTGATCCTGGCAGGCGGGCAGCAGCAGCAGGGCCACGAGGATGGACGCGAGTCTCACGCCCGCGCCTGTGTGACCGGCGCGTTACCCGTTTGTGACAGGGCCGGCAGCGTCACCGCGACGGTGGTGCCGACGCCCGGCCGGCTGGTGATGTCGAGCCGGCCGCGGTGACGCTCGACGATGTGCTTGACGATCGCCAGCCCCAGGCCGGTGCCGCCCAGCGAGCGGCTGCGGCCGGCGTCGATGCGATAGAAGCGCTCGGTCAGCCGCGGGATATGCTCGGGCGCGATGCCCTCGCCCCGGTCGCTGACCGACAGCCGCACCATCCCCGGCCCCCCACCCGCGGCGAGCGCGACGGTGACGGGCGTCCCCGGCCGCCCGTATTTCATCGCGTTGCCGCCCAGATTGTGCAGCATCTGCGACAGTTGCGCCCGATCACCGCCGACCGGCGGCAGCCCCGGCGTCACGTCGCTCACCAGATCGCGCCCGCGGCCGTCGCCCGCGGCGGCGAGCTCCGCGCGCACCTCCTCGACCAGCACAGCCAGGTCCACCGGCTCCGACGGCGGGCGATATTTCTCCGCCTCGATGCGCGACAGCGAGATCAGGTCTTCGACCAGCCGCTGCATGCGGTTCGCCTCGCCGCCCATGATGTGGAGGAAGCGCGCGCGGGTCGCCGGGTCGTCGCCCGCCTCCTCCAGCGTCTCGATGAAGCCGAGGATGCTCGACAGCGGCGTGCGCAGCTCGTGGCTGGCGTTGGCGACGAAATCGACGCGCATTCGCTCGGCGGCGTAGCTGCCGGTCTGGTCGATCAGCTGGACGAGCCGCCGGCCCTCGCCGAGCGCCGCGACGCGCATTTCCCAGCGCTGGTCGACCGGGCCGAGCCCGACCAGCTCGACCGGTCCTTCGGACCCGGTATCGGCGCGCGCCAGCCGCTCGGCGGCGGCGGGGTGGCGGATCGCGACGCGGACATCGTCGCCGACGATATGGTCGCCCAGCAGCGCGCGCGCCGCCAGGTTGGCGATCGTGACGGCCGCGCCCTCGACGAGCAACAACGGCTCCACGACCGCGTCGAGCAACGGGCCGAGCGGCGGGTCGGCCGGAGCGGCGGGCGCCAACGGCGCCGGCGTCGGCGGCTCCTCGCCCGTGGCGGCGAGCAGCGCCGCGGCGACGCCCCCGACCAACGCGACCAGCGCCGCCTGTGCGTCGCCGCCGATCGCCCACACCGTCGCGGCGGCCGCCGCCGCCACCAGGATCGCCCAAAAGGCGCGCAGGCCGAATCCCTGGGGCATGGGCCGCGGATAGCGCAGGACAGCGCCGCGCGCGACGCCTTGCCGCCCGCACAGGATTATGAAAGGGCGGGTGGCGCAAAAGGGGCGGGATGGACGACGCGGCGGACTTGGGCGAGGGCGCGACCATGCGACGGCGGGTGCTGATGCTCGGCGCTGTTTCGGCGAGCGCGGTGGTCTCGATCCGGCCGGCGCTGGCGCAGACCGCGGGCTCGGTGATCGCCTGCGAGATCCCGGTGCCCGATCAGGCGCGTGCGGGCAGCTATATCGCGGCGGACGGCACGACGGTGGCGGCCGGCACACCGGGCGCGTTCGCGCCGCCTGGCCATGCCTTCAAGGGCCAGGACGTGAAGCAGGCACTGGCCGGCGGAACGCTGCCGGGCACGGACGCCGAGGCGAGCCGCGCCTATGTGAACTATATCCGCCGGCTGCAGCGCGGCCAGGGCGGCTTCACCTGCTTCGCCTCGCTGCAGCTGCCGCGGGGGTGATCCGGTACCGCGCGGCGGCGCCGACGGCGCTGGTCGCCGCGCCGTTGCCGCCGTTCACCGCCGTCTATCATCGCGCGTCCGGGACGACGCACCTGCTGGTCGAGCCCGCGCCGGAGATCCTGGCCGCGCTGGGGGAAGCGGCGCTGACCCGGGCGGAGCTCGCGGCGCGGCTCCGGGCGGATTTCGAGCTGCCGGTCGACGCCGAGGGGGCGCTCGCCGCGCGGCTGGCGGAGCTGGTGGAGGCGGGGCTGGTCGCGTCGGCGTGAGGCACGCGACGAGTCTCCGCGTCGGCCCGGTCACCTTTCGCGTCGGCGCGGACTGGCGCGGGCCGGTCGCGCTGGTCGACGCCCTCTACGCCGGGCACCCCCGGGCCGCCGCGATCCCCGACTTCACGGTCCGGCTGGAGGCGCCGCGCCCGTGGCGGCGCTGGGTGCGGCCGCAGGTGGCGATCGCGGGCGACCTGACGATGCCCGGCGCGCTGCCGCTGCCGCTCGGCCACGCGCTGCTCGCGGCGGAGATGGCGATGAACCTGCAGCTGGCGCTGGGCTGGCGGCGGCACCTGCTGCTGCACGCCGCCGTCGTCGAGCGCGACGGGCACGCGATCGTGCTGACGGGCGAGTCCGGCGCGGGCAAGTCGACGCTGGCGGCGCTGCTGACGGCGCGGGGCTGGCGCTTCCTGGGCGACGAGTTCGCGCTGCTGGCGCCCGCGACGGGGCTGCTCCACCCGCATCCGCGGCTGCTCAGCCTCAAGAACGAGAGCGTCGCGGCGGTCGCGGCGGCCTCGCCCGGCGGGCATTGGGGGCCGTGGCTGCGCGGCACGCCCAAGGGCGATCTCCGCCACCTCGTCCCGGACGCGCGCGCGCTGGCGGCGGCGGACCTGCCCGCCCGGCCGGCGCTGATCCTGTTCCCCCGCTTCGGCGCGGCGGCCGCGACGCGCGCGGTGCCGACGAGCGAGGCATTCGTCCGGCTGACCCAGGCCTCGACCAACTATGTCGCGCTCGGCGAGGCGGGTTTCGTGACGCTGACCCGGCTGGTGACCGATGTGCCGGCGATCGCGATCGACTATCCGGATGGCGCGGCCGGGGTGGCGGCGGTGGAGGCGGTGTGGGCGGCGCGCTAGTCGCGCGCGCGCTCGCCGCGCCGGACAGCGCGTCGACGCTGGACGCGACCGGCTGGACGGCGCTGCTGACCGCCGCGCGTGCCGAGCAGCTGCTGGGGACGCTCGCCTGGCGGCTCGACGGGCTCGATCTGCCGGACCCGGTGCGCCCGATCCTGGCCGACGCGCGCGGCCACGCGCTGCAGCAGCGCCGGGCGGCCTTGTGGGAAGCGGAGATGGCGCGCCGCGCGCTCGCGCCGACCGGCGCGCCGGTGGTGCTGCTCAAGGGCACGGCCTACGCCGCTGCCGGGCTGATGGCGGGGCAGGGGCGCTCGATCGGCGATCTCGACCTGCTGGTGCCCCGCCGGCGGCTTGCCGACGTCGAGGCCGCGCTGCTGGCGCACGGCTGGGAATGGGTGAAGCCGGACGCGTATGACGACGCCTATTACCGCCGCTGGATGCACGAGCTGCCGCCGCTGATCCACCGCGAACGCGATCGGATGGCGGACGTCCACCACACGATCCTGCCGCTCACCGCCCGGCCGACGCCGGACGCGGCGGCGCTGATCGCGGACGCGGTGCCGCTCGGCAACGGGGTGGGCATCCTCGCTCCCAACGACATGATCGTCCATGCCGCCGCGCACCTGTTGGCCGATGGCGATCTTGCGGGCGGGTTGCGCAATCTGTGGGACATCCGCTGTCTGCTCGCCGAGTTCGGCGAGGTCGGTCTCGCGGACCGTGCGCGGCTGCACGGGCTGGAACCCGCCGTCGCGCGCGCCGTGCGGCTGGTCGGCGCCGTGTTCGGCGAGGAGCGGGTGCGCGGCGCCGACCGCGCCTATGTCGACCGCCTGCTGGCCCGCGACGGCTGGGGGCGGCAGACCCGGACGGCGACGCGACTCGCCTTCTACATCCGCTCGCACTGGTTGCGAATGCCGCCGACGATGCTGGCGCGGCACCTGTGGATCAAGGCGCGTCGAGGTCACGGCGGGTCGCGGCCCGACGCCCCAGCGCCGCCACGGTGAGCACGGCCGTGATCGCCAGCGTGTCGGCGATCCAGTCGCGGATGTCGCAGTCGCGGTGCAGCGCCGGGATCGCCTGCAGCACCTCGATCAGCGCGCCCGCGAACGACAGCCGCTCGGCGATCCGGAACAGCGGCGCGCGCGGGAAGGCCTGCGTCGCCAGCAGCGCCAGCGTAGCGAAGGCCAGCATGTGCTCGGCCTTGTCGCCAAGCCGATCGAGCGGGGTGGCCGGCGGGTGCGGCAGCAGCGCCATCGTCACCGCGAAGGCGAGCGCGAGCCAGAACAGCGCCTGGGCGCCGCCCGCCCGGCTCATCGATCCAGCTCGGCCAGCGCGGGGATGACCTGGTCGAAGCCGTCGATCACCGCATCGGCCCCGAGCGCCGCGATCGGTCCCTGGGCATAGCCGTACGCGCAGGCGACCACCGGCAGGCCCGCCGCCTGCGCCGCCTCCACGTCGTAGCGCGAGTCGCCGACGAACGCCGCCGGACCTCCGCATCGCTCCACCATGGCGAGCAGCATGTCCGGCCGGGGCTTGCCGCGGCCAGGCCCGAGCGTGTCGCCGCCGATGATGGCCGCGAACAGGTCGAGCAGGCCGAGCCGGCCCAGGACGGCGCGGCTCAGCCCCTCCTGCTTGTTGGTGACGACGGCCAGCGTCACGCCCTGCATGCGCAGCGCCGCCAGCGTTTCCGGGACGTGCGGATAGGGCCGGGTGTGATCCGCGATATGCGCTTCGTAGAAGGCCAGCAGCCGCGCATAGGCGGCATCGAGCGTCGCGTCGTCCACCGCGCCGGTCTTCGCCACTGCCTGCGCCAGCATGTGCCGGCCGCCGCCGCCGATCAGCGGGATCACCTCCGCCACGGACAGCGCCGGCCGGCCGAGCCCTGCCAGCGCGTGGTTCGCCGCCGCCGCCAGATCGCCGCTGGTGTCGAGCAGGGTGCCGTCGAGGTCGAACCCGACCGTCCGGAATGAAAAGCGCGTCATCGCCGGGGCGCGTGCCCGCGTCGCTATGGCAAAGGCAAGGCTTTCATGGCAGCGCGCCCGTTATGGCCGCTCGTCCGCTCGCCGTCATCGTGCTCGCCGCCGGCAAGGGCACGCGCATGCAGTCCGATCTGCACAAGGTGCTGCACCCGCTCGCCGGGCGGCCGATGCTGCTGCACCTGCTGGGCAGCGTCGCGGCGCTGGCGCCGGCGCGCATGGTGGTGGTGGTCGGCGCCGGGCGCGAGCAGGTGGAGGCGGCGGTGGCCCCGCTCGGGATCGAGGTCGTCACGCAGGCCGAGCAGCTCGGCACGGGCCACGCGGTGCGGATGGCCGAGCCGGCGCTGGCGGGCTTCGACGGCGACGTGCTGATCCTCTATGGCGATGTGCCGCTGGTGAGCGAGGCGACCCTGCGCAACATGGTCGCGGCGCTCGATCGCGCCGACGCGCTTACCGCCGTGGTGCTCGGCTTCCGCACGCCCGCCCCGGGCGCGTACGGCCGGGTGATCGCCGATGCCGCCGGCCGCATCGCCAAGATGGTCGAGGCCAAGGATGCGAGCCCCGCCGAGCTGGCCGAGACGCTGTGCAATTCCGGCCTGATGGCGGTGCGCTCGGCCGATCTGTTCCGGCTGCTCGCGCAGGTGGGCAACGCGAACGCGGCCGGCGAATATTACCTGCCGGACATCGTCATGCTCGGCGCGGACGAGGGGCGGCCCTCGATCGTGGTCGAGACCGACCCCGCCGAGGTCGCCGGCGTCAACTCGCGCGCCGAGCTGGCGATCGTCGAGGCGCAATGGCAGGCACGTCGCCGGGCGCAGGCGATGGCGGAGGGCGCGACGCTGGTCGCGCCCGAAACGGTGTGGTTCGCGCATGACACGGTGCTGGGCCGCGACGTGCTGGTCGAGCCCGACGTCGTGTTCGGCCCCGGCGTCCGCGTCGCTGACGGCGCGACGATCCACGCCTTCAGCCACCTGGAAGGCGCAGAGATCGGCCCCGGCGCGGAGGTCGGCCCCTATGCCCGCCTGCGCCCCGGCGCCGTGCTCGGCGCACGCTCCAAGGTGGGCAATTTCGTCGAGGTGAAGAAGGCGACGCTGGGCGAAGGGGCCAAGGCGAGCCACCTCACCTATCTGGGCGATGCGACGATCGGCGCGGGCGCGAACATCGGCGCCGGCACGATCACGTGCAATTACGACGGCTTCTTCAAATATCGCACCACGATCGGCGCGGGCGCGTTCATCGGGTCGAACACCGCGCTGGTCGCGCCCGTCACGATCGGCGACGGCGCGATCGTCGGCGCGGGCGCGGTGGTGACGGCGGACGTGGAGGCGGACGCGCTGGCGCTGGTCCGTCCCCCGCAGCAGGCGAAGCCGGGCTGGGCCAGGCGGTTCCGCGAGCGTATGTCGGCGAAGAAGGCTGGACGATGATATCGCCAAGTGATATCGCGACTGTATGACGCGCATTCTGGCCGATCTTCCCGAAGCGGATATCAAATGGCTTGACGAACGAGCGGCCGAGCAAGGCAAGTCCCGTGCGTCCGTGCTGCGCGAGGCGGTGGCGACCTTCAAGGCGCAGGCGGCGCCAGCAAGCGGCAAAGCCTGGCTGCATGACGCGTTCGGAATCTGGAAGGACCGGGCCGATATCGGCGATGCGGTGGAATGGCAGCGTCGCGAACGAGCTTCGTGGACCCGGCCCTGGGACGACGATTACGAAGAAGTCAAAGCTGAGTTTCCCGACCTCTTCGACGAGTGGGATGATCGCGAGCGCCAACGTTACCTGAACATGATTTCAGGCAAGATGCCCGACGGGTCCACCGCGACGTGATCGGCTATTCGTTTGACAGCAATGTCCTGATCGACGCGCTGAACGGCAACGAAGTGGCTCATGCGGAGATCGATCAAGCGGATCGGCCTTGCATCAGTCGGATCACCTGGATCGAGGTCTTGTCGAAGGAAAGGGGAGGAACGCTGCCGGTGATCCTGTCCTTCCTTCGCGGCTTCGCCGTCGACGAGCTCGATGAGCAGATCGCCAGTCGCGCGGCGGCGCTCCGACGCGAGCGGGTAAGGTTGAAATTGGCGGACTCCATCATCCTGGCGTCGGCACAGGTGAACAATCGCATTCTCGTCACGCGTAACATCAAGGACTTCCCGGCGACGATGCCGGGCGTCCGCGTGCCGGCCTATCTCTGAAAGAAGATCAATCATGTGCGGTATCGTTGGCATCGTCGGCGCGGAAGACGTTTCGGAGCGGCTGCTCGACGGGCTGCGGCGGCTGGAATATCGCGGCTATGATTCCGCCGGCATCGCCACCGATCATGACGGCGCGATCGACCGCCGCCGCGCCTCGGGCAAGCTCGCCAATCTGGCGCGCGAGCTGGCCGAGCATCCGCTGCCCGGCCGCACCGGCATCGCGCATACCCGCTGGGCGACGCATGGCGGCCCCACCACCAACAATGCGCACCCGCACGCGACCGGCGAGGTGGCGGTGGTCCACAACGGCATCATCGAGAATTTCAAGCCGCTGCGCGACGAGCTGATCGCGCGCGGTCGCGTCTTCACCAGCGAGACGGACACGGAGGTGGTCGCGCACCTCATCAGCGAGAAGGTGGAGGCGGGGTCCGCGCCCGCCGATGCGGTGCGCGAGGTACTGCCGCGCCTGCACGGCGCGTTCGCGCTCGCCATCCTGTTCCGCCGGCATCCCGAGCTCCTGATCGGCGCGCGGCTCGGCTCGCCGCTGGTGGTGGGCCATGGCGACGGGGAAACCTATCTCGGCTCCGACGCGCTGGCGCTCGGGCCGCTGACCCAGCGCATCGCCTATCTCGACGAGGGCGACTGGGTGGTGATTACCCGCGACGGCGCAGCGATCTTCGACCGCGAGAACACGCCTGTCGAGCGGCCCGTCACCATCTCCGGCGTCACCGGCGAGCTGATCTCCAAGGGCAACCACCGGCATTACATGCTGAAGGAGATCTACGAACAGCCGATCGTCGTCGCACAGACGCTGCGCTCCTATCTCCAGCGCATGGAGGGGCAGGTGACGCTCCCCATTCCGGAGGCGGATCTGTCGGATGTCCGGCGTGTCACGGTCGTCGCGTGCGGCACCAGCTTCTATGCCGGCATGGTCGCGCGCTACTGGTTCGAGCAGTTCGCGCGCGTGCCCGTCGACCTCGATGTGGCGAGCGAGTTCCGCTATCGCGCGCCGGTGATGGAGCCGGGCGGGCTGGCACTGTTCATCTCGCAATCGGGCGAGACCGCCGACACGCTGGCGGCGCTGCGCCACGCCAAGGGCGAGGGGCAGACGATCGCGGTGGTGTGCAACGTGCCGACCAGCTCGATGGCGCGCGAGGCGGACCTGCTGCTGCCGACCCATGCCGGGCCGGAGATCGGCGTCGCCTCCACCAAGGCGTTCACCTGCCAGCTGGCCGTGCTCGCCGCGCTCGCCGCCAACCTGGCGCGCGCCAAGGGGCTGCTCTCCCGCAGCGAGGAGGCGCAGATCGTGCGCCATCTGGCCGAGGCGCCCGCCGCGCTCAACGCCGCGCTCGCCTATGACGAGACGATCGAAGCGATGGCGCCGTCGATCGCCGGCGCGCGCGACGTGCTCTATCTCGGCCGCGGCACCGATTACCCGCTCGCGCTGGAAGGCGCGCTGAAGCTGAAGGAGATCAGCTACATCCACGCCGAGGGCTATGCCGCCGGCGAGATGAAGCACGGGCCGATCGCGCTGATCGACGACGCCGTGCCGGTGATCGTGATCGCGCCGTCGGGCCCGCTGTTCGACAAGACCGTCAGCAACATGCAGGAGGTCCAGGCGCGCGGCGGCAAGGTGGTGCTGATCAGCGATTATGACGGCGTGGCGGCGGCCGGCGACGGCTGTCTGGCGACGATCACCATGCCCAAGGTCCACCCGCTGATCGCCCCGCTGGTCTATGCCGTGCCGGTGCAGCTGCTCGCCTACCATGTCGCGGTGCTGAAGGGCACGGACGTCGATCAGCCGCGCAATCTCGCGAAGAGCGTCACGGTGGAGTGAGCGCCGCTTGCGCGGTGTCCGTCAGAAGGGCGGGTCGCCCGCGATCGTGACGCGCTCCATGCGCCGGCGTGCGGGCCAGTAATCCGCGACCGGATAATGCTGCGTGGCGCGGTTGTCCCAGATCGCCACCGCGTTCGGGCTCCAGCGGAAGCGGACCTGGTATTCGGGCGTCTTGAAGCGATCGAGCAAGTGCGCGAGCAGCGCGGCTCCTTCGGTCTCGTCCAGGTCGTCGAGCCGGCTGGTGAAGCTGGCGTTGACGAAGAGCACGCGCTCGCCCGTCTCGGGGTGGGTGCGCACGATCGGGTGGTGCTGCGGCGGGAACTCGGCGGCCATCGCCGCGCGGCGCTCGGGCGCGATGCGGTCACCGAAATCGAACAGAAGGTCGTGCGTGGCGGTGCGGCCCTCGATCCGGGCCTTCACCGCATCGGACAGCCCATCATAGGCGGCCGCCGCGTCCGCCCACAGCGTATCCCCGCCGATCGCCGGCAGCTCGCGCGCGCGCAGCACCGCGCCCAGCGACGGCGCGGCCCGGAAGGTCACGTCGGCGTGCCATTTGTCGAGCGTCTGGAAGCGCCGGTGGCCGCCCGCATCGTCCACCCGTCCGTCCGAGCCGCGGATGTCGAGGATCTCGGGGTGGCCGGGCACGTGCGCGATGACGGGATGTCCCTCCAGTGCGCCCCAGACGCGGCCGAGCGCCAGGTGCTGCGCATGGCTGAGATCGAGATCGCGGAAGAACAGCACCTTGTGGCGCAGCAGCAGCGCGCGGAGCACCGCCGCCACGTCCGCATCGACGGGATCGCGCACGATCAGTCCCGCCACTTCGGCGCCCAGCACCGGGCCGCACGGCGCGACCGTCAGCCCGAGCGCGGCGATCTCGGCCTCCAGCGGTTCGACATCGGCCAAGGCACTTCTCCCCCGACAACACGGCGGCGCGCCGTGGAACGACAGCGGCGCGGCTTCCAGACCGGTGTGACGCGCCCTGGCGATCCTGTCGAGCCGCCAAGCGGCGGTCAGGAGTCGCCCGTTGCCGCTGCCATCTGCTCGGCCTGCTGCAGGTGCGCCTGGATGATCGGCACCGCCGACTGGGCCGCCTGCCGGACCGCCGCATCATCGCCGCTCGCCGCATACATCTGCGTCATGGTCAGCGCCGAACGATGGCCGAGCACCTGGTGGCGCCAGTAGGCCTGGTCGAACTCGCGTCCCCGCAGACCCTGCAGCGCGCCGAGCAGCGGCGCCTGATCCGCGCCGACGACCATCGGCGGCGGCTTGAGCCCGGAAGTCGCGGTGGCTTGCTGCAGCGCTTGGCTGGTCCGGCCGTGATCGGCGAGCATCGCCTGCGCGAAGGCGCGGACCTGCGGATCGTGGCTTTCGGTCAGCGCGGTCTGCGCCTCCAGCATCTCGAACGCGTCGGACTGGCCGGCGGCCTGCACATAATCGCGTGTCGCCTTCGATCCCGGCTCCTGCGCCGACGCCGCGCCGGCGAAGAGCGTCGCGGTGACGAGCGCGGCGGCGACGAGCGCCACGGGCATCAAGTAACGCATCACGGCTGCCCCTGCCCGCCGCCGGCGCCATAGATGTTGCCGGTGGTGTAGCTGCCGTCGTCCTCCGCGAGGCGGACATAGATGCCCGCGAGCTCGGCGGGCTGGCCGGGGCGGCCGAGCGGCGCCGTGCCGCCGAAGGTCACGACCTTGCCCTGGCTCGCGCCGCCCGAAATCTGCAGCGGCGTCCAGATCGGGCCGGGCGCCACGCCGTTGACGCGGATGCCCTTGCCGCCGAGCTGCTTGGCGAGCGACTTCACGTAATTCATCGTCGCCGCCTTGGTCTGCGCATAGGCGTAGAGATCGGGCGAGGGATCATAGGCCTGTTCGGACGTGGTGCCGATGATGACCGAGCCGGGCTCCAGATGCGGCAGCGCCGCACGGATGATGTAGAAGGGCGCGTAGATGTTCGTCTTCATCGTCCAGTCGAACTCCTCATCGCTGACGTCGAGGATCGAGGAGATGGACTGCTGCCGCCCGGCGTTCATCACCAGGATGTCGAGCCCGCCGAGCCCGCTCAACGCGCGGCTGACCAGCTCCTTGCAGAAGCCGGCGCTGCGCAGGTCGCCGGGGATCGGCACCGCCTTGCGACCGGCCTGGCGGATCAGGTCCACCACCTCGCGCGCGTCCGCTTCCTCGGCGGGCAGGTAGTTGATCGCCACGTCCGCGCCCTCGCGGGCATAGGCGATCGCGGCGGCGCGGCCCATGCCGGAATCGCCGCCGGTGATCAGCGCCTTGCGGCCGCGCAGCCGGCCGGAGCCGACATAGCTGGTCTCGCCATGATCGGGCCGCGGCTCCATGCGTCCGGCGAGCCCGGGCCAGGGCTGCTGCTGCGCCTTGAACGGCGGCTTGGGATATTTCTTCCGCGGGTCCTGCTTGCCGCCGCGCGCCTGGCCGCCACCGCTGGCGTCCTGCGCCGCGGCGGGGGCGGCGGCGATCGTGGCGGCGGCGCCCAGGGTGGCTGCGGTCATCACCTGACGTCGCGTGGTATCCGGCATGGGAAGCCCTTGTGTTGGAGTGTCTGCCGGCAGAACCCGTGAGCGTGCTTCAGGTTGCCGCCAAGCAGCGGATTGCCCGCGGATTTGCGTCGGCGTTAACCCTGGGCAATGCTGCGCCGATGGACGAGCATCAGGCGCCGCTGACGGCGGGAGTGGAGCTGGGCGGCACCAAGGTGGTGTGCATGCTCGCGCGCGGGTCGGACGCGGTGGAGGAGGAGGTGCGCATCCCCACCACCGCGCCGGCCGAGACGCTGGCGGCGGTGGAGGCGGTGCTCGACCGCTGGCGCGGGTTCGCGGCGCTGGGGGTGGCGAGCTTCGGCCCGATCTCGGTCGATCGCGCCGCCGGCGATTGGGGCTCGATCACCACCACGCCCAAGCCGGGCTGGTCGCACACCGATATCGCCCGCCGCTGGGAGCGGCGCTACGGCGTGCCCGTCGCCTTCCACACCGACGTGGTCGGCGCGGCGCTGGCGGAGGCGGCGTGGGGCGCCGCGGCCGGGCTGGCCGACATCGCCTATGTGACGGTCGGCACCGGCATC
Organism: uncultured Sphingomonas sp.; assembly: GCF_964250165.1. Taxonomy (GTDB): domain Bacteria; phylum Pseudomonadota; class Alphaproteobacteria; order Sphingomonadales; family Sphingomonadaceae; genus Sphingomonas. The sequence continues at coordinate 16,530 of NZ_CAXUEK010000032.1, read as the reverse complement.
GGCGTCGGCCTGATCGCGGGCGGCCGGCCGCTCGACGGGCTCACCCACCAGGAGCTGGGGCACATCCGGCCGGTGCGGCTGCCGGGGGACGACTGGATCGGCGTCTGTCCGTTCCATGGCGCCTGCTGCGAGGGGCTCGCGTCCGGCCCCGCGATCGCCGCCCGCGCCGGGGCACCGGCCGAGACGCTGGCCGCGGATCACCCCGTCTGGGACGGCGTCGCGCATGTGCTCGGGCAGCTGCTGCATGTGCTGGTCCAGACCGGCGTGCCGCGGCGCGTGGTGGTCGGCGGCGGCGTGCCGCTCGGCGCGCCGCACCTGCTGCCGCGCGCGCGGGAAGCGATGCTGCGCAGCCTCGCCGGCTACGCGCCGTCACCGGAGGTGACGCTCGCCGACAGCTATGTCGTGCCCGCCGGGCTCGGCGGCCGCGCCGGGCCGCTCGGCGCGATCCTGCTCGGCCAGCAGGCGCTCGCACGCGCCTAGCTCAGGTTGGGCCGGAGCCAGCGGGTGACCTCGTCGACCGGCAGGCCGCGGCGCGCGGCATAATCGCGGACCTGATCCTCGCCGATCTGCGCCACGCCGAAATAGGCCGCCTGCGGATGGCCGAAATAGAAGCCCGACACGGCCGCGGTCGGCAGCATCGCCATGCTCTCGGTCAGCGTGATGCCGGCGACGTCGCTGCCCGCGTCCGCGAGCATCTCGAACAAGGCCGGCTTGAGCGTATGGTCGGGGCAGGCCGGGTAGCCCGGCGCGGGGCGGATGCCGCGATAATGCTCGCGGATCAGCTCCTCGTTGGCCAGGTTCTCGCCGTGCGCATAGCCCCATAGCGTCGTGCGGACGTGCTGGTGCAGCCGCTCGGCGAGGCTTTCGGCGAGGCGGTCGGCCAAGGCTTTCAGCAGGATGTCCGAATAATCATCGTGGTTGGCACGGAAGCGGGCGAGGTGCGGCTCGATCCCGTGTCCCGCCGTGACCGCGAAGCCGCCGATCCAGTCGCCGGCGGGATCGACGAAGTCGGCAAGACCCATGTTCGGGCGCCCTTCGCGCTTGGCGACCTGCTGGCGCAGGAAGGGGAGGCGGCGCTCCGTCCCGGCGTCCGCGACGATCACGTCGTCGCCGTCGCGGCGGCAGGGCCAGAGGCCGACCACGGCACGCGCGGTGAGCCACTTTTCGGCGATGATGGTATCCAGCATCGCCTGCGCGTCCGCCCACAGCGAGCGCGCGCTTTCGCCGACGACCGGGTCGTCGAGGATGGCGGGATAGTTACCCGCGAGCTCCCAGGAGCGGAAGAACGGCGTCCAGTCGATCACGCCGCGCAGGTCCGCCAGGCTCCAGTCGTCGAACCGATGCAGCCCGGGCGCGAGCGGCGCGTGGGGCTTCAGCGCCATGTCGGCGACGAAGCCGTTGGCGCGGGCCTGCTCCAGCGTGACCAGGTTGGACCCGCCGGCGTTGGCGCGCTTGACGCGCACGTCCTCATAGTCGGCCTTAGTCCGCGCCGCGAACTCGGCCGCTTGCGTGTCCGACACGAGCGAGGTGCACACGCCGACCGCGCGGCTGGCGTCGAGCACATGCACCACCGCGCCCGGATAGGCGGGATCGATGCGCAGCGCGGTATGGACGCGGCTGGTGGTGGCACCGCCGATCAGCAGCGGGATCGTAATGCCGGCCCGGCGCATCTCCTCGGCCACCGTCACCATCTCGTCGAGCGAGGGGGTGATGAGGCCGGACAGGCCGATCATGTCGGCGGCGTGGTCGTCCGCGGCCTGCAGGATGGTCTGCCAGGGGACCATGACGCCGAGGTCGACGATCTCGAAGCCGTTGCACTGGAGGACGACGCCGACGATGTTCTTGCCGATGTCGTGCACGTCGCCCTTGACGGTCGCCATGATGATCTTGCCCTTGCCCTTGGCGCCCTCCTCCTTCGCGGCCTCGATATAGGGGAGGAGGTGGGCGACGGCCTTCTTCATCACCCGCGCCGACTTCACCACCTGCGGCAGGAACATCTTGCCCGACCCGAACAGGTCGCCGACGACGTTCATCCCGTCCATCAGCGGCCCTTCGATCACCTCGATCGGCCGCGCGGCGGCCTGGCGCGCCTCCTCGGTGTCCTCGACCACATAGAGGTCGATGCCGCGCACCAGCGCATGTTCGAGCCGCTTGGCGACCGTCCAGCCGCGCCATTCCTCCGCGGCCTTCTCGGCGGCGGCGTCGGTGCCCTTGAAGCGCTCGGCGATCGCGATCAGCCGCTCGGTCGGCGTCACCGCGGGATCGCGCTGCGGCCGGTTGAGGATGACGTCCTCGCACGCCTCGCGCAGCTCGGGGTCGATCCGGTCGTAGACGTCGAGCTGCCCGGCATTGACGATCGCCATGTCGAGCCCGGCGGGGATCGCATGATAGAGGAACACCGAGTGCATCGCGCGGCGCACCGGCTCGTTGCCGCGGAACGAGAAGGACAGGTTCGAAAGCCCGCCGGAGAAGTGGACATGCGGGCATGCCGCCCTGATCCGCTCCACCGCACGGATGAAATCGACCGCATAGTTGTCGTGCTCGTCGATCCCCGTCGCGACCGCGAAGATGTTGGCATCGAAGATGATGTCCTCGGGCGGGAAACCGATGCCCGTGAGCAGGCGATAGGCGCGCCCGCAGATCGAGACCTTGCGTTCCTCGGTGTCGGCCTGGCCGGCTTCGTCGAACGCCATGACGACCACCGCCGCGCCATAGGCCATGCAGCGGCGCGCCTGATCGAGGAACTTCTCCTCGCCCTCCTTCATGCTGATCGAGTTGACGATCGGCTTGCCCGAGACGCATTTCAGCCCGGCCTCGATCACCTCCCATTTGGAGCTGTCGATCATCACCGGCACGCGCGCGATGTCGGGCTCGGCGGCGATGCGCTTCAGGAAGACGGTCATCGCCTCGACCGCGTCAAGCAGGCCCTCGTCCATGTTGACGTCAATGATCTGCGCGCCGTTCTCTACCTGCTGCAAGGCGACGGTGGTCGCGGCCTCGTAGTCGCCGGCCATGATGAGCTTCTTGAACGCCGCCGACCCGGTGACGTTGGTGCGCTCGCCGATATTGACGAAGGTGGCGGAGGAGGTGGTCATCGTGCCTTCTTCTCCCTCTCCCTGCAGGGGAGAGGGTCGGGGAGAGGGGCTGCGCGGGGCGGTGGCAGATTGCCCGCCCCGCCGTCGCTTGCTCGGCACCCTCTCCCCTTCAGGGAGAGGGGAAGGTGGTCACGCCGCCATGGTGAAGGGCTCCAGCCCGGCCAGCCGCGTGCGCACCGGCGGGGTGGGCAGCGCGCGCGGCGGCAGGCCCTTCACCGCCGCGGCGATCGCGCGGATGTGCGCCGGCGTCGAGCCGCAGCAGCCGCCGAGCACGTTGACGAGGCCGTCCTGCGCCCATTCGCCGACCAGCCCCGCGGTCGTCGCCGGCGCCTCGTCATATTCGCCGAGCTCGTTGGGCAGGCCGGCATTGGGGTAGACCATGATGAGCGTATCGGCGAGCGCGGCGAGCGTGCGGACGTGCGGGCGCAGCTGCTCCGCGCCGAACGAGCAGTTGAGCCCGATCGTCACCGGGCGCGCATGGCGGACGGCATGCCAGAACGCCTCCACCGTGTGGCCGGACAGGTTGCGGCCGGACAGGTCGGTCAACGTCATCGACAGCATGATCGGCACGTCGCGGCCGAGCGCGTCCGCCGCCTCGCCCGCCGCCATCACGCCGGCCTTGGCGTTGAGCGTGTCGAAGATCGTCTCGATCAGGATGAAGTCCGCGCCGCCCGCGATCAGCGCATCCGCCTGCTCGCGATAGACCGCCTTCAGCTGGTCGAAATCGATCTCGCGATAGCCGGGATCGTTGACGTCGGGCGACAGCGACAGCGTCTTGTTGGTCGGGCCGATCGCGCCGGCGACGAAGCGGCGGCGGCCGTCTCGGTCGGCGAACTCGTCGGCGACGCGGCGCGCCAGCGCCGCGCTCTCGTGGTTGATCTCGCGCACCAGATGTTCGGCCGCGTAATCGGCCTGGCTGATGCGGTTGGCGGAGAAGGTGTTGGTCTCCGCGATGTCCACGCCGGCCTCGAAATAGGCGCGATGGATCGCCTCGGGCACGTCCGGCCGGGTCAGCGCCAGGATGTCGTTGTTGCCCTTCTGGTCGCGGGCGAGGCCGAGCGCGCCGGCATAATCGGCTTCGGTCAGCCGCCGGTTCTGGATCTCGGTGCCGAACGCGCCGTCGATCAGCAGGATGCGGTCGCGCGCCGCCGCCAGCAGCGCCGCGCGCGCGCCGGTCGGAGCTGAGGTGGTGGACGCCATGCCCCCTCATATAAAGATTTCTTTATATCGGCAAGGCGCGGCCGATCGGGAAGATCAGCGGTCGCCCCGCTGCGTCCGTCGCGAGTCCGACTTCGACGCCATAGGCGGCGGCGAGATGAGCCGGGGTCAGGACGGCTTGGGCCGGTCCCGCCGCCAGCACGCGGCCGTCGCGCAGCAGCACCACGTCATCGGCGACCCGTGCGGCCTGGGTCAGGTCGTGCAGCACCAGCACGACCCCCGCTCCCGCGGCGGCGGCGGCGCGGAACAGCGCCAGCGTGTCGAGCTGGTGCAGCGGATCGAGGCTGGCGAGCGGCTCGTCGGCGAGGATCCAGCGCGGTTCCCCCGCCAGCACCCGCGCGAGCAGCACGCGCGCGCGCTCCCCGCCGGACAGTTCGCGGACCCGGCGGTGGGCGAGCGCCGCCGTCCCCGTCGCGGCGAGCGCCACCGCGACCGCGCGCGTGTCGGCCTTCGCGCCGGCGCGGTGGGGCAGGCGGCCGAGCGCCACCAGATCGCGCGCCGCCATGTTCCAGTGCACTGCCGCGTCCTGCGGCAGATAGCCGATCGCCTGCGCGCGCCCGCGCGCCGATACGCCGGCAAGGTCGACCCCGTCGAGCGTCACGCGGCCACCGCTCGGCCGGAGCAGCCCGGTGGCGGCGCGCAGCAGCGTCGTCTTGCCCGCGCCGTTCGCGCCCAGCGCGACGGTGACGCGCCCCGGCGCCAGCGCGGCCGACACCTCGGTCAGCACCGCGCGTCCACCGAGCGTCACCGACAGCGCCTCGGCGCTCAGCCCCATGCCCGCCCCCGCTCGCCAAGCAGCAGCCACAGGAAGAAGGGCGCGCCGATCACCGCCATCGCCACCCCCAGCCGCACCTCGCCCGCGCCCGGCGCGAGCCGGCACAGGCTGTCGGCGGCGAGCACCAGCGCCGCGCCGCCGAGCGCGCTCGGGACCAGCAGCGCCGACGGGCGCGCGCCCGCGAGCGGCCGCAGCAGGTGCGGCACGACCAGCCCGACGAAGCCGACCACGCCGGTGACCGCGACTCCCGCGCCGACCGCCAGCCCCGCGCCGGCGATCACCAGTGTCTGCAGCCGCACCAGGCTGACGCCGAGCGATCGCGCCGCATCGCTTCCCAGCGTCAGCGCGTCGAGCGCCGGCCCGGTGGCGAGCAGCAGCGCCCCGCCCGCCAGCATGAACGGCGCGGCGTGGAGGAGGTCGTCCGGCCCACGATCGGTCAGCGCGCCCATCAGCCAGTCGATCGCCTCCGCGACCACATAGGGGTTCGGGGCAACCGAGATCAGGAAGGCGGTAAGCGCGGCGGCGAGGCTCGCCAGCACCGTGCCCGCGAGCACGAACGCGGCGGGGGTTGCCGCGCGCCAGGTCAGCGCCGCCAGCAGCGCGGTCGCGCCGGTGGCGGCCGCCATCGCCGCGGCGAACACGCCCCATTGGCCGGCGACGCCGCCGACGATCGCCGCCACCGCCCCCAGCGCCGCCGCCGCCGAGACGCCGAGCACGCCGGGATCGGCGAGCGGGTTGCGCAGCCAGCCCTGTAGGACCGCGCCGGCCAGCCCCAGCGTCGCCCCGAGCAGCACCGCGAGCGCAGCGCGCGGCAGCCGCAGCTCCAGCACGATCGCCCAGCGCGGATCAGCGGACCACCAGACGGCGGGAGGCACCCACGCCTTGCCCGCCGTCAGCGACAGCGCGAACAGCGCCACAACGAGCGCCGCCAGCGCGCCGTTCAGCCGCGCCGGGGTCATCGCGCCACCTGCTGCCGGATCGCGCGCAGCCGCGCCAGCGCCGCCGGGATCGTGGGGCCGCCGCAATTCACCAGCGCGCGCGGGAAGGGGGCCTGCGCGGTCCGCGCGCCGGTCGCGCGCAACACCCTGCGCCGGAGCGCCGCGGTGCGGCCGCCGCCGTCGGTCGTCAGGATGAGCGCCGGCGGGCGGGCGATGATCGTCTCGACCGGCAGCGTCCCGGTGCCCCGCAGGCCATAATCCGCGGCGGCATCGCGCAAGCCCGCCCGCGTCATCATCTCGTCGAGCAGCGTGCCGCGCCCGGTGGCGAGGTCGCCGGCGATGAACAGCAGCGCCGGCACGGGGCGGTCGGTCCCGGGCAGGGCCGCGGCCGCTTCGATCCGTTTCGCCAAGGCGTCGCCCCCCGCGCGCGCGTCGACCACCGCCGCGACCTGGCGGACCTGCGCCACGCTGCCCGCGATCGTCTGCGGGGCGTCGAGGTAGGTGACCCTCAGCCCCGCCAGCGCGAACGCGTCCCGGGTGGCGGGCGGCGTGAAGCTGCTGGCCAGCACCAGATCGGGGGCGAGCGCGATGACCTCTTCCGCCGTGCCCGCGGTCGCGCGGAAGCGGCGCGCGACGGCGAGCGGGATCGAGCTCGCGCCCGGCTTTTGCGAATACCAGCTGATCGCCGCGATCCGCCGCGGCGGCACCAGGGCGAGGAGCAGCTGGTCCGCGCAGGGATTGAGCGAGATGATGCCCCCGGTTGGGCCGCCGCCCCGCGCCCCGTGCCCGGTCGGCGCGCAGCCGGCGAGCAGGAGCAGCGGGAGCAGCGAGCGCATCAGTTCAGCCGCAGCTTGACGCCGCCATAGGCCGCGCGGCCCAGCGTGCCATAGTCCGCGACGACCTGATACCGCTCGTCTGTCACGTTATCGACGCGTCCGTAAAGCGTCAGCCGCCGCGTGATCGGCAGCTCGGCGCGCAGGCCGAACAGGGCATAGCCGTCGAGCCGGACCGTGTTCGCCGCGTCGTCGAAGCTGTCGCCGACCAGCTGCACCGTGCCGCCGAGCGACAGGCCGAACGGAAATCGATGGTCCGTCGAGACGTTCGCCGTGTCGCGCGGCCGCCGCGCCAGCTGCAGTCCCTCGGCACCGGCCGAACGGTTGCGGCTGTCGATGAAGCTGTAGTTCGCCTCGACGGTGAAGCCGGTGACAGGGCGCAGTGACAGGGCGAGCTCCACGCCTTGCGCCGTGGTCCGGTCGAGATTGGCGTAGGTGCCATCGGGCCGCCGGTAGCAGATGGTGGTCGGGTCGGTGACCTGCGTCGTCGGGCATGACTGGAAGTCGATCTGATCTCGCGTGCGGCGGTGGAAATAGGTCGCCGACAGCCGCGCCGCGCCGCCGGGCAGCGCCTGCGCGACCCCGAGATCGTAGCTGCGCGCCACCTCCGGCCGCAGCGAGCGCGTGCCGTAGTCGCTGAACAGCTCGAACAGCGTCGGCGCCTTGAACGCTTCGCCATAGCTCGCGCGCAGCGTCGTTCCCGTCGCGAGCGCCAGCGCGGCGTCGGCCGCGAAGCTGGTGTGGCTGCCGAACTGGTCGTGATCGTCATGGCGCACGCCGCCGGTCAGAGTCAGCGCGCGCACCGGCTGGAGGATGAGTTCGCCATAGGCGCTGGTGATGCCGGTGCGCGCGCGCAGCGAGCCGTCGAAATACCGCTGGTTCTCGCGCTCGGCGCCCAGGACCACGCGCACCGTATCGATGGGGCGGAAATCCCCCGCATAGCTGTAGCGCTCGGTGCGGCCGCGATAGCGGTAGAGCGGATCAGCCCCGGCGGCGGCGTAATTGTCGCGATTGATGTCGGCGATCGTGAACGCGACGCGGTTGCGCGCGCGCCCGTCCGCCATGTTCGCGTGCAGGCCCGCATCGCCATATGCCTCCTGGGCGGTGGAATATTCCGCGTCGTCCCCGAAAGCGTAGGTGGGCGGCGCATAGCCGTCGAGAGCGACGCGGCTGTGGGCGTAATAGCCGGCCAGGTCGATGCCGATCCCGGGCGTGAACGCATAGCCCAGCCGCCCGGTCGCGCCGATCTGGCGGTAGCCGTCGGGCTCCGTGCCGCGCGCGTAGGCCGACACGCCGTCGGTGCGCAGATAGCCCGTCGTGAGCGCGCCGGTCAGCGCGCCCGTCCCGCCCGATACGCCGGCGCTGGCAAAGGCGGTGCCGTCGCTGCCGCCCTCCGCCTGCGCGCGCAGCTGCAGCGCATCGGTCGGGCGCTGTGTCACGATGTTGACGACGCCGCCGATCGCGGCGCTGCCCCAGGGCACCGAATCGGGGCCGCGCAGCACCTCGACCCGGTCGACCGAGGCGGCGAGCAGGTTGGCGAAATCGAACCCGCCGCCCGGCGACGACGGGTCGTTGACGCGCACGCCGTCGATCACGACCAGCGTCTGCTCGGCCTCCGCGCCGCGGATGCGCACGCTGGTCAGGCCACCGATGCCGCCGTTGCGGCTCACCGTGACGCCGGGCGTGGTCGCCAGCAGGTCGGATAACACCACCGTCTGGCGGCGCTCGATCAGGTCGCGGTCGAGCACGGTCACCGCCTGCCCGACGGTGTCGGCGTCCTGCACCACGCCGCTGGCGGTGACGACGACGTCGCCTCGCCCGGGGCCGTCGGGCGTTGGGTCGCCGGCGGATGGCGGGATCTGCGCATGTGCGGCGATGGCCGCGCCCAGCGCAGCCGATAGCGACAGGAAAGTCTTCAACCCAACAGCCCCCTCGACGCCGCAACCGGACCCCTGGCGGGGCCGGCGGCGGCGCGGTTCTGTCGTTCGCTCGAGGGTTTCGGCCTCGTCCGCCCGGTGCACCCCGCCCGCGCAGTGGATCGACGTGCGGCCGGCAGGTCTCCTGGCTCTCGGGTCATCACGCCGTCCCGCCTTCCCAGGGCTGAAGCCCCAGTGGCGAGGATCGGACGGCGCTCGCCGATCACAGTTGCGGGGGCAGCGCCGGCCGAAGCGCTCGCGCGCCCTTCCGGCTTCCCTTTTCATCCCGTCGCCGGGAACCGTTCGCCCGCGCGCCCTATCGGCGCGGCCTGCCGGCGGCAAGGGAGAGCGGCATCGCGATGGCAATGTCGGCAACCGACGGCGAAGGCTTGGTGACCCCTACGAGTGTAGAACTTTAATCCCAGGCAAGTCCAGGGCGTATCTAACTACACTGTAAAACAAGCCTTTTAGTTTGTAAGCTGTTCGCCGTCGATCGCCCTGATTTGTCTGAAATCGCATCGAATTGTGGGAACGATCGTGGGAGCAATTTCCCGACCCATTATGTGGGAACGGTCATGTCCCCCCAAGCAGGGAATCGAACCGATGGCACTGACCGTCTTGAGAGTGAAGAATGCCAAGCCGGGCCGGCATGTAGACGGCCGGGGCTTGTGCCTCGTCGTGAAGGAGAGCGGCGCGCGGACCTGGGTGTTGCGGATGCAGCGGCACGGTCGGCGGCGCGACTATGGCTTGGGGTCCGCGCAGGAGGTGACCTTGGCGGAGGCGCGCGAAGCGGCGACGGCGCTGCGGCGGCAGGTCCATGCCGGTGCGGACCCGGTTGCCGACCGGCGCAGAGCGCGGAAGGTCGCGCCGAGCTTCGAGCAGGCGGCGCGCGACTGCTACGAGGCGTTGAAGGAGGGCTGGAAAACCGGCGGCACGCCAACTGGATTTCCAGCTTCGAGAACCACGTCTTTCCGGCGATCGGCGGGAAGCCGGTGGACGCCGTGGACAGCGCGGCCGTCGTCGAGGTGCTGTCGCCGATCTGGCTGGAGATACCGGACACGGCGCGGCGCATCCTGCAACGCATCGGCGCGGTGCTGGACTTCGCACACATCAAGGGCTGGCGAGCCGAGGAAACATCGCTGCGCTCCGTTCGCAAAGGACTTCCCCGCCAAGTGGACAAGGCGGGGCATCTGGAGGCCATGCCCTTCGCCGACGTGCCGGCGTTGATGGCGAAGCTGGCAGCGGCGTCGCCGACCACCGGACGCGACGCGCTCCGCTTCACGATCTACAACGCCGTGCGCTCCAACGAGACCCGCTTCGCGGCCTGGACGGAGTTCGATCTGGACAAGACGGTCTGGACCATTCCGGGCGACCGCATGAAGGCTGGTGAAACCCATGTCGTGCCGCTGTCGCTGCCAGCCGTTGTGCTGCTCCGCAAACGGTGGCTGGAACGGGCCAGCGACACCGGCCTTGTGTTCTCCGCCGATGGCGAGAAGCCGATCAGCGACATGACGATGACCAAATTGCTACGTGACGACGGGATCAAGGGCGTGACCGTTCACGGCTTCCGTTCCGCCTTCACCGATTGGGCGGCTGAGCGGACCCGCTTTCCTAAGGAAGTCACGGACAAGGCGCTGGCGCACAAGCTGCCCAACAAGGTGGAGGCGGCTTACCGGCGCACCGACTTCTTCGACAAGCGCCGCAGCCTCATGGCGCGATGGGCAGACTATCTGGACAAGACGCCCGCGAAAGCGGGCAAGGACACCGGCCCCACGGCGTCCGAGCCTATGCCGCTCCGCGCTGCCGCCTGACGAGATCGTGGAGGCTCGCGATCGGGACGCGGGTGGACTTGCCGAGCTTCACTGTCTCGACTTCGCCGGCCGCGATCAGCTCGTAGAGCTTGGTGCGGCCGATCCCGATCATGCGGGCCGCGTCGTTGACGCGGACGCAGATCGGCTCGGCGGGAGCTGGCGCGCTCATCGCGTCACGGTGAGTTCGCGATAGCCTTCCGGATCGGCGATCCAGCGGTTGACGGCCGACTCGTACCAGCCTGCGCCGTTCGTGCTGATCGGCACTTGGCGCGGGAACGTGCCCTCGCCGATCTTGCGGTAGAGCGTGGTGCGGGACAGGCCGGTGCGGTCGAGCACGGTCCTGAGGCGGATGATTCGTTCGACATTGGACACGGGACGGGTTTCCATTTGCTGGGGTTGAACGGGGCTCCCCAGCACAAGAGTTGGCCTTTCGCGCTAATGCCTCAAGTACGTTTTCGAGGACTCTCGGCGCCAGCGAACGCACGGCGGTAAATACTTGCGCACGGCGGAGGATTGCGGCGGACCGCATTGCACGCTGGAGGACTTCAGCGTAGAACGGCCTAAGGAAACACCTTTTTCTCAGCGCGTCCCATCGGCTGCTCCAGATGAGTGAACTTGATCTTCGTTCCGGTGACCAGACCGAAGCTAGGGTCAGGACTCGTTGATCAGAGCCAGAAGATGACGGTGGCGGCGAGGGTGACGGCGGCTAAGAAGACGGTGGGGCAGCGATGGTAGCGGGTGGCGCCGGCCGCCATTCCTTTAGGCGCGCGACATGATCTCGATGCGGCTGCGGCGCCGGTAGCGGCGCTTGTCGTATCTGACCGGCTCGTTGCGCGATCGCCGGCCTGGGATGCAGGGCTGGATGCCCTTTGTGTGCAGAGCGTCCCTGAACCAGTCCGCGTCGTAGCCGCGGTCGCCAAGCGGCCACTGCGCCTTCGGCAGGTCGTCCAGCAGCGCTGCCGCGCCGGTGTAGTCGCTGACCTGTCCGGCGGTCATGAAGAAGCTCAACGGGCGGCCGTGCGCGTCGGCGACGGCGTGGAGCTCGGTGTTCATGCCGCCTTTGGTGCGCCCGATCAGGCGACCGAGATCCCCCTTTTTACCCGCAGGCTCGACGCCGTGCGGTGCGCCTTCAGGTAGGTCGCGTCGATCATGACCGTCTTCGGCTCCGCGCCCGCTGCGGCGAGCCCTTCCATCATCCGCGTGAACGCCCCCGCCGCGCCCCAGCGCTTCCATCGGTTGTAGAGCGTCTTGTGCGGGCCGTAGTCGCTGGGCGCATCACGCCAGCGAGCCCGTTGCGGTTGACGAACACAATACCACTCAGCACCCGACGATCATCAACGCGTGGCTTGCCGTGGCTCTTTGGAAAGAACGGTTGCAGGCGCTCCATCTGCTCGTCGGTCAGCCAAAACAGGTCGCTCATCCGGGTCTCCTCCAGGAGCCTGAATCAGATCGCGACGCTCACATCAATGGGTCCTGACCCTAGTCAATGCGCAGTCGCGATTCCTTCGACTGGAAGGTAAAGCCCCTTTGAGACTACAAGGAGTTCCGAGCCTCGACGTTTGGTCTGCACGGAATAGCCAATATCGAGTTCGAGGCTGGAGTAATCCGCGTATAGCGCGCGGATTGGTTCGACGTTATCGTAGGTCATGAACCAAGGGTTTTCTAGAGTCGCCAGCCGCCCCGCGATGCGTTCATGGTCCGGCGCTCGATAAGCATTCTTGTATAGCTGCGACCCTTTCTCATAATACGGAGGATCAATATACATAACGGTTGTGGCGGGAACGGAATTTCCGATCCTGTTCATAAATAACTCGGCGTCCTCATTATAGGCTGATATTCTATTTTTATATTGCGCAACCCTCCGAATGCGCGCGATCAGGTCCGGTTTGTTGAAGCGGCAGTCGAGTTTCCATTCGCCTTGCTGAGACTTCCCACCAATCACTCCCCCGCTGTGAATAATGCCCGATCGGTTTGTTCGATTTAGGAAAAATGTAGAGAAACCAAGTTCTACAACTTCGGCCTCTCCCTTGCGGAACTGCACCGATCTCTGGCGCTCCCATTCATCGATCGTCACATCAATCTTTTTGATCCGCCCAACCAATTCATCTGTATGATTGAGAACTGACTGCCAGAAAGCCCATACTGAGCGATCAATGTCGTTCAAGTGTATTTGCGAGACATGTCCGCTATACAGCAGGCTCAGTGCCAAGCCGCATCCGCCAGAATAAGGCTCGGCGTAGCTGCGTTGTTGAAGCTCGTTGATGCCAAGGAAATATGTCGTCAGATCATATAGACACGCTTTACCGCCCGGATAGCGCAATGGTGACGCTAGACGGCTCATGGATTGGTCTGCTTTAAAGCTACGCACTCTTTAACAAGGGCGACAAACACGTTCTCTAAAACCTGAAAATGGTTGTTGAGGTTACGCGCATCCACGGCGGTAAAGGTTGCGCTATGCTTCTGAGCGTTGCCGTGCTGAGAGATGTACTCCAAGCTCAGCTTGCAATCCTTTCCTTGGTCCTTTCTTATCCCCAAAGAGCCCAGCTTGCCATTGACATAGCCGACGAACTCGGTGGTGTCGGTCCGACCGTGGAGGGCTGTCAGCGTCTCAACAAACACCCATGCGCCCGTTGTCAGTAGTGCCGGATGCTCATCTAATCGTATAGACGTGAGCGAATTATACAGGCTGGACAGCTTGAACGATTCGAGCTTGTTCAAGGCATCAATTAGGGCTGCCGATTTGGCGATGAAGCGGACCTCCGGCGTGACAATCTTCGCGCGCGTTGGTTTCGGGGGCTTTCGCTGTCCCGCCCCGCCAGTGCCGGCAGCGCTCGCGCCTACTGGCGTCGCTGGGCCTGTGGGAATACCGAAGGCAGCTTCAAGTTCGGAGGCATAGCCCACCCAATCGGCTGTCACCGACCGGGAGTGTAGCTTCCTGCTCTGTATGCCGTCGAGGAAATTGGACAGAACCCTAGCGAACCGCTCCGCATCGCCCGTGATCTCGATCTTGTCGCTAGTGGCGGCTGATGCGAGCCCCATCGCCTTTCGCACCGCCGGATTCGCGAGATAGCGGGTGGCGGTCGAAACCTGCACATCCCTGCGCATGTCGCTGCTAATGATGCCCTGCTGCTCGGCATAATCCAGCAGCGCCACCGCCAGCGCGTCTGTGCTCTTGTTGGTGGTTGCTCGCGCCTTCTGTTCCGGCTTCCAACGCCTCCGCCCAATGCCATCCTGCTCGCCATCGTGAAGGACCTGGAGCCAAGGCTGCGCCGTAGCATAATCGGCGAACTCGGCGATGTTGATGTGCGAAACGTCCTGCGACTTGGCGGCGAGCGCCTTATAACGTGCGCGCGCCGACTCCGGCGCCTTCTCGGGGTCGGTAAGCAACTGCGCCGCGCAGACGCGGCGATTGCCTTCTGCTATGATTAGATTGCCGTCGTCATCGGGGAAAACGGCCGCCACTTCCAGTGGATTGATTCCGTTCTGGCTCATGTGGCGCGCGAGGTTGTAGACCTCCTCGTCCGCCAGGAGATACTCGATGACCTGTTCTTGATTCTCCTTGCTGACGTGTCGCGGATTGTCGCGATTGAGCAGCAGATCAAGAACGGCCACGGGCCGAAAGGTCGGTTGCATCTAATCCCCCTCGGCCGAACAGTTATAGGGGCCTCTTCCGCATCGCAAGCAGCGCCTTTGCAAAGGCTTGTTGCCGGTAGCGTGGCGGCCAAGCGTTCTGCCCTCATATCGTGTGGGATGCCGGCGTTGCGGGCCGCTCCGCCTCGAATGCGCGCTTGCCACGCCGCTTCCACAAAGCCAGCGCATGATCGCGATCATCGCCTCGCAGAGTGTCTGCGATGGTGAGGAGCACGCCGAACAGGGTAGCGCGATCGTCACCGGTGAGATCGACCAGGCCGGCCTTGACGACCAGCCCGCCCAGCTCGATCAGATGCCGCGTCCGCTCGCGACGCTTGACCGCCCACTCGCGCATGTCGGTTCGCGCCCGCCGTGCCTCAGCCCGATGCCGTGCCGCCGTCGAGCGGGCGAGCCCCTTCCGAGTCGCGTGCAGATCGCGGCGCAGACTTGCGTGCCAGGCCTCGAAAGAAGGTCGCGCCGTTTGTCCGCCAACCCTCCTTTGTCGCAGCGTCCTTCATCGCGACGGCATCGAGCAGCGCCCCCGCCATCAGTTCGGCGTCGAGCGCGTCGGCGCCAGTCGCCATCACCAGCTCACCGAGCTGGCGCACGCGACGATTCTTGAGCGCCTTGGCTTTATCGGCCAGCGCCTTCAGCTCCGACTCGAAATCTCTTGGTTTTCGCATCGCAAGTCTCCGTTTAGAGATAATGTGACGATGATAAGACCATGGCGGCGGTGATGCAGTAGAGTCGCCGGGACGAGATGGCACCGTTCGGTCCCTCGCAGGATTTTATCATGTGAGGGCGCGCTTATACGTCGTGCCGACGTGCGCTCGAGGTAGTAGATGGCCGGTCGCCATGGCGATCTACCATCTCAGCGTGAAGGTCATCGGTCGTGCCAGCGGGCGCAGCGCCGTCGCGGCAGCGGCCTATCGTTCGGCCGATCGGCTGCACGACGAGCGGCTGGACCGCGACCATGACTTCACCAACAAGTCGGGCGTCGTGCATCGCGAGGTGCTGTTGCCGGAGGGCGCGCCGGAGCAGTGGCGCGACCGCGAGCGGCTGTGGAACGATGTTGAGGCATTCGAGAAGCGCAAGGACGCGCAGCTATCGCGCGAGGTGGAGTTCGCCATCCCGCGCGAGATGACGCAGGCGCAGGGTATCGCGCTGGCTCGCGACTTCGCTCAGGCCGAGTTCGTCGATCGCGGCATGATCGCCGACCTCAATGTGCATTGGGATGTGGGTGCGGATGGGCTGGCGAAGCCGCACGCGCACGTCATGCTCACCATGCGCGAGGTGAGCGAGGACGGGTTCGGCGCAAAGGTCCGCGACTGGAACAGAACCGAGCTCGTCGAACAGTGGCGCGAGCGGTGGGCGGATCACGTCAACGAACGGCTCGCCGAGCTGGATATAGACGCCCGGATCGATCATCGTTCGCTGGAAGCCCAGGGTATCGGGCTCGAACCGCAGGACAAGATCGGCCCGGCCGCGCAGCGCATGGGAGCGCGCGGCCTCGAAGCCGAGCGCATCGACGATCACCGCGAGATCGCGCGCAGCAACGGCGACCGCATCATCGCCGAACCGCGCGTCGCGCTCGACGCGATCACCCACGGCCAGGCGACGTTCACCCGCCGCGACCTCGCCATGTTCGTTCACCGGCACAGCGACGGCAAGGAGCAGTTCGACCACGCGATGAACGCGGTGCAGGCGTCGCCCGAGCTGATCGCGCTTGGCAACGACGGGCGCGGCGAGGACCGCTTCACCAGCCGCGCGATGATCGAGGCCGAGCAGCGGTTGGAGCGCGCCAGCGCGTTGATGGCCGAGCGCGAGCAGCATCTGGTGGACGCGCGCGATCGAGACGCCGCCTTGGCCCGCGCGGAGGAGCGCGGGCTTGTGCTGTCGGGCGAGCAGCGCGCGGCAATCGAGCATGTGACGGGCGGACGCGGGCTCGGCGTGGTCGTCGGCTATGCCGGCACCGGCAAGAGCGCGATGCTCGGGGTCGCGCGGGAGGCGTGGGAGAGCGCCGGGTTCGAAGTGCGCGGGCTCGCCTTGTCGGGCATCGCCGCCGAGAACTTGGAAGGCGGTTCCGGCGTCGCGTCGCGCACGATCGCCAGCCTTGAGCGCCAATGGAGCCAAGGCCGCGAGCTGCCGACTGCGCGCGATGTGTTCGTGATCGACGAAGCCGGCATGGTCGGAACGCGCCAGATGGAGCGCGTGCTGTCCCGCGCGGCCGAGGCAGGCGCGAAGGTCGTGCTGGTTGGCGATCCGCAGCAGTTGCAGGCGATCGAGGCGGGCGCGGCGTTCCGGGCCATTCACG
>NZ_CAXUEK010000031.1:0-31718 GCF_964250165.1 uncultured Sphingomonas sp. | reverse complement strand
AGCGACTTTTAATCGAGAGGTCCCGGGTTCGAGCCCCGGCGGACCCACCAGCGCACGTCACCCGACCATCAGCCGGCTGGGCGCGACGGCTGCGGCGGTCCGTGTCTCAGGGATGGGGCGAGAGCAGCACCAGCGGTATGCGCAGCGCCGTGCGCACGTCGGGGGCGTCCTCGGTCGCGCCGACCTCCACCGACCAGTTGATGCTCGCCCGATCGGTCGCCCGATAGGTGACGCCGAACAGCAGGCGGCCGATCTGCAGGTCGCGCGCGGTCTGCTCGGCGCGGGTGACGCTGGTGCTCCTGACGCCGGTCATGGCGTCGGTCGTCGTCGTGGTCACCGCCGTGCGCGTCAGGGTGCCGAAGGCCCAGGTCTGCGCATAGCCCAGGTTGAGCGAGGTGCGCTCGTTGAGCGCGACGCCGATGCCGGCGCTGAACGACAGCGAATCGCCCGGCTTCACATAGGTCAGCTGTACGGGCGGGATGATCGTGTTGACGCCCTTGCCGAAATTGCGGGTGTAGCCGATCGTGCCGAACAGCACGGCGGGATCGCTCGGCAGGATTGCGGTGACGCTGGGCGAGACGCCCCAGAAACCGGAGCCGGTCGCCGCCTTGAGCGCTTCGCCGCTCGCGTTGCGCGGCACGCCGAACGGGTCGGTGCCGGTCGGCGCCACGACCTGCAGGTTGCCGACGATGAACGGCAGGCCATTATGCGCCCCGATCAGCTGGTAGCGCGCCGAGATCTCGACATCGCCGAGCCCGCCGCCCTTGGCGGCGCTGTCGACCTCGCGCGCGGCGTCGTTGTTGGTGCTGCCCTGGACGGGAACGAGCACCGAACTGTCGGCCCGGTGGACGAAGGGGACGCGTACGCCGACTTCCAGCTTGTCGGTGACGCCGTAGCGCGCCGCGAACGAGTCGGTGAAGATATCCTGGCGGCTCTCGTTGATGTTGAACTCGCCGACCAGCACCGATTCGACCACCTCGATGCCGCGGAACAGCGCGCGGTTGCGGTCGGCGCGCGCGTAATCGAGCTGCACCTCGCCCGTCAGCTGGCCCTTGCGGGTGACGACGCTGCCCTGATTGCCGAGCACGGCCACTTCGGGCGGCCGATCGCGGTCGGTGGGGCGCTGGCCGACGCGCTCCAGCGGCTGCGGCGTCGCCTGGACGATGGTCGCGGGGTCGCCGGGCGAGCTGACGGCGCTCCCCTGCGCGATGGCGGCCGGCGGCGGCGCGCCGACCTGGCCGGGCAGCGTCGTGTTCGGGGCGGCCGGCGCTGCGGCGATCCGATCCTCCAGCGCACGCAGCCGCGCTTCCTGCGCGTCGATCTGCTGGCGCTGGGTGGCGATCTCGGCGCGGGCCTGCTCGAGTTCAGCCTGCAACGCTGCGCGGGTGAGCGGCTTCGTCGCCGCGGTCTGCGGTGCCGCGGCCGTCAGCAGGGTCGCCGCGATCAGCATCGTCATCTTCCCAACCCCCTCGCCGCGTCCAGCGCCAGACTCTCCACGCGCATCTGCGCCGCGCCGACTTGATAAGGCGCGATGTTGCGCAGGTCGATAGCGACGTTGGTCGCGGTGTCGAACGTGCGGTCGTTGCCGCTGTTGGCGATCGCCGTCGCGATCGCGTGGCCGACCAGATCGGAGACCGCGAAGTGATCGCCCGCCAAGGTCACCTGCGTGCCGGTCGGCAGCGCCGTCACCGTCACCACGCCGTCCGGCGTCGCCACCGCCGGGCCGCCCGCCGTCACCGGCAGCGCCGTCAGCCCGAGCGCATGCGGATCCTGCGTCGCGGCGCCGACGGAGACGCCCGGCGCCCCCGCCGCGCCGCCGTAGGTCGGCGTCACGGTCTGCAGGCCGGATTGCCGGTCCATCGTGACGGTGACGCCGGTCGGCCCGCCCGCGGCAGCGTTGCCGGCCGGCGCGGAGGTGACGGGCGCGGCGGCGGGATCGCGGCCGAATACCTGGGTCTGCACGCCGTGATCGATCGTGAAGACGGTGCGCAGCACCGGTTGGCCGTTGAGCGTCGTATCACTGGTCACCGACAGCGCCAGCTCGACGCCATTGGGCAGCAGGAACTTGCCCGTCTGCCGCGCCAGCTCGGCATCCGGCAGCGGCGGCGTCACGGCGGCGTCCGGCGCCGGCACAGGTCCCTGGGCGACCGCCGGCGCGGCGGTGAACAGGGCGACGAACGATAGTAGGAGGAGGCGCATGACGGCTCAAAAATCCCGATAGAAGGGCGCCGTCAGCGCCAGCGCCTGCTGGCTGAGCGGATCGAGGAAAGGCGCGTTGATGCCGCCGACCGGCGCGCGCGCGAAGGCGCGCCACTGCTGGTCGCCGTTGAAATTGCTCTGCCCGGCGGCGGTCTGCGAGGTCAGCACGAAATAGATGCCGTTCCACTGACCCAGGAACTCGGTGCGGCTCATGCTGCGCAGGCCCAGCGACGGATCGCCGATGAGCACGCGATCGCCGGCCACGCCCTTCAGGACGACGAAATGGCGGTAGCCCTTGACGGTGATGAGCGCGATCCCCGGCAGTCCGCGCTTCGCGACCGCATCGAGCGACACGTGAAAACCGTCCGACGACAGCCGGTTCTCGGCCAGATAGCGCTTCATGTCGAGAAGAGAGAAGCCGACCTGGCGGATGCGTGTCTTATCGCCCTCGCGCCACATACCGGAAAACACGTCGGCCTCGCTGCGCGGCAGCGCATAATGGTAGCGCAGCAGGGTGGCGAGCGCCGCCGAGCCGCAGCTGAAATCATATTGCTGGCGCACGACGGTCGCGAACTTGCGCGCCAGCATCGAGGCGACCGGCACGTGGTAATCGTTGAGCGAGCCCGTCGAGGTGAGGAATTGGGGATCGGCGCCGTGCGTCTGAGCGGCGCAGCCCGCCAGCAGCATTGCTGCCGCACCCGCGGTCATCGCCCCTGCCCCCTTCCCGATCACTGCGGGCCGAGGTTGATCGTGACGTTCATCGCCGAGTTGATCGCGACGTTGTTGCCGCTGTTGGCGTTGATGACCGCCAGGCCCTGCAGGTTCTGGAACGCATTGCCGTCGATCGACACCGCCCCCGTGACGGACGTGCCGACGACGCTGTTGTTGGACACCGTATTGCGCTGCGTCGCGCTGGCGATCTGCGTGCCGATATTCTCGCGGCCGGTGACATGGTCGAGATCGCTCTCGGCGACCGCGGTTGCGCCGGCAAAAGGATCTGCCGCCGCGTCCTTGCCCGACGCCTGGTCGGGAGCGCGTTGGGCGGAGGCGCCCGTTACCGCGGCGATCGCCAGCCCGAAGCCGGTCACGCCACGCCAGAAAAGCGGTTTCACTTCAGTTCCCCTAAACACACACACGAACGTCGGGTGGGAGGAGCAGCCTGCCCCTCCCACCCGGTTCCCCGATTATCGCGTGATGTTACCGGTCGTGACCGCCACGCTGACGTTCGCGTTCTGCGAAGCGCCGGTGCCGGTGTTCTGGTTGAGCGCCTGGAACCCGGCGAAGTTCTGGAAGGCACTGTCGCCGGAAGACAGACGATTGTCGGTCGTCGCCGCCGCCGCCGCCGTACCGGCGAACGACACCTTCACGCCCGAGACGTAGTTGGACAGCGAGGAGCTGGCCACCACGGCGCCGTCGCCGAACGTCCCGTTGTCCGAATTGCTCGCGTTGCCCGCGATCTCGGTCGTGGTGTTCAGCGAGTCGGTATAAGCGGTGTTGGTCGACCGATCCGAATTATCGGTGTTGGTCGTCCGCTGCGAGTTGTCGGTGTTGGTGGTCGTCGCAACGCTGGTGTTGCCGCTGTTGCGGGTCGACCGGTCCGAGTTATCGGTGTTGGCCGTCCGCTGCGAGGCATCGGTGTTGGTCGTCGAATTGTTCGTCGTCTGCTGATTGTTGTTGTTGGTCGTCCGCTGCGACGCGTCGGTGTTGTTCGTCGTCTGCTGATTGTTGTTGTTGGTCGTCGTGTTGGTGTTCTGGCTGTCGGCGAGCGACGTGTTCGTACGGCTGGAGCTGTCCGTCGCGGTGGAACCGTTGTTGGCGCCCGCGCTGCCCGCCGTCGTCGTGCTGGCGTTCGTGTTGGTCGTGTTGCCGCCGTTGTTGCTGCCGTTGGTCGAGTTGTTCGTGTTGTCGGTGGAAGTCGAACCGTTGTTCGACGCCAGGCGACCGCCGCTCGCGGAGCTGCTGTCGTTGCCGCCGTTGTTGCTGCCCGAGCTGTCCGTGTTGGTCGTCGTGTTGACGGACTTGTTGTTGCCCACGTCGGTCAGCGCGACATCACCCACCGCGACGCCGCCCGTGGCGACCGAACGCCCCGCACCGCTGCCGACGGAGGAATTGTTGCCGCCGTTGTTGCTGCCGTTGGTGGAGCTGTTGGAGTTGTTGGTGGTCTGCTGGTTGTTGTTGTTCGTGGTATTGGCGGTGTTCGTGGTGTTGGTCGTCGCGGTGTTCTGGCTGTCCGCGAGCGAGGTGTTGCCACCGTTGTTGCTGCCCGAGCTGTCGGTGTTGCCGCCGTTGTTGCTGCCGTTGGTGCTGCCGACATTGGCCAGGCTCACATCGCCGACCGCGGTGCCGCCGCTGCTCGCCGCCGAACGCCCGCCATTGACCGAATTGTTGTTCTGGCTGTTCGCCAGCGACGTGTTGCCGCCATTGCCGCTGTCGCGCGTCGTGGTGGAATTGTCGGTGGCGTTGGTGGTGTTGGTCGTCGTGTTGGCGGTGTTGCCGAGATTGGCCAGGCTCACGTCGCCGACCGCGGTGCCGCCGCTGCTCGCCGCCGAACGCCCGCCCGTGACCGAATTGTTAGGCGTGGAGGTGTTGGTGGTGTTGCCGCCGTTGTTGCTGCCATTGGTCGAGTTGTTGTTCTGGCTGCTGGCGAGCGAGGTGTTGCCGCCGTTGCCGCTGTCGCGGGTGGTGGTCGAGTTGTCGGTGTTCGCGGTGTTGCCGTTGTTGGACACATCGCCGACCGCAAGGCTGCCGTTGTTCGCGGCGGACGTCGTGGCCGCGGCGCCGCTACGGTCCGAGCTGTCGTTCTGGCTGTTCGCGAGCGACGTGTTGCCGCCGTTGCCGGTGTCGCGCGTCGAATTGTCGGTGGTCGTGGTGTTGCCGCCGTTCAGGCTGCCGTTCGTCGAGTTGTTCGTGTTGTCCGTCGCGACCGTGGTGTTGGTGGCCGTGTTGCCGCCATTGTTGTTGTCGGACGTGTTGGTGCTGGTCGACGGATTCGACGAATAGTCGTTGCCGATGTTGCTGACATCACCGACCGCAAGGCTGCCGCCGTTGGCGGCCGACGTGCCGCCGCTGGCGGACGTGCTGGGCGTGGTGGTCTGAGCGAGAGTCGGCGAGCTGGCGAGCAGCGCCGCCGCCGACGTGGTCAGGAGCAGAGTGAGCTTCATGACGATGTGTTCCCCTTGCGAGTTGGCTGGTCCCGCATCACCACGCATCGTGAGTATGGCCGGACCCGTCCCGTTGGACGTGAGGGTTAATAAGACGTTCATTCTTTGAACGGCTCCCCGCGATCAGGGAAAAGCGCCCCCCCCATTTGGGGGGAAACGGCCAGAGTACCGACAGGGGCGACGGTAGTTAATTCAGTCCGATCAACGGCTTAGCAGAACCGTCCCGGATCGGGACGTGAATAGCGATGAAGCCTTCCAACCCGGCGTAGCCGAGTCGGACGCCGTCAGGCGGCACGGAAGTCGAAATCGCCCCGGACGGCGCGCAGGTGGCGGCTCATCAGCGCCACCAGCTCGCCCTGACGATGGGTGCCGGTCTTCGCGAAAATCTGTTTCAGGTAGGCGCGCGCCGTCTCCAGCTTGATCCGCATCGCGCCGGCCGACTCGCTGACCGTCATGCCTTCGCAGAGATGCGCGAGCAGCCGCGTCTCGACACGGGACAGACCGTGCAGCTGCGCCAGCGTCTCGACGCCGCGCATCAACCCGGGCCCGGGCTGCAGCACATAGAGCAGCGCGCCGCATTCCGCCGCCGACGCATCCGGACCGCCCGGACCGCCCGGTGCGTCCGCCGGCGCGATCACCGCGACCATCGGCCGCCCTTCGCGCGCACGCGGCAACAGCATCACGAGCGCAGACGGCTTGCCGGTAATCCCCGTTTGCGCGCCGTCCAGCACCGCGTCGAGCGCCGCCTCGAACCGCACCGCACACCGATAGTCGCTCGGCCGCACCAGGCCGCGCCGGAGCTGCAGACCATCGCCCTCCGCCAGCATGGCGGACGCGGCGCTGTTGGCGAACAGGACGCTATGATCCGCGCGCAGGGCGATGATTCCGCACGCATCGTGATCGAGCGCGATCGCCGCAGCGGCCTGACGAGCCCGGAGGTCGCCCAGCCGCGCCTCCGCCTCCAGCTGCGCGGTGACCAGGGCAGCCAGATCGGGCGCCATCGCCGTCGCCCGCGAACGAACAGCGGCGGAGGCCGAAAAGGTCAACAGCAGCACCGATGAATGCGCATCGCGGCCGGCCGGCTCCACGAGGATCGACATGATCGCCGATGTCGCGCCGCGGTCGGCGGTCCAGCGCGGACCAGCGCCACCCCACATGCTCGCGCCACGCTGGGCCGCTGCGAGCAGGGCCGCCTCCTCCACCGAACCGGGCATCACCGCCGCACGCGCAGCCGCGCGTGCCACGCCGGCGACGTCCACCGTCGCGAGCAGCGCCCCGGACGCGTCAGCCAACCGCCGCACCGCCGCCAGCGCGCGCGAGATCGGCGAAAGATCATGCTCGGCTGCACCCGAAGGCGCGACACGGAGCGACTCCACGTAAGCCGTCGCCATCCTCGATCCCGCAAGCTCGGAAGTCATGGTCGATGCCAACGCGCTAACCCCTCGCGTCGCTGTCGAACCCCGAAACGGTGTCGCTCGCACGAGCGCGCCGATCTCCGGTGTACTGCCTAACCTGTCCCTGTTTATCCTCTGACGATTCCCGATCGCTCGTCGTTCATAGGCCTTTATCGTCATCGGTGTAAAGATGCCACGCCGGCACTGGCGAGTGACGCGGTGCACAAAACTGGTTCCGTGTCGCTTTTGTCCTTTATCGCTGTCGACTTCGGATGAACCGCTGTTCATCCCGCCGCTGTGTTTTGTTGCAGAGATGAAACCAAGATTACGTTGAACGACACCCAGACCGTGCGGATGCCGCCGCGGCAACGGACAGCTTGCGGTCGACTGCCGCCGACGATCACGGCCGCGCATCGGCCTGCTGCAACGGCGACGAGGATGAGCGCGGGGCCAGCGATTGACCTCCCCGGAGTGGCCGCTCTAGGCCGGGGGCGATGATACCAGACGATCCGCGCGCGCGATCGGGCGGGGGCGCCATCGCGCTGCCGCCGCCGCTGCGGCTCAGCGTCGGCGTGACCGGCCATCGGCTGGGCCGGCTTGACACCGCCAGCCTGACGCCGCTCGCCGACGCGCTTGAAACAGTGCTGCGCGCCATCGAGCAGGCGGCAGGATCGCCTCCGCCGGCAGCGCTGCGGCTGGTGACCGGGCTTGCCGATGGCGCGGACACCATCGGCGCCGATGCCGCCATCGCGCGCGGGTGGCGGCTGGAGGTCGTGCTGCCGTTCGCGCGGGATGATTTCGCGGCGGATTTCGCGGCGGGCGAGGCGCGCGAGAGCTTCGCCATGCGGCTGGAGGCGAGCGCGGCGGTGATGGAGCTGCCCGGCGATCGCGATGCGAGCGACGGCCACGGCCTCGCGTACGAACGCGCCGGCCGCATCATGCTCGCGCAGAGCGACATCCTCCTCGCGATCTGGGACGGCGGCCCGGCGCGGGGGCGCGGCGGCAGCCCGCAGATCATCGCGGAGGCCGTCTTGCAGGGGGTGCCCGTGATCCATCTGGACGCCGCGGGCCGCCGCGCGCCGGTGCTGCTGTGGGACGGGCTGGAGGAGCTCGATCTTGGCCAGCAGACGATCGATACGGTGGCGCGCGGCAGCCTGGACGCGCTGCCTGAGCTGGTCCGCACCCTGCTGGCGACCGGGCATGCCGAGCACGCGGGGAAGCCCGATGGCCAGCCCCGCGCCCCGGCGCGCGCGCGCTGGACGCCGGCGATCGCCTATCCGCTGCTGCTCGCCGTCATGGGCGTTCGCCGCCCTCGCTTGAGCGATATCCGTGCCCCCGCGCCAGGAACCCCGGAGGCGCCGACATTCGATCCCTGCTCGTCGAGCGGAGCATTCGCGGCGCGCATGCGCGCGGTGCTGGCCCCGCGCTTCGTCCAGGCGGACGCCGCGGCGAGCCGGTGCGCCCAGCTGTTCCGCAGCGTCTACGTCACCAATTTCGCCCTCGCCGCGTTGGCGGTCGTCCTGTCGATGGCCGGGCTCGCGCTGCCGCCCGCGGCCAAGCCGGTGCTGATCGTCGCCGAACTCGCCACGATCGGCGCGATCCTGGTCCAGACCCGCGCGGGCAATCGTGCGGCGTGGCACCGGCTTTGGCTCGATCACCGCTCGCTCGCAGAACGGCTGCGCTGCCTCGCCATCGCGGCCCAGCTCGGCGATCTCGAGCTGCGGGCGGGCGGCGCCGAGCCCGGCAGTTGGGTCACCGCCCACGCGCGCTCGACCGCCCGCGAGCTCGGGCTGCCCTCCACGCGGGTGGACCACGCTTATCTCGCCTGCGTGCGCGACGATCTGACGAAGCTGATCGACGGCCAGGTGGCCTACATGGCCGTGGACGCGCGGCGGATGCATCGGCTGGAGCATCGGCTTCATCTGCTCGGGACGATCCTGTTCGCGCTCACCGCGCTGACCTGCGTCGCGCTGCTGGCGTTCAAGACGATGGACGCGCTGATCCCCCGGCTCGATGCCGCCGCGCATGCGGTCTCGATCGGCGCGACGATCTTCAGCGCCGCGTTGCCCGCGATCGGCGCCGCCATCTACGGGATCCGGATGCAAGGCGATTTTGCGGGCAGCGCCGAGCGCAGCCACAGGCTCGGCGATCAGCTGGCGCGGCTGAAGGTCGTGATCACGGACGATGAGCTGTCGTTCGACACGCTGTCGCGCCGCGTGCGGCGGGTCACGGGGTTGCTGACGGAGGATCTGGCGGCCTGGCTGCAGGCCTATCGCGCGCGCCCGCTGGTGCTGCCGGGCTGACGCCGGCGGCCGCCGCCCCGATATGAGCGGAGCCGCGACGCCGGCCGGGGCCGGGTCGGCCGGTCGTTGCAGCGCTGACCCGCCGCTCAGCGCGCGCCCGGCAGCCCGACCTGCCGCGCCTGCTCGCGGACGGTGCGCCCGAACAGCGTATCCGCTCCCCAGCGCGCCACCACCGCGTCACGGCTGCGCGCGATCAGCGGGCGGGCTTCGGCCGGGCGCCCGGCGGCGAGCAGGCAGCCCGCCGCGACGCTGTCGATCCGCGCCGCCCGCCACGGCTCCGGCAGCCCGAAGCGCGCCAGCGCCGTGCGCGCGGCGGCCACGTCCGCGGTTCCCGCCGGCAGGTCCCGCGACCGGCACGCCAGCTCGGCGCGGTCGGCGAGCAGCTCGATCTCCTTGGGCATCGCGTTCTTGCGCGCGACGGCGAGGCCATGGCCGAAGGCGGCGCGCGCGCCCGCGGCGTCGCCGGCGCCGCCCCGCGCGAGGCCGAGGCTGTCGTCCAGATTGGCGAGCGTGTCGACGCCCTCGCCCGCCTGCGCCACGAAGATCGCGCGCGCCGCCTCCAGCTCTCGAATCGCCGCGCCGAACCGGCGCTGCTCGACCAGCGCGCGGCCGAGATTGCTGCGCGACAGCGCGACCTCGACGCTGTTCGCTCCGTCGACCTGGGTCTGCAGCGCAGCGGCGCGGCGGAACCAGCCCTCGGCCTCGACCGGCCGGCCGCGCTTGATCGCGACCGCACCCAGCGTGTTGGTCGCGGTCAGCACCTGCGGATCGAGCGGCTGACCCATCGCGACGCGTTCGGCGATCACCTGGCGGAGCAGGGGCGCGCCACGATCGATCGCGCCGGCATCGACCAGCGACACGCCCTGGCCCAGCAGCGCGAGGAGCTCCTTGTCGCGATCCGGGGGCATCGCAGCGAGGCTCAGCCGACGCAGCTCGCCATAGTCGCGCAGCGCCGCGGCGGTGTCTCCCACCCCCTGCCCGAGCTGCGCGCGATAGGCGAGCAGCTGACGGCGATAGAGGAGGTCGAGATCGGGATGCGCGCGCAGCAGCGCGAACGCGTCGGCCAAGGTGCGGCGCATGCCGGCATAGTCGCTTTCCCAAAGCTGCAGGCGCACATCCGTCGACAGCATCATGACCCGCGTCTGGGGATCGCCGGACGGCAGCGCGCGCGCCGTGTCCACCAGCCGGCGCCCCTGCCGGATCAAGCCGAGATTGGCGTAGACGCCCGCCAGCACCGTCAGGAGGCTGGCCTTCACCTCGGGCTCGCGCGCCAGCTCGGGTGATCGCAGCGCTCGCGTCGCCGCCTCGTCCACCAGACGCCTGAGGGTCGGCTCGCGGCCGCCGGAGCGGGCGGGGTCGGCCTTGTCGAAGACATCGCTCAGGAAGGTCGCGGTGCGCTGGGCGGTGTCGCGCTGGCGGATCGCCTCCGCCCGCGCGATCAGCGCCAGCGTGGTCAGCGCCGCCATTACCGCGACGAGCACGATGCTGACCGTGGCTACCACCGCTAGCAGCCGTTGCCGTCGCGCGGCTTCGCGCCGCCGCAGCGCGTCGAACGGCAGGTCGAGCAGTCCGGCGATCAGCTTCAGCCGCGCATCGGCCGGGCGATCGGCGCCTGGCCGGATATCGGCGGCGAGCGGCTCCGGGCGGGGTGCGCCCGGTGCCGCTTCGATCAGGGCGGGCGGGAAGCAGCCGCCGTCGTCCTCGCGCGCCGGATCGCCCGCCACGATGAGGCAGAAGATGCGGTCGCCGCGACCGCTCGCGCGGAACCGGCGCACCTCCTCATTCACCCACCGCGACGCCCGCGCGGCCGGCGAGCAGACGATCAGCAGGTTGGCCGAACCCGCCAGCGCCTCTTCGATCCGATCCGACAGGTTGCCCGACGTCGCAAGCTCCGAACGGTCCAGGAACAGCCGACCGAGGCGACGGCCCCCCTGCGGCCCCGCCAATCCGCGCGGCAGTCGATAGGTCTCCAACGCCCGGTGCGCCCATTGCGCCCCGCGTCCGTCCCGGTGCGCGTAGCTGATGAAGGCGAGGTAATCCGTGTCCCTTTGCTGGCCACTGCCTTCGTTCATCGGTCTTTGCCCCCGCGACGCGCGACGGTATAGTGAACGTCAGAGCAATAAACAGGCCGCTCGGCTTGGCAGGGCGGTAGCAAGTTCCGGGGGATCAGGATGATGATTCGTGCTTTGCGCTGGTCGCTGCTGCCGGTCGGGCTGTTCGCGGGCGCGTCGGCCGAGGCTGCGCGATCTAATTGCGGCGATGTGGCGTGCAGCACATCGGCCACGGTCAAGGGCAGTTCCGTCATCCCCGGTCCCGACGAGTTCGCGCTGCGCGGCGACATCTTCTCGTCCACGTACCTCGACGCGCGACTGGTCAACGGCTCGACGCAGATCACGCTGCCGTTCACGGTCAATTTCGGGCCGGTCGGCGGGGCGGCGGCCGTCAATGGCGTCGCCGCTTCTGCCGCGGCGGTCACGGCGGCGAGCGGCACCGACATCCTCTACCTCAACCAGAACGGCACGGTCAGCTTCGGCCAGGCGATCGCCGGTTATCGGGCGGTCAGCAACCTGGCCGATCTCGGCGTGCCGGTGATCGCGCCCTATTACGCGCCGCTGGCGCTTGGGTCGGGATCAGGCGACGGACAGCTGGAGCCGGGCGACATCACCGTCCAGTACGGCCTCGCCGATCCCTATGCCGACGGCGGCGCCTACAACCAGGCGGACGCGCGGCAGGCGGTGCGGATCACCTGGTATGATCTGGGCGAGGGCCGCAGCGCGACGGGTGCGCCGAACACCGTTCTCGCCCAGCTGCTGATCAGCGCCGACGCAGACGGGCTCAGCAACTTCGAGTTCCGCTATGGCGACCCGAACGCGCCGGGCCAGGCCGATTTCGGCTCGCTGGCGGGCTTCGCGCTGAACGGCACGCAGGTGCAGTTCGCCGGGCCTTATGCCGGCGGGCGCGCTCTGCCGACCTTCTTCGAGTTCAACGACGGCACGTACATCGGCCAGTTCGGGACGCCCATCTCCGGCGGCGTGCCGGAGCCGGCGACGTGGACGGCGATGATCCTCGGCTTCGGGTTCGCCGGGGCTGCCCTCCGCCGTCACCGCGCGCCGGTCCGCACCTTCACCCCCGCATAGAAATACCGTCCCAGGGCGGAGATCGGCTGATTGATCGCGTTGCCCGGATCGGGCTGCTGATCGGAGAGGTTGAGCGCGCCCAGATAGAAGGAGATCCCCTCGCGCACGTCGTAGCCGATCTGCACGTCGTGCTGCCACAATTCGCTGTAGCGACGCTGCGCGGGCGGCGCATAGTTCGGATCGTTGAGCGCGCTCAGCGTGTCGGTCGTCCGCGTCGCGTCGAACCAGCGCAGGTTGTAGGTGAGCGTGAAGCCGCCCAGCGTCCATGTCGGCGAGAAGTTCACATTGTATTTGGGTCGCCCCGGCTGGTCGACATTGTCGGTCAGGGGGGCGCCGGGAATGCCGATGAAGTCGAGCCGGTGCAGGTAGCCCCCCACCAGCCGCAGATCGAACGTTCCCGCGACGGCGGTGCGCAGCAGATAATCGATGTTCACATCCAGCCCCGCGGTGCGAAAGCTGGCGACGTTCTGCGGCTGCACGGTGTAGCCGATGATGGTGCCCGGCACGGCGGTGCTGCCGTTGACCACGGTGGTCCTGCTCGCGCGCGCGATCGACGCGCAGAACGGATTGTCCAGTGTCTGCACGTCCACGCACAGGTCGGCAAGCTGCGACGGATCGGGCGTATTGATGGCGCCTGCCAGATTGATGTCATACCAATCGAACGAGGCGGTCAGCCCGCGCAGGAAACGCGGTCGCAGCACCACCCCGGCGGTCCACGTCGTCGCGGCTTCAGCCTTCAGGTTCTGATTGCCCGAGCGGACGCCCGGGACGTTGCTCGCGGTCTGCAGGGCGTCGGAGACGCTGGCCCCGTAGCGCGCCAACAGCGTCGCGCAGTTCGCCGCACGATACTGGGTCCCCAGCGTGATCCTGCTCGGCGTGCAGGGATCCTGGAAAAATGCCGAATCGCCGCTGACCGGCTGGAACAGCTCGCCGATATTGGGCGCCCGCACCGCTTTGCCATACGAGCCGCGGAAGGTGATGTCGCGGACGGGCGCATAGACGCCGTTGAACTGCCAGGTACTGGTGTCCCCGATCGTCGAATAGCGCGAATAGCGATATGCCGCGCCCACCGACAGCGTCTCGGCGAAGCGCGCCCCTTTGAAGACCGGCGCATTCAGCTCCCCGAACGCCTCCTTGACATCGAAGCTGCCGCCGCTGGGCACGACCAGGGTCGGTTCGGTGTAAGCCGCGAACACGTTGTTCTGCAGATTGGCGCTGGGATCGAAGGCGCTGGTCTCGCGGCGATACTCGCCGCCGAACGAGAACTGCACCGCGTCGCCCGGCAGCCGGAAGAAGGCGCCGAAATCGCCGCTGACCGACGCACTGGCGACCGACTGGGTGAGGCGCGCGAAGCTCGGGTCGTTGATCTGGAAGAAGGCGAGCGCCTGGGCGCTGATCGGGCCGGGGCCGAACAGGCTGACGGGCACGCAATTCGGATTGCCTCCGCTCAGGTTGGAGCGGCAGACGGGCTGCCCGGTCAGCGGACTGGCGACGACGTCGATCGCCTGCGCATAGGGCGCGGCGAGCACTTCGTTCAGCTTGGTGATCGCCACATCCGTGCGGCCGTATTCGTAATAGGCGTCATAGGTCGCGTGCGGACTGATCCGGCCCGAGACGTCGAAGACGCCACGATAGGTCTGGCGAAGATCGCTTTCGCCGTGGCGCCCGTAATCGAGATTGTCGCGGGTGACCGTCACATAGTCCTGCCCCGCGGCCCGGGCCGCCTTGGCGATCGCCAGCGGCACGAACGGGTTGTCCAGCGTGATGGTCGTCCCATAGGTGCCGATATAGTAATCGAACGTGGTCGCCCGGGTCTGCGCGTATTTGGCCTGCACGGACAGCTTGACCACATCCGACACGTCGTAATGGCCGAGCAGGTTGACGTCGTGGCGCAGGTCGTGCGGCTGGAGATCGCCCGAATAGAACCCCGCCACCGGCGTGTCGTCGCCGCCGACCGAATAATAGGAAGCGGGCGTGCCGTGCCGGTAGGGCTGGCCGAGCCCGTTGAAATCGGCATAGCCGTCGCCGTTGACGTCGACCGCGCCGATCGGCGACTCCCCCGCATAACGCAGGTCGCCCACCAGGATATTGGCGGGCGCATTCGGATCGGTGGCGCGCGCGTCGTTCGGGATCAGATATTGCCGCCGCGCGCCGCGCAGATAATCCCGACTGTCGTTGTCCAGCCGTCCGTCCTGGTTATACTCGTAGGCGAGCGAGATGTTGGCTCGCCCGTCCGCGAAGTTCCTGCCCAGCGCCAGCGAGACGAACTGGTTGGGCGCGTCGCCGCGGCTGGAGATGCCGATCTGGCTGCGCGCCGACACACCGTCGAAGTCGCGTTTCAGGATGAAGTTGACGACGCCTGACACGCCGTCCGCGCCATAGACCGCCGAGGCTCCGCCGGTCAGCACGTCGACGCGTTCGATCAGGTCGGTGGGAATCGAATTGATGTCGACGGCGGCGCTGTTCGGTTCGCCGGCCACGTGACGACGCCCATCGACCAGCACCAGCGTCCGGTTGGTGCCGAGATTGCGCAGGTTGAGCTCGTTCAGCCCCGCCCCGCCGAACGGGTCGGCATAGACCGCGTTGCCGCCCGAACTCTGGGTGTTGTCGCGCGAGCCGGTCAGCGCCGGCACGCGGAGCAGGAAATTGGTGATGTTGGTGTTGCCGGACTGCTGGATGTTGGCGGCGTTGAACGAGGTGATCGGGTTGGGCGCCGCGAACTCCGGCCGGGCGATGCGCGAGCCCGTGACGACGACATCGTTCGCACCGTTCTCGGCGGCCTGGGCGGCGTCGGCCGTCGCCGGAGCGCCCGGGTCGGTCGCGCCCAGGGCCTGGGTCGCTTGCGCGGTCTGGGCCGCGCCCGCCGTGGCGGACGCGAGCATCATCGCCGCGCCGGCCAGCAGGCTTGCACGGAACACGTTACTGGCGGACATCTTGCGTTCTGACTCCCTGCGCGGCGCTGGCGGCCGCTCGCCCGTTCTTTTCGGCCCGGAACGCGCGGGGGGCAAGCGGTCGCGTCGCAGCGCCATGACACGGGTTACCCCGCCACCATGGTGCCCACACACACGCTCGGCTAAGCTCCCGACGAACGGAAGGGGACCAGAGCGATCGGCGAGGCGGATGCGGGAGCGGACCGGCGGGCCTGGCTGGCCGGCGCGCTGGCGGTGGGGGCGACGGCTGCGCTCGCCGCGTGCGGGCAGCCCGGCGGGGACCGGCTGACCTGGTGGGGCATGGGCTCGGAAGGCGAGAACGCGCCCAAGCTCCTGCCGGCGTTCACGGCCGCGACCGGGCTGACGGTCGAGGTGCAGTCGCTGCCCTGGACGGGCGTGCACGAGAAGCTGCTTGCCGCCCATGCGGGCGGCTCGCTGCCCGACGTCATGCTGCTGGCGAACGGCTGGATCCCCGAGCTGACCATGCTGGGCGCGCTCGCCCCCGTGCCGCCGGACCGCGCGGGGCTGCTGGACGGGCAGTTTCCCGCCCCGGCGCAGGCGGTCCGGGTGGGAAGCACGGCGATGGCGGCGCCCTGGATCGTCGACAGCTGGGTGCAATATTACCGGCCCGACCTGCTCGCCGAGATCGGCTACCCCGCGCCGCCCGCGAGCTGGGCGGAGTGGACGCGGATGGCGGACGCCTACAAACGCCGCCACCCCGACCGGTTCGTCACGCTGCAGCTGCTCAATTGGCCCGAGCCGCTGATGAACTATGGCGCGCAAGGGGGCGAGCCGCTGTTGCGCGATCGCGCGACGCGCGGCAACTTCGCCTCGCCCGGGTTCAGGGCGGCGCTCGCCTTCTACAAATCGGTGTTCGACCGCGGCTTTTCGCCACGGCTCACGGGCGTCGAAGCGGGCGACACGGTGCTCGATTTCACGCGCGGCCGCTACGCCGTGCTGCCGTCCAACTCCGAGACCATGGGCCAGCTGCGGCGGCCGATGTACGGCCTTCCCGCCGAGCGATGGGCGATCGCCGCGACTCCCGGGCCGACCGGCGTCGAGGGGGTGTGGGCGGCGGGCGATTGCCTGGCCGTCAGCCGCACGTCGCGCCGGCCCGCACAGGCGTGGGCGCTGGTCGATTACCTCTGCGGCGTGCCGGCGCAGCTCGCCTTCCATCGCCTGACCGGCGACCTGCCCTCGCGGCTCGCCGCCTGGACGGCGCCCGCGCTCGCCCGCGCCGCGCCCGAACAGGTCTTCCATCGCGCGATCCGCGCCGGCGTCGTCGGCCGCAACGTGCCGGAGAACGCCCGCATCGCCACCGAGGTGCAGCTGGTGGCGGAGCACATGGTGCGCGGCGAGTATGGTGTCGACGCGGCCGCGATCGAAATGGACCGCCGCGTCGACGCGATCCTGGCAAAGCGGCGCTGGCTGCTCGACAGGGGACTGATCTCATGAGCAGGCAGGACCGTGCCGGCCTGGCGTTCGTCGCGCCCGTGCTGGTCGGTACGCTGCTCGTCCTGGTGGTGCCGACGGCAATGGGGCTGCTGCTGTCGGTCACCGACTTCGACATCTATGCGCTCGCCGATCTGCGCTTCCTCCGCTTCGTCGGGGTGCAAAACTATCTCGACCTGCTGCGCCAGCCGCTGTTCTGGCGGGCGATCGCGAACACCGTGCTGTTCGCCGCGCTTGGCGTGCCGGCGGCGATCGGCACGTCGCTCGCAACGGCGCTGTTGATCCACAGCCGCGCGGTGCGTCTCAAGCCGGTCTGGCGGCTGATGTTCTTCGCGCCCTATGTCACCACGCTGGTCGCGACCGCGCTGGTGTGGCGCTATGTGCTCGACACGCGGTCGGGGCTGCTCAACTACTGGCTGTCGCTGCTCGGCGTCGCGCCCGTCGACTGGCTGGGCGACCCCCGCACCAGCATTCCGGCGACGCTGATCTTCATCGTGTGGAAGGCGTTCGGCTACAACATGCTGGTGTTCGCCGCGGCGTTGTCCACCGTGCCGCTCGACCTGCACGAGGCGGCGCGCCTGGACGGGGCAGGCGCGTGGGCGCGGTTCCGCCACGTGACGCTGCCCGCGATCGGCCCCGCGCTGCTGCTCGCCGCCGTGATCTCGGTCGCCAATTTCCTGCAGGTGTTCACCGAGCCTTATGTGATGACGCATGGCGGGCCGGCCGAGAGCACGGTGACGGTGCTGTATTTCATGTTCGAACAGGGCTTCACCTGGTGGAATCTCGGCGTCGCCTCGGCGGTCGCGGTGATCCTGTCCGCCGCGATCCTGGTCGTGACCGCGCTGCAGGCGCGGCTGGGGAGGCGTTACGAATGGGTATGACGCAGGCTCGCGCCGTTCTCCTGAACCTGCTCGTTGCGGCGCTGGCGATCGGCACGGTCGCGCCGCTGGTCTGGATGGTGACGGTGTCGCTGATGCCCAAGGGCGCGGCCGTCGCCACGCCGCCGCCCTTCTGGCCGAGCCATCCGACGCTCGCGAACTATCGCGAGCTGCTGCTGCCCAACGGCACGGGACCCTACGCGACCGACTTCAAGGTCCTGCCCGCGATCGTGAACAGCGTCGCGCTGGCGGTGATGGCGACGCTGCTCGGCCTCGCCCTGACGCTGCCCGCGGGCTACGCCTTCGCCAAGCTGCGCTTCCGCGGCCGCACGCCGCTGTTCCGGCTGCTGCTCGCGCTGGCGGTGATGCCGGGCCAGGTCGCGCTGCTGCCGTTGTTCCTGATGCTGAAGTCGGTGGGACTCATCAACACCTATGCCGGCGTCCTCGCGCCGGGGCTGGCGGCGGTCTACGGCACGGTATTCGTGCGGCAGGCCGTCCTGGCGATCCCGGACGAGATGCTGGACGCGGCGCGGATCGACGGGGCGAGCGAGTGGCGGATCTTCACGCGCATCGTCATTCCCCTGCTGAAGCCGGTGACGGTGACGCTGGCGCTGTTCACCTTCCTGGCGAGCTGGAGCGATTTCCTCTGGCCGCTGATCGCGATCACCGACCAGCGGCGCTATACACTGCCGGTCGCGCTGGCGGCGATCGGGCGCGAGCATTTCAAGGATACCGAGCTGATGATGGCGGGCGCGGTGGTCACCACCCTGCCGGTGCTGCTGCTGTTCCTGGCGCTGCAGCGTTATTATTTCAGCGGGATGCTGAGCGGCGGCATCAAGGGCTGAGGCGCGGATAGGCAGCGCCGTTGGGGCCGAACAGGTGCGCCTGCTCGGGCGTCGCGCTGAAGCGGATCACCTGGCCGAGCGTGACGTGCCGATCGGCCGGCAGCTGCGCGACGAGCGGCGACCCATCGGGGCGGCCGAGATGCGCAAAGGATTGCGGCCCCAGCCGCTCGAACAGCTCGACCGCGCCCGCGAACGGGCCGCCCGGATCGGGCCGGAAATGCTCCGGCCTGATGCCCAGCGTGGCGGTCCCGCCGACCTCGGCCGGCGGCACGCGCGCGGCGACCCGCAGGTCGCCTCCTTCCGGCAGCGCGACCGTCGTGCCGTGCCCGTCCACGGTCGCGATGCGGACCGGCAGGAGGTTCATCGCCGGCGCGCCGATCGCCTCCGCGACCCGGAGCGTGGCCGGACGATCATAAAGCGCGATCGGTTCGCCCACCTGCTCCACCCGCCCGTCGCGCATCACCACGATGCGGTTGGCGAGCGTCATCGCCTCCATCTGGTCGTGCGTGACATAGACCATCGTCGCGCCGAGCCGCTGGTGCAGGCGCGCGAACTCGTGGCGCAGCTTGACGCGCAGGGCCGCGTCGAGGTTGGACAGCGGCTCGTCGAGCAGCAGCACGGCGGGATCGCGCACGATCGCGCGGCCGATCGACACCCGCTGCCGCTGCCCGCCCGACAACGCGCGCGGGCGCCGATCGAGCAGCGCCGACAGATCGAGCAGCGCGGCCACCTCCGCCACCCTGGCGGCGATCTCCCGGCGCGGGCGGCGCGCCATGCGCAGCGGGAAGCCGATATTCTCGGCGACCGACAGATGCGGGTAGAGCGCGTAGGACTGGAACACCATGGCGATGCCGCGTTCGGCCGGGGTGCGCTCGGTCACGTCGGCGCCGGCGATCAGCACTCGGCCCTCGCTCGGCTCCTCCAGCCCGGCGAGCAGGCGCAGCAGCGTCGACTTGCCGCAGCCGGACGGGCCGACCACCACCAGGAACTCGCCGTCGGCGATGTCGAGATCGGTCGGGTGAAGCGCCACCGCGTCGCCGAACCGCTTCGCGAGGCCGCGGACGGCGAGGCTTGCCATGGTTGCGGGCATAGAGCGGCGCGGGCGGTGGTCAACGGGGCCCGGCTGGCCGCCGCGGCTTTACGGCCCTAAACGCAACCTGTGCGGCGCGCGCGCGCGGATCGGCGCAGGGAGGGGCGATGCAGGGACGCTTCCGGATCGTCGCGCTCGTCTTCGTCGCGATCATGCTCAACTATGTCGATCGGCAGATCCTGGCGCTGCTCAAGCCGACGCTGGCCGCGGAGTTCCGCTGGTCGGACCAGGATTACGCCAACATGGGCACCGCCTTCCAGTTCGCGACCGCGGTGGCGTTTCTCGGCACCGGCTGGTTCATCGACCGGGTGGGGCTCCGGCGCGGGTTCGCGCTCGGCGTCGCGCTGTGGAGCCTCGCGGGCATGGCGCACGCCGCGGCGGCGGGCGTCGCCGGGTTCATCGCCGCCCGGATGGTGCTGGGCGTCGGCGAGTCGGTCGGCACGCCCGCCGCGGTCAAGTCGGCCGCCACCTATTTCAGCCACAGCGACCGGCAGCTGGCGCTCGGCATCGGCAACACCGCGCCCAACATCGGCGCGATCGTCACGCCGCTGTTCATCCCGGCGCTGGCGGTCGCCTTCGGCTGGCGCGCGACCTTCCTGGTCGCGGGCGGGCTGGGGCTGCTCTGGGTCGCGGCGTGGTTCGCGGTGCGCGTGCCGCCCGTCGCCGCCGACGCGATCGCGCCCGCGCCGGTCCGCTGGCTCGATGTCGCGCGCAGCCGCGCAACGCTGACGATCGCGGTCGCCAAGGTGCTGTCGGATCAGGTGTGGTTCTTCATGCTGCTCTGGCTGCCCGACCTGTTCCACCGGCTGTTCGGGCTGCCGCAGGGCATGCTGGGGCTGCCCGTAGCGCTGGTCTATTGCTTCGCCGCCGCCGGCGCGCTGACCGGCGGCTGGCTGCCGCGGCGGCTGATGGCGCGCGGCTGGTCGGTGAACCGGGCGCGCAAGACCGCGATGCTCGGCTATGCGCTGCTGGTCACGCCAGTGCCGGCGGTGATGTATCTGCACAGCCCGTGGACGGCAGCGCTGCTGCTCGGGCTGGGGCTGTTCGCGCACCAGGGCTTCTCGACCAACGTGTTCGGCCTCACCACGGATCTGGTGCCGGCGCGCGCGGTCGGCTCGACGATCGGGATCGCGGCGTTCTGCGGCAATTTCTGCTCGATCGGGATGATCCAGTTCTCCGCCTTCTCGCTGTCGCACGGCTGGGGCTATGCGCCGATGCTTGCGATCTGCGCGTCGAGCTACCTCGTCGCGCTCGCCTTCGTGCAGCTGCTGCAGCCGCACATCGTGCCGGTGAGCGACACGGGCGACGGCCCGCTGGTGCTGGCGCACTAGCGGGCCGCGCGGGTCAGAACGTCACGCGCCCCGTGACGCCGTAATAGCGGTCGGCGTCGCGCGGGATCTGGTAGCGGTAGGAGCCGCCCGGGCCGCCATTGGTGATCGCGGCGGCGAAGCTCTGGTCGAGCAGGTTGCGGACCTGCCCGGTCAGCCGCCAGCGGTCGTCGGCGCTGGTGACGCCCGCCGACAGGTTGAGCAGGCCGTAGCCGCGGATCGTCCCCAGCCGCCGCTGCGTCGGATCGGACGCGAACAACGCCAGCTCGCTGGACTGGTAGGAGCCCTGGGCGCCGCCGAAAAAGTCGACAGCGCCGCCGGTCCGGTAGCGATAGTCGACGCCCAGATTGCCCTTCCACTTCGGCGCAAAGCCGAGCGGCGTGCCCGCCGGCACGATCGCCGTGGCCGCCGCGCCGGGAGGGGCGAAGAACCGGTCGACATGCGCGTCGGTATAGGCGAGCCCGCCGGCGACGTTGAGGTCGGCGACCGGACGCCAGATCAGGTCCGCCTCGCCGCCGCGGGTCGAGACGTCACCGGCGTTGGTGAAGCGCGTCACCACCACGCCCGCGACCAGATCGGGGTTGTTGGCCTGGAAATTGTGGTATTTCGCATGATAGGCGGCGAGGTTCAGCACCAGCCGCCCGCCGAACAGGCTGTTCTTCAGGCCCACCTCATAGGCGTCCGACGTCTCGGGCGCGATGGTGTTGGTGCCGGTCGCGGTTAGGTTGAAGAAGACGTTGTAGGCCGGCCCCTTGTAGCCCCGCGCATAGGTGGCATAGACCGTCGACTGGGGCACGATGTCGAACTGCACGCCGCCCTTGCCGGACAGGTTCTCGTTGGTCGTCTTGCTGCGGAACACGCCGGCGGGCTGGCCGGTGCCGGTCGCGGTGATGGGGAAGCTCGGCTGGATGCCGGGGCCGGCCAGCGTCGTGTTGCGCGAAT
Organism: uncultured Sphingomonas sp.; assembly: GCF_964250165.1. GTDB lineage: Bacteria > Pseudomonadota > Alphaproteobacteria > Sphingomonadales > Sphingomonadaceae > Sphingomonas. Next base: position 10,059 of record NZ_CAXUEK010000031.1, on the reverse strand, counting down.
GGAACACGTCGAGCTGGTCCACCGTGTAGCGCAGCCCGCCGATCAGGCGCAGCCGGTCCGCCAGGTTCAGCGTGGCTTGCCCGAACGCGGCCAGGTTCTTGAAGGTCGAGCCGAAATCGGCGGTCGCGCTCGGGAAGGTCGACGGCGCGGCGAGCGGGCTGGTGCAGGGCGTTAGCGTCGTCGGCGCGGGCGTGACCGCGGAGGTGCAGACGATGTCGTTGCGGGTGAAGACGCGCTCGCTGTAGGCGCGCGAGTAATAGAGGCCGACGACATAGTCGATCAGCTGCCTGCCGGGCGACGTCAGCCGCAGCTCCTGGCTGAAGGTGTCACCGACCTGCGGGCCGAAATCGTGCAGCTGGTTGAAGCCGATATAGGCGGCCGGCAGCCAGTCGCCGTCGCGGATCTCGGTATTCTTGTAGTTGCGATAGGCCGTGATCGACGTGACGGTGCCGAGCGCGCCGCCGCTGATGTCGAGCTGGCCGGAAAAGCCGTAGCCCGTCTCCAGCGTCGAGGTGACGAGGTCCTGGTTGATCGTCCGCGTCTCGTTGCCGCGCGGCGTCGGCAGCACGGTGAAGGCGAGGCTGGTGGCGGGCGCGCCGGTCGCGGTCAGCGGGCCGGTGCCGATTACCTCGGCGCAGCAATCGTCATGGTCGTGGTGGTAGTCGCCGATCAGCGTCAGGGTGACGTTCTTGGTCAGGTCCGCGACGAGCTGCGCGCGGCCGCCATAATGTTCGAAGCCGTTCACATGCTCATTGCCGTGAGCGATGTTGACGATGTTGCCGTCGTAATTGTCGTAGAAGCCCGTGAAGCGGGTGCGGATCGTGTCGGACAGGGGCACGTTGAGCACGGCGCGGGCGCGATACTCGGCGCGGCTGAAATAGCCCGCCTCGACATAGCCGCCCAGCTCGTGCGTCGGCTGCCTGGAGACGATGTTGATGACGCCGGCGGACGCGTTCTTGCCGAACAGCGTGCCCTGCGGTCCGCGCAGCACCTCCAGCCGATCGATGTCGATCAGATCGGAAAACGCCTCGCCGGGTCGCGAATAGACCACGCCGTCGACCACGGTCGATACCGACGGCTCGCCCGCGATCGAGAAGGTGGCGGTGCCGACGCCGCGCAGGAAGATCGACTGGTTGAGCGTGGTGCCCGACTTCAGGAAGTTGAGCGACGGCACCAGATATTGCGCGCCCTCGATCGAGGTCTTGCCCTGCTCCTGCAGCAGGTCGCCCCCGATCACCGACACCGCGACCGGCACGTCCTGCAGCCGCTCCGAGCGCTTCTGCGCGGTGACGATGATGTCACCGGGCGCGACCTCCTCTGTCTCGGTCGGTTGCGCGGTCCGGGCGTCCGCCTGCGCGTCCGCCGACGGCGCGGAGACGCCGCGCGTGGTGGTGTCCTGCGCAAGCACGGGGCTCGCGGCGAGCGCGGTCGCGGCGGCCCCCGCCATCCAGATGTGCCTGCGCGTCATGCCGTATTCTCCTCGCGCCGCCGCCGGACGCCCGATCTAAAAGCCCAGTTCGGCCATCTCGACCACGCGGTGTTCGCGCGCGCTGATCTCGGCCGCCGTGCCGATGGCGACCGCCATCAACCCGTCCTCTGCGGTTACCTCTACCGGCCCCGCGCCGCGCACCGCCGCATTGAATTTCTGGTGCTCGTAAAAGGTGGAGCCATGGTGGCTGCCCGCCGCGAGCGCGAGCGGGTCGGTTTCGATCGCCCGCCGTTCCACCGCCTTGGGCTGCCGCAGGCCGACACGCGGGCTGGTCACCAGCACCCCTTCCGGGATCAGCACGTCGAGGCGCGCGCGGTCGCCGACGGCGGTGACCTCCTCCTGGTTCGCCGCGCCCTCGGCGAACATCGACAGGTCCAGCATCGCGCGGACGCCGTTGGCGAAATCGATGGTGGTATAGCTGTTGTCGATGATGTCGGGCTGCGCTCCGTCGTAGCGTTCGTCGAGATGGTTCACGTCCATCGCGCCCGAGCAATAGACGCGCACCGCCTCCGCGCCGACGATCAGCCGCATCAGATCGAAGAAATGACAGCATTTCTCGACCATCGTGCCGCCGGTGTTGCGGTTGAACCGGTTCCAGTCACCGACCTTGAGCAGGAACGGGAAACGATGCTCGCGGATCGACAGCATCCGCAGCGTGCCCACCGCGCCGCCATGCACCGCCGCGATCAGCGCGGCGAGCGGCGGCATGTAGCGATACTCCATCGCCGTCCAGAACGGCGCGGGCGACGCAGCCGCCCGCTCGACGATCCAGCGCGCGTCCGGAAGCGTCGTCGCCAGCGGCTTCTCGCACAGGATCGGCAGGCCGGCGTCGAACAGCGGCTCCAGCACCGCGCGGTGCGTGTGGTTGGGCGTGGCGACGATTACCGCGTCGGCCAGCCCGCTCGCCGCCAGCGCGGTCGCGTCGGCGAAGGTGCGGACGCCGCCGGCCCGGTCGCCCAGCGTCGCCTGCGCCCAGCCGAGCGAGGTCGCGACCGGATCGGCCAGCGCCGTCACCACCGCGCCGGGCGTGATCGCGAGATTGCGAAGGTGCTCCACCCCCATCATCCCCGTGCCGACCAGCCCGTAACGCACTTGCTCGACCACCCGGCCTGCTCCTAGAGCGGCCGCCATGGCCGACCTCCGCGCTACAGCCGACCCGCGCCCGCTCGGCAAGAGCGGCATCACCGTCAGCCCGCTCGCCTGGGGCATGTGGCGCTTCGGGCGCGCGACGGCCGCGGAGGGGCAGCGGCTGGTCGAGGCGGCGCTCGACGCGGGCATCATGCTGTTCGACACCGCCGACATCTACGGGTTCGAGTCGGTCGAGAAGGGGTTCGGCGACGCAGAGGCATTATTGGGGCGCATCTTCGCCGAGGCGCCCGACCTGCGCGGCCGCATGGTGCTGGCGACCAAGGGCGGGATCACGCCGCCCGTGCCGTATGATTCCGGCCGCGATTACCTGATGGGCGCGCTCGACGCGTCGCTGCGGCGGCTCGGCCTCGAGCAGGTCGACCTGTACCAGATCCACCGCCCCGATATCCTCGCCCACCCGCAGGAGGTGGCGCGGACGCTGGAGGACATGGTGGCGGCCGGCAAGGTCCGCGCGATCGGCGTGTCCAACTACACGCGTCATCAGACGACCGCGCTGGCATCCTTCCTGTCCACCCCCCTCGCCAGCCTGCAGCCGGAGTTCTCGCCGCTGCACCTCGATCCGATGGTCGACGGGCTGTTCGATCTGGCGATGGAGCGCGACTATGCCGTGCTCGCCTGGTCGCCGCTCGGCGGCGGGCGGCTGGGGGATCCGGCCGAGCCGCGCGGGCGGGCGATCGGCGACGCGCTCGATCACCGCGCCCGCGCCTGCCGGGTAAGCCGCGCGGCGGTGGCGTACAGCTGGATCATGACCCACCCGGCGCGGCCGATCCCGATCGTCGGCACGCAGCAGGCATGGCGCATCGCCGAGGCGGCAGACGCCTTCAAGGTGACGTGGACGCGCCAGCAATGGTACGACGTGCTGGTCGCCGCGCGGGGCGAGAAGCTGCCGTGACCGACCTCGCCGCGCTGCCGCCATGCGAGGTGAGCTGGTTCGCGGCGCTGTGCGACGACGATTACGAGTTCCTGGGCGTAGCCGACCCGCGACTGCGCTCCAGCTGGGCGCATTGCCGCGACATCGTGCTGCAGGCGGAGACCGGCGGGTTCGACAACTGCCTGCTGCCGTCGGGCTATCAGCTGGGCATCGACACCACCGCCTTCGCCGCCGGCATCGCACCGCTGCTGCGGCGGCTGGCGCTGCTGATGGCGGTGCGGGTCGGCGAGAGCTGGCCGCCGCAGCTCGCCCGCCAGATCGCCACGATCGATCGGATGCTGGGGGGCCGCCTGACGATCAACATCATCTCCTCCGACCTGCCCGGCGAGACGCTGGCGAGCGCCCCGCGCTATGCCCGCACGGTCGAGGCGATGCACATCCTCAAGACGCTGCTGAACGGCGAGCCGCTCGATCACCGGGGCGAGTTCTGGCGGCTGACGATCGAGCCGCCGCGGGTCGGCACCGTCTCCGGCCGCGCGCCGCTCTTCTATTTCGGCGGCCTCTCGCCCGACGCGCGCGCGGCGGCGGCGGTGGGGTGCGACGTGTTCCTGATGTGGCCGGACCGGCAGGAGGCCGTCGCCGCGATCATCGCCGACCTGCGCGCGCGCGCGGCGACGCACGGCCGGACCTTGCGCTTCGGCTACCGCGCGCACGTCATCGTCCGGGATACGGAAGCCGAGGCGCGCGCCGCCGCCGAACGCCTCCTCTCGAAGCTCGACGCGGCCGAGGGCGCGGCGATCCGCGCCCGCTCGCTCGACTCCACCTCGGCCGGCGTCGCGGCGCAGGCGGCGCTGCGCGAGACCGCGGCGGACGACGGCTATGCCGAGGCGAACCTGTGGACCGGCATCGGCCGCGCTCGCTCGGGCGCGGGCGCGGCGATCGTGGGCGACCCCGATCAGGTGCTCGCCAAGCTCAACGCCTATCGCGCGATGGGGATCGAGGCGTTCATCTTGTCGGGCTACCCGCACGCCGCCGAGGCGGACCTGTTCGCGCGCCACGTCCTGCCGCGGCTCGACCACGCGCCGCTCGTGCGCTGATGGATGTCGACCTCAGCGACGAGCGCCGGATGGGCCGAGCTGGCGCGCCGCTTCGGCGATACCGAGCTGCTCCCGCCTCGCCCGCGGCCGAACGCGATCACGCCATGCACGCGCTTGGCGCGATGGGGACTGGCGGCGCGGCTGCGGACCATGCGCATCGATGACGGCCCGACCGAGGTGCACCGCCCGGTGGTGGCGCGCCACGTCCTGGGGCGGGCGCTGACTATTCCATCGCCGCCAGCAGATCGTCGACCTTGCAGCCCGCGAACGCGGTGAACTGGTCGGCGACGCCGAACGGGAGCAGCAGGTCGCGGCCGTGGAGCAGCGCGCCGCAGCTGTAGACGACGTTGGGCACATAGCCGTCGCGCTCGCCGGGGCTGGGCGCCAGGATCGGCTCGGGCGTGCGCGCCAGCAGCTTGCCGGGGTCGGCCTTGTCGAGCAGGCACGCGCCCATGCAATAGTTGCGCACGGTGCCGACGCCGTGGGTGAATACCAGCCACCCCTCGTCCAGCTCGACGGGCGAGCCGCAATTGCCCATCTGCACGAACTCCCACGGGTAGCGCGGCTCGACCAGCTTGGCGCCGCCGTCCCAGTGATAGAGGTCGTCGGATCGGTGCAGCCAGATATTCTCGTTATCCTGTCGGCCGAGCATCACGAACCGCCCGCCGACCCGCCGCGGGAACAGCGCCATGCCCTTGGCATCGGCGGCGTCACCCGCCAGCACGCGCATGGTGAAGTGCGTGAAATCGTCGGTATCGAGCATTTCGGGCAGCGCCGCCGCGCCGCTGAAGGCGGTATACGTGCCGTAATAGCGCGCCGCGCCGTCCTCCTCGACGAAGCGGACCAGACGAAGATCCTCGATCCCCTGCCGCTGGCGCGGGAGGACCGGGAACAGCACGGTTTCCGACAACGTGCGCGCTTCGCTGCAGTCGAGCTGCACGTCGCCGTGCGCGCCTCCCTCCTTGGTGATGACGGGCGGCACCGCCGTCTCGCTTTCGGGATCGAGCTCGGGCGCTGTCCCCGGCACCCACTGCCCGGTGCGGAAGGCGACGGAGGAGACATGCCCCTCCCCGATCCCGCGGAGCGAGATCAGGAGGCGGACCCCTCCGTGCGGCGCGCCCGACTGGTCGGGATGGAGCACCGCGCTGGGATTGAACAGCGCGGCGGCGGCGAAGGCGAACTCCTCGCTGAAATAGGCGCCGATCAAAAGACGCTGCGCCTGAGAGACGGCGCCCGGCTGCGCGATCCGATCGGCCACGTCGTCGAAGCGGCGCAGCAGCATCGCGTCGACATCGCGGTGCCGCTCATCGAGCGATGCCACGACCTTTTCGTGCTCGTGCGCCAGCCCGGCCTCGTCAAGCCCGAGCACCCGGTCGACGATCGCCTGGACGCGGCCATGGGCGGGATCGCGGAAGCGGTCCGGATAGTCGGGCGAGAAGGGGCGGACGACGGTGCGGGCGGGATCGGGGCGGAGCAGCTGGTCGTAATGGGTGAGCATGCAGGCGCGGCCTTCCGATCGTGGCGCGGCTGTAACGGCCGGCCCCGACGGGAGTTGCCGCGCTTCCGTCAGCGCGCCGGCGGTGCGATCGCGTCCAGCGTGGCGATCGCGTCCGGCCCGAGCTCCAGTTCCGCCGCCGCCAGGTTCTCGCGCAGGTGCGCGACCGACGAGGTGCCCGGGATGAGCAGCAGGTTGGGCGCGCGCCGCAGCAGCCAGGCGAGCGCGACCTGCATCGGCGTCGCGCGCAGCGCGGCGGCGACCCGCGACAGCGCGTCCGACTGGAGCGGGGTGAAGCCGCCCAGCGGGAAGAACGGCACATAGGCGGTGCCGTCGGCTGCGAGCCGGTTGATCAGCGCGTCGTCGCGGCGGTTCGCCAGGTTGTAGAGGTTCTGGACGCAGACGATCGGGCAGATGGCCCTCGCCTCCGCCACCTGCGCCGGGGTCGCGTTGCTGAGGCCGAGGTGGCGGATCAGCCCCCGCTGCTGGAGCTCGGCCAGCACGCTCAGCATCGGCTCGACCGAGCCCTCGGTCGGCCGCTCGCCGAACATCAGGCGCAGGTTGACGACGTCGAGCACATCGCGGCCGAGATTGCTGAGATTGTCGTCGACCGCCGCTGCCAGCTCGGCCGCGCCGAACGCCGGCAGCCACGCCCCCTTGTCGTCGCGGCGCGCGCCGACCTTGGTGACGATGACGAGATCGTCCGGATAGGGCGACAGCGCCTCGCGGATCAGCTGGTTGACGACGTGAGGGCCGTAGAAGTCACTGGTATCGATGTGGTCGACGCCCGCCGCCACCGCCGCGCGCAGCACCGCCAGCGCCGCGTCACGGTCGCGCGGCGGCCCGAACACGTGCGGGCCGGCGAGCTGCATCGCGCCATAGCCCAGCCGCTTCACCGTGCGGTCGCCGAGGGGAAAGGTCCCGGCCTGCCCGGTCATGCGCTTGCCTCCGCCTTGGCACGCGGAGTGAACCGCAGCGCCAGGCGCATCATCGCCGGCACGAACTTCGGTCGTTTGAGCCGCGGATCATAGGGGGCGAGACGGCGGTCGTTCTCGGCCAGGCAGATGCGCGCCAGCTCGCCGAACGTGACCTCGACGCCCAGCTCCTTGGAGCCGTTGAGGGTGAAATTGTTCTCCTCGGCCTTGGTGTTGTCGTCGCCCATGCCCCGCGCCATGCTGATCCGCTCGGCGATCAGCGCGAACCACACCGCGATCACCTTCGCCTCGAACACCGGCCGCCGCCACCACGGCAGCTGGCGGCGATACCAGGCGACCCAGTTGACGAAGAAGACGATGTGCCGCCCCTCCTCGCGCATCACCGGCTCGAACGTCTCGACCAGCTCTTCCGGGAAGAAGCCGGTGTCCTTGGCGAGCTTGAACAGCCCGAAGCCGAAGAAGCTGTCGATGCACTCCGAATAGCCGGTGCGCATGTAGGCGAACTCCGGGTCTTTCGGCCGCTGGTATTCGGGCTCGGGGGCGAGCTCGATGCCGTACGCCTTCACCATGTCCGAGAGCACGACCTTGTGGCGGCGCTCCTCATAGGCGTTCATCGACAGCGCCTCGTGGAGCACGGGATCGGTCACGAACTCGGCATAGGTGCCCATGTTCATGCCGGCGCGCCCCTCGGTCTGCACGGCGATGTCCCAGATCGGCAGGCTGACGATGCGCCGGCGCGTCTCGTCCGACAGCTCGGGCCAGTGGATCAGCGCGGGGCGATAGGGATCGTGCGTGTCGAGCATCATCCGCGCCATCAGGCGGCGGTGCGCGTCGGAGCCCATCTTTACCTTCTGCCCGGGCGGCGGCACCGCCTCGAACGAGGGCGGCGAGACGGCGAGCGGCGCCAGGTCAGGATGGCGCCGCGTCGGGAAGGTCGGCGGCGGGAAGGTCGGCGGCGGGAAGGAAGCTGCGGAAGTGGCCATGGGTCAGCCCTTTGTCCCGGATGGTGGCGATGGCAAGGCGGTCGGTCAGCGCCGCGAGCTCGGCCTCATATAGGTAGCCCGGCGCGGCGCCGGGATAAGGGCCGGTCGCGGGATGAGTGTAGACCTCGGTCAGCCCCGGCGGCAGCTTGGCCAACGCGGAGCGCATCCGCTCTGGCGTGAACGCGCCCGTCCAGGCGAGGCCGATCACCTGGTCGGGCACGAGCAGCCCGGCCCGGCGCAGCCGGCGCTGGAGCCGCCGCGCCCACCAGCGCTCGACGCCGGGCGTACCGCGCTCCAGCGGCGCGCGGACGGCGCGCATCCCGTACCGCTTGCCGATGCGCAGCACCGTCGCCGCGATCGTCGGATGGAGGTGGAAATGCTTGTGCGCGTTGACGTGATCGAGCGGCAGCCCGGTCGCGGCGAAGGCGGCGAACTGCGCCTCCACCTCGGCCGCGAGCTGACGGCGGGCGGCGGGATCGGCGAAGAGGCGCAGCGCCAGGCGCGCCATGTCGGTGCGGAAGCGGCCGTCGGCCCCGACCAGCGCGGGCAGCCGCTCGGGCGGGAGCGCGGGGCGGCCCTCGACCAGCACGACGTGCAGCCCGACGCCGAGGCCCGGCATCGTCCTCGCCCGCGTCACCGCATCGGCGGCGGCGGCGCCCGTGACCATCAGGCTGGCGGCGGTGAGGATGCCGTCACGATGCGCCTGCGCGACGGCGTCGTTGACCTCGATCGATGCGCCGAGATCGTCGGCGGTGACGATCAGACCGCGCGGCACACCCATCACGCCCGGCCGCGATGCGACGGGCGGACGCGCGACAATGAACCGACCGCGCGCCTGGCGGTTATGTCCGCAATCGTTGGAGAAGCTCGATGAAGAACAGATACCTGATCGCGGCGCTGGTCGCGTCCGTCATCACCCCCGGCACGGTAAGCGCGCAGCGCCATACCTATCGCGGGTCGAACAGCCGCTATTATCATGACTGCCGCAAGAGCAGCGGGACGACCGGCACCATCGCCGGCGGCGCCGGCGGCGCGCTTGCGGGCCATCTGCTCGGCGGCGGCACGGTGGGCACGGTCGCGGGCGGCGTCGGCGGGGCGTTGCTGGGCCGCCACCTCGACAAGAAGCACGACGCCGCGCAGAACCGCAGGAACGGCTGCTGACGCCATAGCGGCTCGGGGTGCCCGGCGACCCGAGCCGCTTACGCCGCTTCCTTGCGCCGGCGCAGGAAGTCGAAGAACTCGACGCCTTCGCGCAGGCGGCGCTTCATCATGTCCCAGTCGCGAACCATCTCGCCCACGATTGCGCCGATCTTGCGCGGGCGGAAGTAGAAGCGTTTGTAGAACTCCTCCACCTTGTCGAAGATGACGCTCGCCGGCAGATGCGGGTAGCTCAATTGGGCGATCTGGTTGCCGCCGTCGGTCAGCAGCTCGTGGCTGTCGTCGAACCAGCCATTCTCGGTCGCCTGCCTGTAGAGGAAGGTGCCGGGATAGGGCGCCGCTAGCGACACCTGGATGGTGTAGGGATTGATCTCCTTGGCGTATTCGATCGTCTCCTCGATCGTCTCCAGCGTCTCGCCGGGCAGGCCGAGGATGAAGGTGCCGTGGATGACGATGCCGAGCTCGTGGCAGTCCTTGGTGAACTGCCGCGCGACGTCGACGCGCAGGCCCTTCTTGATGTTGTGCAGGATCTGCTGGTTGCCGCTTTCATAGCCGACCAGCAGCAGGCGCAGGCCGTTCTCCTTGAGCACCTCCAGCACGCGGCGCGGCACGTTCGCCTTGGCGTTGCAGCTCCACGATACCGGAAAGCCGGGCTTGCCGAAGCCGAGCGCGCCCAGCGCGCGGGCCATCTCCATCACGCGATCGTGGTTGTCGGTCAACGTGTCGTCGTCGAAGAAGATCTCCTTCACCTGCGGCATCTCGCTGAGGATATACTCGACCTCCTCGATCACCTTGGGGACCGAGCGGAAGCGATAGCGGTGGCCGCCGATCGTCTGCGGCCACAGGCAGAAGGTGCAGCGGCTCTTGCAGCCGCGGCCGGTG
>NZ_CAXUEK010000030.1:0-32016 GCF_964250165.1 uncultured Sphingomonas sp. | reverse complement strand
TGTCGATCGCGTCCATCGTGTCGTAGATGTTCTGGAACGCGCGCTGCAGCGTCTCCAGCGGGATGGTCGCGTTCGCCGCCTGCTCGTGGATGCGCGCGGTATTGCTCTTGAGCAGTTTGCCGGTCGAATCGATGATGTTGGCGGTGGTGGTGTTGAGCTGCGTCACCTGCTCCAGCACCAGCTTCTGGTTGGTCAGCGCCTGCGCGACGGTGACGGCGGTGCGCAGCGCAGAGACGGTGGTGGTGGACGCGCGGTCCACGCCCTTCACCAGCTCGACATTGTTCTTCTTGACGAGGTCGAGCGCCAGATAGCCCTGCACCGTCACGGCCATCTGCGTCAGCAGGTCCTGCGTGCGCTGGCGGGTGTAGAACAGCGCGGTCTCGCGGATCGCCTTGGCCTTGGCGGGATCGGTCGCGTCGAGCTCGTTGGCCTTGTCCTCCAGCCGCGTGTCCATCGACCTGGACAGGTGGATCATCTGCTCCAGCTTGCCCATCGCCGCCCAGAGGTTCTGCCGTTCGGTGTCGATCGCGGCATTGTCCATCAGCAGCTCGTCCTTGCCCGAGGCCAGGCTCTTCAGGATCGAGCTGATATGCGTCTGGGCGGATTTGTAGCTGTCGAAATAGTTGCGCAGCTTGCTGCCGAACGGGATGATCCCGAACAGCTTCTGCGGCGCGGTGAGGTTGCCCTTCTTGCCCGGATCGAGGTCCTCGACGACGCGGCGGAGCTGCGCCAGGTCCTTGCCAACGCCGCCCTCCTGATCCATCGCGCGGACCGGCCGGTCGAGGAAGCGGTTGGACTGGCCGGCGGCGTCGCGGATCTCCTTCTGCCCCATCGCGGTGATCGCGTCGACGCGGCGGCCGAACTCGGGCGAGTTGACGTCCTGCGCCACCAGATCGGTGACGAAACCCTCGACGCGCTCGTCCAGCTTCGACTTCACGTCGGTGGCGACCGGCACCAGCCCTGTCGCCTTCTCGGCCTGCACGACCGGCACCGGATCGGGCGGGGTCAGCGTCAGCGGCTTGTCGGCGGTGATCGTGGTCGCGTCCGTCGCCATCGTCATCTCCCTAGGGCCGCACCCATGTGACCGAGCGTGCGACCGCATTCAACTGTGTTGCTTATGTAGAACAGTACGAGCCGACCGCCAACCCCGCCACATTAGCGTCACGCAACGGTCACCGCGGTGTCACGCGCAGCCCATAGCCAAGGTCAACGCCGCTGAAGAGGGGAGTCGCGCCGCCGCCTCCCATGCGCGTCCATGGGAGGACACCGATGACATTGCGCTCGCCCCTGCTCACGCTGGTGACCGCCGCCGCGCTGCTTGCCGGCTGCAACGACGGGGGCGGCGGCACGACCGTCCCGTCCTCGTCCACCCCCGTCGCCGCGCCGAGCCCGACCGCGCAGACCGCGACGCGGACCATCATCTTCGTCTGGGACGGCCTGCGCCCGGACGACGTGACGCAGGCGAACACGCCGAACCTGTATGCGATGCAGCAGGCGGGCGTGAACTTCACGGACAACCACTCGACCTACCCCACCTTCACGATGATGAACGGCGCGTCGTTCGCGACCGGCTCGTTCCCGAAGACCACCGGCTTCTACGGCAACACCTTCTGGACGCCGCCGCAGGGCGGGAACGCGATCCCCGTCGGCAACACCGCCGGCGGCACGCCGCAGGATTACGTCAATCCGGTGTTCACGGAGGACTATCAGGTCCTGACCACGCTCAACGCCTATTATGGCGGCCAGCTGCTGCTCGTCCGCAGCCTGTTCGCCACCGCGCAGGCGGCGGGCATGACCACCGCCACGATCGGCAAATCCGGCGCGGCGTTCATCCAGGACCTGAACAAGGGCGGCTATTTCCTCGACGAGAATACCGTCCAGCCGGGCAGCCTGGTGACCGAGCTGCAGGCCGCGAACATCGCGCTGCCGGCGAACACGGTCTTCAACTATGCGGGTACCGACGCGGTGACCCTGGGCGCCGCCAATGGCAGCCCGACCGCGCGCGCCGGCTACGTCACCTTCAACACCACCGCCTACGATCCCACCGGCGCGCTGACGGTGGCGGCGCGCGATTCGAGCGACACGACGCAGGGCGCCCCCGAGGACGCCGCCAACAAGTATATGATGGGCGTCTATACCAGCTACATCCTGCCCAAGAAGAACCCGATGCTGTCGCTCATCTGGTTCCGCACGCCGGACAATGTCGAGCACGGCTACGGCCCCGGCAGCGCCAATGCGCAGGCGGGGCTGCGCTCGCAGGACACGCGGCTGGGCGAGCTGATGGCCGCGCTGAAGGCGCAGGGCATCGACGGATCGACCAACGTCATCGTCGTCTCCGACCACGCGCACTCGACCGTCTCGGGGCCGCTGGCACTCTATCCGCTGCGCGCGATCACGCGGTCGGCGACCGCGCCCAACGGTCCCGCCGTCAATGGCGCCACCAGCGGCACCAGCGCGGCGGCGCTCGGCGCGGCCAGCACCACCGGCTTCAGCTTCTCCGGCGACGTCCACACCGCGGACCTGCTGACCTATCGCGGGTTCAAGGCGTATGACGGCGCCGCCTGCGGCACGAGCGCGATGTATGGCCTCCAGGCGAACGGGACGCCGACCGTGCCGGTGCGGCTGGACGCCACGGGCGCCCTGTGCGGGGCCGCCAACACCAGATACCAGGCGGTCTCCGCGGCGCTGCCGACGCCGGTCGCGAGCTTCCGCGTGCCCGGCCCGGGCAACCTGCCCGCCACCGGCATCGTCGTCGCCAACAACAACGGCTCCGACTATTTCTACGTTCCCAGCCACGATGCCGGCACCGTCCGCAACCTGGTCAAGTTCCTCCAGCAGCGCGAGGAATATGGCGCGGTGTTCGTGGACAGCCGCTACGGCGCCCTGCCGGGCACCTTCGCCATGAGCCAGGTCAATCTGGAGAACGGCAACCGGCGCGACAACGGTCAGCCGGACGTGATCGTCAGCATGGCGTTCGACGAGACGGCGACCGTGCAGGGCAAGACCGGCATCGAGTTCGAGGATGTCGGCGGCCAGCGCGGCATGCACGGCAGCTTCGGACCGACCGACGTGCACAACACGCTGATCGCCTTCGGTCCGTCGTTCCGCAAGGGCATCACCGTCGCCACGCCCACCGGCAATGTCGACGTGGCACCCACGGCCGCCTACCTGCTCGGCCTGACGATGCCGCAGGCGGACGGTCGCGTGATCAACGAGGCGCTCGCCAACCCGCTCAGCACGGTGCCGCCGGCGGTGGTCGCGTCGACCATCCAGCCGGCCAGCGCGGCGACGGGCCTGACCTTCGAGCTGCCGACCGACCCGACCGGCGCGACGCGCGACACGGCGCTGACGGGCGGGACCTATACCATCCTGCTGCAGGTGAAGGATCTCACGACCGCCGACGGCAAGACCTATCGCTACTTCGACTATGCCCGTGCGCGGCGGCAGTAGGGCGGCGATGGCCGGCGCGGCGGTGCTGCTTGTCGCCGCCGCGCCCGCCGCACCACCGAGTTTCGAGAGCGTGTTCGCGAGCCGGGGCGAGCCGGCGCAGCTCCACTATCGCGTCCTCTATCGCACCGCGACCGGCGTCCACCGGCTCGAGGTCTGGCGCGACCGCGACCGGCTGGTGAAGCGCGTGACCGACGACGGCGTAGCGACGCTGGTGCGCCACGCGCCGGGCGGCCCCGATTTCACGATGCAGATCGCCGATCCGCGCCGGCGCACGAGCACGCGGGTCGACCGCACGAGCCTGTACCGGGTGGGAAACTTCACCGACTGGTTCGATCTCGGCCACGGGTTACGCCACCCGCGCGCCGCCTATCAGCTGCGTCCGCGCGCGCCGCTGCATGCGATGCCGCGCACGCCCGCGCCCTGCCGCTGGTACGATCTGCGCGAGGCGGGGCACACGGCGTCGGTCTGCTGGGACGCGGCGGACCACCTGCCGCTGCTGATCGCGACCGGGCCGGGCCGCCCCGTCTGGCGGGTGCTGGCGATCGACCGCGGGCCGATCGCCGCCGCCACCTTCCGCCTCGCCGACCGCGGTTATATCCACGACGACGCGACGCGCGACATTTCCGGCGATTGAACGGCGCGAGCGACCTGCCCACCCGCGGCCGGGCGCCGGCACTCGCCCCCGACGGCGGGCCGGTGAGCGATGACGACCGGCGGCCCAGGCGCCATCAGACGGGAACGTACATCGCCCGCCGGTGTTGTCGCGGCACGGCAAGTCGCTCGGAAAGCAGGAGGAAAGTTAATGAAGATCAAGTTTTCGGGGTTCGCGCTCGGCCTGGCGTTGACCAGCGTCGCCACCCCCGCCCTGGCGCAGACACCACCGCCGCCGCCGCCGCCCGAGGCGAAGACGTCCGCCGCAGCCTATGTCATGGCCGCGGGCGCCAGCGATCAGTTCGAAATCCAGTCGAGCCAGATCGCGCTGCAGAAATCGCCCCACGCCTCGACCCGGCGCTTCGCCCAGACCCTGATCGCCGATCACCAGAAGACTACGGCGGCCACGATCAAGGCAGCCAAGAAGGCAGGGATGAACCCGCCCCCGCCGATGCTCGATCCGGGCGCGCAGCCCTCGATCGCGGAGCTCCAGAACGCATCGGCGGGCGATTTCGACCGGCTCTATTTCGGGCAGCAGGGACCGGCGCACCAGGCCGCGCTCGATCTGCACCAGAGCTATGCCGCGAGCGGCGATCAGGCGCCGTTGCGCATGTCGGCCAAGGCGGCGGTGCCGATCGTCCAGAAGCACCTGACCAATGCCAACAAGATGATGAACATGCCGGCGGGCAAGATGTCGGGGATGTGATCCCCGGCCGTTCGGCAGGGCGAGAGGCGACGGCGCACCGATCTGTGCGACGCCGCTTCTTGTTGCGCCGCGGCAATTCGGCTAAGCGCCGGGCAACTTTCCCCGGGACATCATCATGAAACTGCGCAACGTGGCGATCATCGCCCACGTCGATCATGGCAAGACGACGCTCGTCGACCAGCTCTTTCGTCAATCCGGCACCTTCCGCGACAACCAGCGCGTCGAGGAGCGGGCGATGGACTCCAACGACCTGGAGAAGGAGCGCGGGATCACCATCCTCGCCAAGTGCACGAGCGTGGAATGGCCCCCGGCGGGAGCGCCCGATGACATCACGCGCATCAACATCGTCGACACGCCCGGCCATGCCGATTTCGGCGGCGAGGTGGAGCGGATCCTGTCGATGGTCGACGGCGTCATCCTGCTGGTCGACGCCGCCGAGGGTGCGATGCCGCAGACCAAGTTCGTGACCGGCAAGGCGCTGGCGCTGGGGCTGCGTCCGATCGTCGTCGTGAACAAGGTCGACCGATCGGACGCGCGCATCCAGGAGGTGCTGGACGAGGTGTTCGACCTGTTCGTCACGCTGGAGGCGAGCGACGAGCAGCTCGATTTCCCCGTGCTCTACGCCTCCGGTCGGAACGGTTACGCGAGCGAGGACCCGGACGCGCGCGAGGGCACGCTGGCGCCGCTGTTCGACCGCATCGTCGCCCACGTGCCTGCGCCCAAGCTGAACGAGGATTCCGCCTTCACCTTCCTGGTGACGCTGCTCGACCGCGACAATTTCCTCGGCCGCATCCTCACCGGCCGGGTCAACTCGGGCGTGGTCAAGGTCAACCAGCCGATCCACGCGCTCGACGATGCCGGCAACGTCATCGAGACCGGCCGCGCGTCCAAGCTGATGGGCTTTCGCGGGCTGGAGCGCGTCGCGATCGAGGAGGCGCGCGCAGGCGACATCATCTCGATGGCGGGGCTGGCGGTCGCGACCGTCGCCAACACCATCGCCGATGTCAGCGTGACGGAAGCGCTGCACGCGCAGCCGATCGATCCGCCGACCCTGTCGATGCGCTTCGCGGTCAACGATTCGCCGATGGCGGGTCGCGAGGGCACCAAGGTGACCAGCCGCATGATTCGCGACCGACTGCTGCGCGAGGCGGAATCGAACGTCGCGATCCGCGTCACCGAGGCCGCCGACAAGGACAGTTTCGAGGTCGCCGGCCGCGGCGAGCTGCAGCTCGGCGTGCTGATCGAGACGATGCGCCGCGAGGGGTTCGAGCTCGGCATCAGCCGCCCGCGCGTGCTGTTCCGCGACGCCGAAGGCGGTGGCCGCGAGGAGCCCTACGAGACGGTCGTCATCGACGTCGACGACGAGCATTCGGGCACGGTCGTCGACAAGATGAACCAGCGCAAGGCCGAGATGACCGACATGCGTCCGTCCGGCGGCGGCAAGACGCGCATCACCTTCTCCGCCCCGTCGCGCGGGCTGATCGGCTATCACGGGGAGTTCCTGTCCGACACGCGCGGCACGGGCATCATGAACCGCGTCTTCGAGCGCTATGGCCCGTTCAAGGGCACGATCGAGGGCCGCAAGAACGGCGTCCTCATCTCCAACGGCACCGGCGAGGCCAACGCCTATGCGCTCGGGTTCCTCGAGGAGCGCGGCATCCTGATGGTTGCGCCCGGCGACCCGCTCTACGAAGGCATCATCATCGGCGAGAACGCCAAGACGGACGACCTGGAAGTCAATCCGATGAAGGCGAAGCAGCTGACCAACTTCCGCGCGAGCGGCGGCAAGGACGACGCCATCCGCCTGACGCCGCCGCGCCGGCTGACCCTGGAGCAGGCGATCGCCTATATCGACGACGACGAGATGGTGGAGGTGACGCCCAAGTCGATCCGGCTCAGGAAGCGCTTCCTGGACCCGCACGAGCGCAAGCGGGCGTCGCGGTCAAAAGAGGCCGCTTGAGCGGGTTCAATCTGGAAGCACCCAGTGCACCGCGACGACCACGTACCGGCGTGCAGGTGCGCCTACGTCGCCCGGAGCGAAGCGTCCACGGTCTCTCAGAATAGAGCAGGTTGCGGTGTCTAGCGGGGTTGAGCCGGAGCTTTCCACGATTGCGCAGCTGACCACCTTCCCCTGTTTGTCGGCCACGGACAAGGTCTGGACGCGGCCCTGCTGATGGGCGCTTATCGCCGCTGGAGGGTATTGGTTTGGGCCGAATAATCTGGCGAGCCATGCTCCGCCGGGTTTGATCAATGCAGCAGGATCGGCGCCCCAGCCGCGCAGCAGATCGTCGCTGCAGGTCTTCACGGCCGCAAGCGCCTTGTCGGTGGGGCCAAGTATCAGTCTGATCCGATTAGGCTCTCCGACGTCCAGTTCGAGTTCCTTGGCTGTGGGCAGCGCGTCCCAGAAGGATTGATCCGCATCGAAGCGGACGCCGTGCTGACCTGCCGCCGCGAGAGGCCCGCGCGCCCATCGCACATCGAAGCGATCGCCGGAAGGCAAGATGGTGACGCTGCCATTGCCACGTCTCACCGAGCCGAGCGGGCCGGGCGCGAGCAGCAACAGTTCGCCTGACGCCATGTCGGCCGATGGCTTGATCCCGAACGTGATGGGCGCGCTAGCCGTCCCGAACGGCCTGGAGAGGGTACAATTCGCCTGATTATATTCAACCACCCATTTGCCGACTGGGGCGAGCGCAGGCGGGGCGGCAACTGACTGCCCGACTGCTAGGAAGGTGGCAACCATGATGTTCAAGCTCATTCACGCACCCACTTTCTCGAGTAATTTGCACGTCGTTAAACGGCGCGTCGATGACGCTACTCGCCCGTCATCGCCATCAGCACCGCCCATTCGTCGTCGCGCACCGGCGTCACCGACAGGCGGCTCTGGCGGAGGACTTCCAGCTTGGCGAGGCGCGATTCGGCCTTGATCTGCGCGAGCGTCACCGGCCGGGCGAGCGGCCGCAGCGGCGCGACGGCGACGCTCGCCCAGTCGCCCTTCTCGCCGTCGGGTTGCCAGGCGCGCGTGATCGCCATCACGCCGACGCACGCCTTCTGCTTGCCGGAATGGTAGAAGATCGCCTCGTCGCCTGCGCGCATCTCCTTCAGGAAAAGCCGCGCGGTGGGGTTGCGCACGCCGTCCCACTCGGTCGCGCGATCGCGCACCAGGTCGTCCCAGCCATAGGTCTCCGGCTCGGATCGCAGCAGCCAATAGGTCAACGGTTAAACCCCATCTGAACGCGCCATTCCGGCCTCATTCAGCGCGACTCGCCTACAAAATGCAACAAGGTCGCGGGGATGCGCGTTTTTCCCGAAGACCGGGCAGGTATGAGTAGGAGGTCTTGAGATGACTGATTTTCTGAAGAAAGCAGGACTGGGTCTGGCACTGGCGGCGACGACCTTTGCAGCGGCCGCTCCGGCCGAGGCGCAGTA
The DNA here is from genome assembly GCF_964250165.1 of uncultured Sphingomonas sp. Classification (GTDB taxonomy): domain Bacteria; phylum Pseudomonadota; class Alphaproteobacteria; order Sphingomonadales; family Sphingomonadaceae; genus Sphingomonas. Next base: position 23,780 of record NZ_CAXUEK010000030.1, on the reverse strand, counting down.
TCGCGGCGGTTACGGCTATCGCGGCTATCGCCATGGCGGCATCGGTGCCGGCGGCGCGGCGGTGTTGGGTGGGCTTGTCGGCCTGGGTGTCGGCGCGGCGATCGCGTCGAACAACAACCGCTACTATGACCGCGGCTATTATAACGGCCCGGGTCCGCGCGGCTATTATTACGACGACGGCTATTACAACGACTATCGGCCGCGCTGCTGGACGGAGCGCCGCTGGGACTATTACGGTCGTCCCTATCCCGCGCGCGTCTGCAACTGATCCGCGGGAGCGACGCGGCGGAAGCGCCAGAGCGGCGCGGGGCTTTGCGGTCCCGCGCCGCTTTTTTGTGGGCAGCGTCCGCGCGCCCGGCTAAGCGCCCGCGCCATGACCGACACGCCTCCCGACCGTCTCTCGATCGACCCGCACAGCCCGCATTTTGACCAGGCGGCGCTGGAACGTGGCGTCGGCATCCGCTTCAAGGGCGCCGAGCGGACGGATGTCGAGGAATACAGCCTGGCCGAGGGCTGGGTGCGCGTGGCGCTGGGCAAGAAGGTCGACCGCCGCGGGCGGCCGCTGACGATCAAGCTCGCGGGGCCGGTGGAGGCCTGGTTCAAGGACGGGGTGGAAGGCGTCGCCGCAACGGAGGGCTGACCATTCCCTCTCCTCTTCAGGGGAGAGGGTGGCCGAGCCGCAGGCGAGGACGGGAGAGGGGCGGTGCGGGACCAGCGGCTGCTTGCGCTAGCGAAGCACATGCGGAGCAATCCCACCCCGGCCGAAGCCAAGCTTTGGTGTTAGCTCAGAGCCAAGCGCTTCGAGAACTGGAAGTTTCGGCACCAGACCGTGCTGGCCCCCTATATCGCCGACTTCACCAGTCGCGGCGCCATGCTGCTAGTCGAGGCGGACGGCGATATGCATGGAACGACCGCAGAATATGATGCGCGACGCACAGCGTTTCTCGAACGTCAGGGTTGGCGCGTGCTGCGCTTCGCCAATGCCGACGTGATGGAAAACATTGAGGGTGTGCTGACGGTCCTTGCGGCCGCACTGCCCCTCTCCCGTCCTCGCTGACGCTCGGCCACCCTCTCCCCTGAAGGGGAGAAGGAAGGACTAATGGACGAACCGCGCGACCACGTCGCGGTAGCTGCGCGAGACCTTCACGCTCGCGCCTGAGTCCAGCACCAGGAAGCACTCGCCGTTGGTGTGCGGCTTGACCTGCTTGACCAGGTCCAGGTTGACGATGGTGGAGCGGTGGACGCGCTGGAAGCGGCGCGGGTCGAGCCGCTTCTCCAGGTCCTTCATGGTCTCGCGCAGGATCAGCGTGTTCTCGCCGGTGTAGATGCACATATAGTCGCCGGCGGCGTCGATCCGCTCGATCGTGTCGACGTCGACGCGGAAGATCTGGCCCTGATCCTTGATGTTGATGAGCTTCTCGAAGCGGTTGGCGTTCATCGCGTCGCTGCCGCCGGCGCCCTCGGCCGCCAGGTCGGCCGCCGCCTCCGGCGCGTGCTCGGTCAGCGCGTCCTTCAGCATGGCCGCCTCGCCGACGCTCTGCTTCTCCGACAGACGCTGGCGCACGAGATCGAGCGTCTGGGCGAGCCGGGACTCCTCGACCGGCTTCATCAGATAGTCGACCGCCTGCGCCTCGAACGCGCGCAGCGCATGATTGGAATAGGCCGTGACGAAGACGAACAGCGGCGGTTCGACCTCCATCAGTCCCTGCACGACGGAGAAGCCGTCGAACCCGGGCATCTGGATATCCAGGAACACCAGGTCCGGCTTCTGCGTCTTGATCGCGCGGATCGCCTCGCGGCCGTTCATGCACTTCTCGACGATCTCGACATCGGGATGAGCGGCAAGCCGCAGTTCCAGCCCCTGGATGGCGAGCGGCTCGTCGTCGACGAGAATGGTGCGGATGGTCATGACACCTCGGATCGGGAGGAGGGCGGAGCAGCGGGGCCCGCGCGGGCCGCGAGGGAGGAAGCGCCCGGCGCGGGGGAATGCTTCATGCCCGAGCGATCCTGAACGGATGCTGGCGGATCGTCATGCCGCCGCCCGCGCATCTTCGAGCTGGAACGGAATCTCGATCGAGACGGCGAAACCGCCGCTTGCCGTCGAATGCGTCGTCAGCCGCTGATCGGGGCCATAGGCCTGCACCAGCCGCTCGCGCGTGTTCTGCAACCCGACACCGGTCGACAGGCTGGCGGGCGCGGCACCATCCTGCAGGCCCGGCCCGGTATCCGAGACGGAGATCTTCACCCGCTCACCCGCCAGCGTGACGTCGACGCAGATTTCCGCGCCTTCCTCCTGCGGGGTGACAGCGTATTTGATCGCGTTCTCGACCAGCGGCTGGAGCAGCAGCGACGGCAGGCGCGCCTGCTCGACACGGGGATCGATGTCGAATCGGGGCCGCAGCCGGCTCTCGAACCGCATCTTCTCGATCTCGAGATACAGCTTCAGCGTCTCCACCTCCTGCGCGACGGTGACGTGCGCGGTCGGCTCGTTGGCGAGCGTGTAGCGCAGGAAGGACGACAGCCGGCTGAGCATCGCGTTGGCGCGCTCGGTCTGCTTCAGCAGCACCAGCGTCGAGATCGAATTGAGCGTGTTGAACAGGAAGTGCGGGTTGAGCTGATAGCGCAGCATGGCGAGCTGCGCGGAGCTCGCCTGCAGCTCCAGGTCGCGCATCTGATCGATCTGCTCCTCGACGATCAGGTAGAAGTTGATCCCGAAATACAGCGCCGACCAGCCCGCGATGACCGTGAAGGTGACGTAGATCGAGGCGAGCAGCCGCGTCAGCGTCAGGCCCGACTGCGCGGTCTGGATGTAGGAGAAGTTGACGGTATCGAGCACCGCATAGAGGAGGGTCGCGGCCGCCAGCGTGGCGATGGTGAGCAGCACGCCCGTGACGCGCGGCAGGGTGCGATACAGGCCGTAGAGCGTCGACAGCAGCAGCGTGAGGCAATAGCCGAGGATCGTCTCCACGATCACCGGCACGATCACGTCGAAGGACGGGCCATTGGAGATGGCGGAGACGCCGCGCAGCACCAGATAGCCGCCCCAGCCCACCGCCTGCAGCGTCCAGAAGGCGCGCGCCTTGTCCTCGAAGAACGGCCGGACGTTCAGCGGGACGTGGGGATTGGAGGCGGGAAGCGTGGCCATCGCTGCGGAAGGTTATAGGTGGTGACGGGCGGCGGCGGAAGGCGTTGACGCTGCCCGTTGCGCGGCGCAGGCGCTGGGCGGATGATGCGCGCTCTTCTCCGGACCCGCGGGCGCTGGTGGGCGCTGCTGCTGGCGGTCGCGCTGGCGACGCGGCTGCTCGCGCCGGAGGGCTGGATGCCCGCGCGAGGCGGCGGTGTGATGCTCTGCCCCGGCGCGAGTGTGCCGATGGCGATGGCCGGCCACCATCGCCATGACATGCCAGGTCGGGCGGGCGACCACGCCTGCCCCTTCGCGCAGGTCGCGGGCATCGTGCCGCCGCCCGCGCCGCTGGGCTGGGTATCGCCCGCACCGCCGCCACCGGCCACGCTTGTGCTCGCCCTGCTGCCGATGGTCGGCCGCGGGCTCGCCGCGCCGCCGCCGCCCGCCACCGGACCGCCCGCCTTCGCCTGACCCGCCGGCGCCGCCATCGGCGGCACCCGTCCCGTTCAGTTCGAAGGATCACCCATGTCACCGCTGCCCTGGGCGCTCGGTTGCGCGTCCCTGTCCGTCCTCGTGATCGCGGCACCTGCCCGCGCCGAGGACGATGCCAAGCAGAAGCCCGACATCCTCGTCGTCGCGCAGAAGCAGACCCAGACGATCGAGAACGCGCCGTCATCCCGCGCGGTCGTCACCGCGGATCAGATCGCGACGACGATCAACGCCGTGAACGTCGAGGACACGTTGAAATACCTGCCCAGCCTGATCGTCCGCAAGCGCCATATCGGCGACACCCAGGCACCGCTGGCGACGCGCACCTCCGGCCTCGGCGCCAGCGCGCGCAGCCTGATCTATGCCGACGGCGCGTTGCTCTCCTCGCTGATCGGCAACAACAACACGCTCGCCAGCCCGCGCTGGAGCCTGGTCAGCCCGGAGGAGATCGCGCGGATCGACGTGCTCTACGGTCCCTTCTCGGCGGCTTATGCCGGCAATTCGATCGGCGCGGTGGTCAACATCACCACCCGATTGCCCGACCGGCTGGAAGCGACCGTCGCGGCGGGCACGAGCGTCGGGACGTTCGACCAATATGCGACCCGGCGGACGCTGCCGGCCTATCAGGTCGGCGCGACGCTGGGCGACCGGCTCGGCCCGCTCGCGCTGTTCGCCAGCGTCACCCACACCGACAGCAGGAGCCAGCCGGAAAGCTACGTCACCGCGCCTCGCCCGGCGGCGGCCGCCGCGGCCGGGGTGCCCGCCACCGGCGGCTTCGACGACGTCAACCGCCTGGGCCAGCCGATCCGCGTGCTCGGCGCGACGGGCTTCGCCGGCCAGCGGCAGGACAACGTCAAGTTGAAGGCCGCACTGGACGTCGCGGCCGGCATCCGGCTGGCCTATGTCGGCGGGCTATTCCTCAACGCCACCGACGGCACGGTCGAGACCTATCTGACCGGCACGGCCGCGGGGCAGCCGCTCTATGTCTCCCCGACCGGGCCGGCGGCGCCGCTGGTCATCGACGGGCGCGCCTATACGCTCGCGCCCGGGGCGTTCGACGGCGGCCTCTATCGCTACGACGAGCGGCACTGGTCGCACGCGCTGTCGGTGACCGGCAGCGGCGCGCGCGTGGACTGGCAGGTGATCGGCAGCCTCTACGACTTCGCGCACGACGTTCAGCGCCAGCCCAGCGGCGCGCTGCCCGCGGCGTTCGCGGGCGGGGCGGGAACGATCACGCGGCTCGACGGCACCGGCTGGCGGACGCTGGATGCCAAGGGCGCCTGGCGGTCGGACGCCGCCGCCACCAGCACGCTGAGCGCGGGCGCGCATTACGACCGCTTCGAGGTCAACAGCAACGGCTATGCGACCGCGGACTGGCGGCACGGCGGCGACGGCGCGCTCATCCAGGCATCGCGCGGCAAGACCCGCACCGCCGCGCTGTGGGTCCAGGACGAACTGCGGATCGCCGGGCCGCTCAGGCTGACCGTCGGTGGCCGCTATGAATGGTGGCGCGCCTATGACGGCTTCAACTACGCGCTGGCGCCCGCGCTGTCGCGCAGCCAGCCGGCGCGGACCGCCAGGGGCTTCTCGCCCAAGGCCTCGCTCGCCTACACGCCCGTGCCCGGCTGGACGGCGCGGCTGTCGTTCGGCAAGGCCTATCGCTTCCCCACCGTCGGCGAGCTGTATCAGGCGATCACCACCGGAACCGTCCTGACCGTGCCCGATCCCAACCTGCGGCCCGAGCGCGCGCTGTCGGAGGAATTGGCGCTGGAGAATGCGGACCGGCACGGCAGCGTCCGGCTGTCGTTCTTCAACGAATCGATCGAGGATGCGCTGATCTCCCAGTCCGCGCTGCTCGTGCCCGGCTCGTCGACCGCCTACACCTATGTCCAGAACATCGGCCGCACCCGCGCCCGCGGCGTCGAGCTGGCGTTCCGGCGGACCGACTTCCCGGTCGACCGGATCGACCTGTCGGGCAGCGCGACCTATGCCGACGCGACCACGCGCCAGGACCCGGCGTTCCCTTCGGCGGTCGGCAAGCTGCTGCCGACGGTCCCGCACTGGAAGGCGACGGCGGTCGCGACGTGGCGCCCCGACGATGCGGTCGCGCTGAGCGCGGCCGCGCGCTACTCCAGCCGCAACTATGCCACGCTCAACAACGCCGACATCGTCGGGAACACCTATCAGGGCTTCTACCAATACCTCGTCGTGGACCTGCGCGCGACGGTCCGCGCGGCGGACCACCTGACGTTGGGCATCGGCGTCGATAACGTCAATGACGACCGCTATTTCCTCTTCCATCCCTTTCCGCAGCGGACCTTCCAGGTGGACCTGCACTGGACGCTGTAACGAAAAGGGCCGCCGTCCCGATCGGAACGGCGGCCCCTTTGGCCCGGTGGCGGCGCGATCTTCAGAAGGTGAAGCGCGCGCCGACGCGGATCAGATAGAGCGAGTTGTTGACGCTGATCGCATTCTCGCTCGGTTGGCGGAACGAGCTGTAACGATACTGCGCGCAAGGCTGTGCGCTGGTGTTGGTCTGCACGCCTGCGCCCGAAACGCCGGTCGGCGTCGCGACCGCCAGACACTGCACCTGCACCACGTCGCCGGTGTAGGGGAATCCGAGCTGCCGCAGGCCGCCCCAATTGTGGTTGAGCAGGTTGGGCAGGTTCTCGATATCGCCGAACAGCGAGATGCGCGACTTGCCGATAAAGGTCGGGATCTCCTGCTCCAGGTGCAGGTCGATGCGGGTGAAGGCGCGGCTACGGGCGATGTTTCGGCCGGCGATCTGGCCGCGATAGTCCTTCAGGCTCGAATTGCTGATCAGCGTATCGAGCGACTGCTGGGTCGCGACCGAATCGTAGCTTACCCGCGGATCGGTATCGCTCGCCGGCACGTAGAGCAGGTAGCGATTGGAGTTGGCGGTGTTCAACACGCCGAACACCGGCGAATTGTTCGCAGTAATGTTGTCCGACATCGTGAAGCTGTAGTTGCGGCCCGCGCGGGTCTCGCCGAACAGCTGAGCCACGGTGCGGTAGTCGCCGAAGAAGGCGTGATCGAAGCCGACATTGTATTTGAAGGCCCACTTCGTCTCGTCATTCGAATCGCCGAAGGCCGGGAAGTTCGGATCGGCAACGGCCTGGTTGGTGTAGTTGGAGCTGATCGTCGACGAGGTGGCGGCGGCGAGGTCCTTCACGCTCTGCCACGCATAGGCGCCGCCGAACGACAGGCCGAAGTCGAACCGCTTGTCGAAGCGGACGTCGAACAGGTTGCCGTAGCCCCGGCTCGTGTTGGTCAGCAGGATGTCATAGTTGGAGTCCGTGAAGCCGAGCAGGTCGAGATAGCGCGGCCGTCCGTCCGGCAGCGTGCCGACCACCTGCTTGCGGATGTCGGTGAACGCCAGCGCGTGGATCGTGTCCGTGTGGATGTAATCCGCGCCGAAGTTGAAGCCGAAGATATTGTAGTCGGCGGACAGCGTCGCCTTCAGCACCGAGGGCAGGTGGAAATTGGGATCGAGCGCACCGGTGTTGCTGCCGGTCAGTGCCGTGGCGTTGGTGGTGACGAACGAGGCCACGACCGGGTTCACCACCGCGCCGTTGACGTTGTTCAGCGCCGCCGCGCAGACCGCCGCCGTCGCGGTGCCGAGGCTGGCGGTACACCCGGCAGCGTTGGCCGCGCGCGTGAAGGTGACGCGGTTCGACAGGATGGTGTTGGAGAAGCTGTTGGACAGGTAGATGTCGGGCGAGCCGCCGCCGAACACGCCCGCGCCGCCGCGCACGGTCAGCCGCGGCGTCGCCTTGAAGTTGAAGCTCGCGCGCGGCTGGAAGTTGTCCAGGCCCTTGTAGGTCTTGGTGTTCGGGAAGTTGTAGCGGCTGAGGAAATACGGGTTCAGCACCGGCGCGTTGCGCATGCCGTAAAGGTCGTAACGGACACCATAGGTGAAGGTCAGCTGGTCGTTGATCTTCCAGTCGTCCTGCATTCCGAACGTCCAGTTGTCGTAATGGAATGACGCTGCCGCGCCATCCGGCTGGCCGTTGAGCGGCACGGCGATGATCAGCTGGTTGGCGTTCTTGGCGTTATAGTCGGCGATCGAGTCAAAATAATAGCCGCCGGCGCTGTACTGCAGGAAGTTGTTGGTGGTGCGGTTTTCCGCCAGCTCGGCGAACAGCTTCACCTCGTGCCCACCGGCGCGGTAGCGGGCCAGGAACGAGCCGTCCCAGGTATCGGTAAACAACGTGTTGGTCTGACGGCTGATGTCTGGACCGTAGACCACCCGCGGCAGGCCGACCGTGCAGCTCGTGATGCCGTTGGTGCCGCTGTTGATGCTGGTCGGGTCGAGGCAGGTGGTGAACTGCGCGAAGCCGGTGCCGAGCAGCGACGCCTGGCCGCGCTTGTTGCTTCGATAGATGCCGCGCACCTCGGTCGAGAAGTTGTCGGTCCAGTCCGAGTTGAGCTGGACGATGCCGGCGCGCTGCAGCTCCGTGGTGGCGTAATAATCCGACGAGTAACCGACGGCCGGCGTGGTCGTGGAGCTCGACGTGCCCTGGGAAATCTCCAGCGAGTCGTAGGCGTTGATATAGGAGATCGAGAGGCGCTGGCCGGTGGCGATGTTCCAGTCGATGCGGCCGACGATCTTCTCGTCCTTCTGCGGGTTCAGCGACAGGAAGGTGCCGGGATTGTAGTTGTACAGCGTCTGGGCGTTCGCGATCACCGAGTTGATCGCGGGGGTCGCCGCCGTCGCGCCGGGGATGCCGGCGAAGCTGGCGATGCCGAACGGCCGCGGATCGGTGTTGCGCTCGGCCGAGACCATGAAGAACAGCTTGTCCTTGACCAGCGGTCCGCGCAGCGTCGCGCCATAGGTCTTGCTGTTATAGCTCGGCAGCACGGCCCTGAGGTCACCGGCGGCGCTGTTGCCGATGCGCTTGCCCTGAATGGAGTCGGTCGACTCCGAGTAGAAGCCGGTGCCGTGGAAATCGTTGGTGCCCGACAGCAGCACCGTATCGATCGCGCCGCCCTGGAAGCCGCCCTGGCGGAAGTCATAGGGCGCGATCGAGACCGAGACCTGCGCGATCGCGTCGAACGGAATCGGGCCGCGGCCGGTCGGCGAGGCATCGGGATTGAGGCCGAAGGTGTCCCCGACCGTGACGCCGTTGATCGTGAAATGGTTGTAGCGCGGGTTGACGCCGGCGAAGCTGACCGCGCGCGAGTTGGACAGGTCGAGGCTGGCGAACGGATCGCGGCGCTCGATGTCGCGGATGTCCCGGTTCACGGACGCGACCTTGCTGATGTCCTTCTGCGTCAGCACGGTCGACGGACCCGCGGAGATGACGCCGGCGCCGCGGATCGCGGTGGCGGTCACGACCACTTCCTGTCCGCCCGCTGCGGTATCGTCCGCCGCGGCGAGGTCGACCGGCAAGTTGAAGGACTGCTGCACCACGGTGTAGACGTCGGTCACGCTCTTGTTGCCCTGGGGGCTGGTGACGTTGACCGTGTAGGGGCCGCCGGGACGCAGGCCGGGCAGGGTGAAGCCGCCGCTCGTGTCGGTGGTGGTCTGCGACTTGGTGCCGGAGTTGACGTCGGTCGCCGTCACCGCGGCGCCGGCGACGGGCGCGCCGCCGCTCGTCACCACGCCGCGAATCGACGAGGTCGTCTCCTGGGCGGACACCGCCATGGGAATCACGAGCGCAGCCGCGGCCGCGCCGAGAAGATATTGCAAACGCATGATGTTTCCCACCCTTGAGAGCGATTGAGCTGATGCAGCCGCTGCCGTCGTCGCGGTCCTGCCCCGCTTTTATGTCGCTTCAATGACAGCGGCCAGCGTTCAGGCGGCGCTCAGGGCAAGTCTTAATGATGCGTTGCAAAAAAACCTCACCGGCGCGGCCGGATCAAGGGCGCGATCGCACGCTACGGCCCTGACCCGGCTCGCCTTCGTAACAGCCGCGGCGGCACCTGCGGTCGGCGGCGTTCCGGACGCGCCTGGAATGGCCGTTGCGGCGCGGATGGCTCCAGGCGAGCACGGGGCTGGCCGCAATTCGAGAACGGACGCGGCGCCGGGTCGTCAGGTCAGCGTAGCCAGGCTTTCGGCGAGGTCGGCGTTCCGGAAAGGCTTGGTGAGCCGTGGCAGGTCCGGATCAATGCCTTCCGCCTCCGCGTAACCCGAAACGATCAACACCCTGGTATCCGGCAGGTCGGTCCGCACCGTGCGCGCGAGTTCGGTTCCCGAGATGCCGGGCATGAGATGGTCGGTGACGAGCAGGTCCGGCTCGAGACCGCGCCCGACGAGTTCGAGCGCCTCCTCTCCGGAACGGGCCTCGACCACGGAATAGCCGAGCTCGACGAGCATGTCCGCCGTGCTGAGCCGGACGAGTTCCTCGTCATCGACCAGCAGCACCACGCCGCTGCGACTGATCTCGGCGGCCTCGTCCACGGTCCGGTTCTCGGCGGAGACGGGATCGACGCTCTCGGGCAGCCACAGGTCGATCGCCGTCCCGATGCCGGGGGTACTGCTGATCGTCAGCGCACCGCCCAGCTGCGAGGCCAGGCCGTGTGCCATCGACAGGCCCAATCCGGTGCCCTTGCCGACGCCCTTGGTCGAGAAGAACGGCTCGATCGCCCGTTTGAGCGTCGCCTCGTCCATCCCCATTCCGGTGTCGGTGACCGACAGGCGAAGGTAGCCGCCCGGCGCGACGGCCGCCTCGTTGCCCGTCTCGACGGTTTGCGAGCTGACCGAGATGCGCAGCGTGCCGCCGTCCGGCATCGCGTCACGCGCGTTCACCGCCAGGTTCAGGATTGCCATTTCGAGCTGGTTGGGATCGACCTTCGCCGCCGGCAGGTCGTCCTCGGCGTCGACTACCACCCTGATCTGCGGTCCGGTGGTGCTGGACACGAGGTCCGCCATCCCGTGCACAAGCGGCGCGAGATCGACCGCGGTCGCTCGCAGCGGCTGGCGCCGCGCGAAGGCCAGAAGGCGCTGCACCAGGGTCTTCGCGCGTTCGGCCGACTGGACGGCGCCAGCGATCAGCCGCCGCTCGCGCTCATTGCCCAGCCCCTTCCTCTGGAGCAGATCGAGCGAGCCGACGATGGGCGTCAGGAGATTGTTGAAGTCGTGCGCGACGCCGCCGGTCAGGCTGCCCATCGCCTCCATCTTCTGGGACTGGCGCAACGCCTCCTGCGCGAGGGCCAGTTCCTGCTCACCGCGAAGCCGCTCCGATATGTCGGTCGCCAGATGGAAGGCGCCGATGATCGTGCCGTGTGCGTCGCGGAGCGGCGTGTAGCTGATCTCCCAGGACGGTTGCCCAAGCTCGGGCCGGCCGAACTCCTCGGCGATCGTGAACGCCTCGCCCGACAGCGCGCGTGCCATGAGCGCGCGCATGACGGGCTGCTGCTCCGCTATGAACAGGTCGGGGAACACGTCGCCCAGCTTGGTGTCGAAGCCGTTCACGCGCCGGAACTCGTCATTATGGGCCTTGTTGAATGCGATCAGGCGGTAGTCGCGATCGAAGGCGCAGATCGGGGAGGTCGTGGCCTCGACGATGTCGCGAAATCGGCGGATCTCGTCGGTGCGCTCGGCGACCTGCCGCTCAAGCGTCTCGTTCATCTCGCGGATGCGCGCGTCGGCCGATTTCCGTTCCGAAACGTCGTTGAAGAGCACGGCGACCCGGCGCTGCTCGGGTGTGCCGACGCGAAAGGCATGGTACTCGTACCACCGACCCAACGACTCCGCATATTCCTCCCCACGGACCGGATCGCCGGTGAGCGCGACCGCTCCGTAGATGTCATACCAGCGCTGCTCGTGATTGGGCGCGAGCTCGCCGATCCGTCGCCCCACCGCGTCGACCAGCCCCGTCTGGGCCTCGAAGGCGGGGTTGACCTCCTCGAAACGGTAGTCGGCCGGACGGCCATCCGCGTCGAACAGCACCTCGATGACGCAGAACCCCTGTTCGACCCGCTCGAACAGGGTGCGGTAGCGGGTCTCGCTGTCGCGCAGCGCAGCGTCGACGCGGCTGCGCTCGACGGCGGTGCGCGTGCGCTCGCCGACCTCCTGGATCAGCGCTTGCTCCTCGGCAGTCCAGTCGCGCACGTCGGCGTTGTCGACGAACAGGGCCGCCACCAGCCTGCCCTGCTCGATCACCGGCACGGCGACGAAGGACCGCGCGCTTTGCGCTTCCAGCGCTCCGGCTGCGGGGGCGGTGCGGTCGTCGGCCCGAGCATCGGCGATCGAGACAAGGTCGCCTCGCCTCAGGTCGTCGAGGAATGAACCATAGTCGCACAGCCGCAGGGTGCCGGCGCGCGACCGGACCCCGGGAGCCGTCCAGTCGCGCTCGACGTGAAGCGTCTCGCCGACCGGATCGATGGTGGCATACCCGACGCGGCTTACCGCCAGCGCCCGACCCAGGATCGCGGCCGCCGCGTAGGCCAGTTCGCCGGGGCTCTGGACGTCGCGGATGGCGTCGGCGAGTTCGGCCAGGCACGCCTCGTGGATCTCGGCGCGCTTGCGGTCGGTGGTGTCGATCGACACGCCGGTCAGGCGGACGGTCTGCCCGTCCGCGCCGACGACAGGCCGTGCCCTGATCTGCACCCAGCGTAACTCGCCCGCGGGCGTCACCAACCGGTATTCGATGTCATAGTTCGCGCCGGTGGCGACGGTGCGCTCGACGGCAGCGGCCATCCGGTCACGGTCCTCCGGATGCACGGCGTCGCGCAGCTGCTCGTAGGTAAACGGGACCCCGGGGTCCCGGCCGAAATTCTCGCGGCATGTCGCCGACGTGATCAGATCGCCGCTGGTGAGGTCGAGTGTCCACGCGCCCAGGCGGCCGGCGTTCAGCGTGAACCGCAGCTCGCTCTCGCTCTCGCGCAGTTCCGCCACCGAGTCGCGCACCTGGAATTGTCTGAGACGCGCCTTCAGCGCGGACCGCACCGCGCCCAGCATCGCCTCGGCATGCAACGGCCGTTCGAGCAGGACGGTGTTGCCGAGTGCGCGCAGTCGCTGCAGCGCCCGCTCGCCCCGGCGCGCACCGTGACCGTTCGCCAGCACGATGAACGGCAGATCGGACCAGGTCGGTTGATCCGCGATCCAGTCGGCGAGCGCGTCGGCGCCTTCGTCGGCAAGGACTTCCTCGGTGAGCATGACCGCTCCGGCACCGACCTCGATCTCGTGGAGGAGATGGTTGATGTCGGTGCACGCGACGGCGGCGACCGCGTTCCGGTCGAACAGGCCGATGGCGACTTCGGCGTCCCGCCCGCGCGGGGCCAGGATGAGCAGGCGCGCCGTCACCGCGTGCCGGCCGGAGCCGCGTCTGCCTCCTCGCCCCGCCGCATCAAGGTCGATCCCCTCCCCGAGAACGTCGGAACGCCGGTCAGTACCCCGTGGACGTCCCGCAGCGTCTCCCCGACGAGCAGGCCCTGCTCGGTGATCTGGAACTCGCGGATCGTCCGTTCGTGCCTCGTCGTGCGCGTCTTGATGACGGAGATCGCCTGACGGACTTCGCCTTGCGCCTCGAAATACCGAAGCTGCATGACCGTGTCGGCCAGGTAGCTGATGTCCACCTCGGTCCGCACGTTCCCGGTCACGCCGTGCAGCCCCAGGATCAGCATCGTCACGACGCCCTTCTGGCCGAGATAGCTGAGCAGTTCATGCATCTGCAGGACGAGGAACTGCTCGTTCGGCATCGAATGGAGATAGGCATTGAGGCTGTCGATCACGACGATGGTCGCACCGGACCGCTCGACCGCATCGCGAACCGCGCCCACGAAGGCACCCGGTGACAGTTCGGCGGGATCGATGGCGCGGATGGCCAGCATGCCGGCGTCCACGAACGGCTCGAGCGCCATGCCCAGCGATGTTGATCGCTTCAGAAGCGTCGGCAGCCGTTCGTCGAAAAGGAAGTAGGATGCCTTGGCGCCGGCCCTCAACCCGGCAACCATCGCCTGGACGGTGGCGGTGGTTTTTCCCACCCCCGCCGGACCCGACAGCAATGTCGCGGTGCCGGGGACCAGGCCCCCTCCGAGCAGGCTGTCGAGATGATCCGACCCCGTCGATAGAGGGGTGTCGTCGTAACTGTCGCCATGCTCGGCCGCGACCAGCCGGGGATAGACGCGCAGGCCGCCCCGCTCGATCTCGAAGTCGTGATATCCGCCGCGGAACCGGACACCGCGCATCTTCACGACATAGACGCGTCGCCGTTGCGCGCCGAACCCTGACAGCGTCTGCTCGAGCATGATCACGCCGTGCGCGATGCTTTGGAGCTGGAGATCGCTCTCGCTGGCGCTCTTGTCGTCGAGCAGCAGGACCGTGCACTGGCGGGAGGCGAAGAAGTGCTTCAGCGCCAGTATCTGCCGACGATAGCGGACCGGGGTCTGTGACAATAGGCGCAGTTCGGACAGGCTGTCGATCACGACGCGCGTCGGCCTGATCTCGTCCACCTTGGCCATGATCTCTCGGACAGTCTCGCCAAGTTCGACTTCGCTTGGGTGCAGCAGGGTCTGCTCCTGATCGTCGCCGAGGCCGTCGGCCGGCAGCATCTCGACAAGGTTGATCGCTGCGAGCGACCAGCCGTGGCTCTCGGCGACCGCGAGCAGCTCGACCCGCGTCTCTGCGAGCGAGAAGTAGATACCGGTCTCGCCGGCCGTCGCGCCATTGAGCAGGAAGCCGAGCCCGAGCGTGGTCTTGCCGGTTCCCGGCGTTCCTTCCACGAGGTAGATGCGCTCGCGCGTCAACCCTCCCACGAGGATGTCGTCCAAGCCCGATATACCCGTCAAGGCCAAGGCGCGCTGGTCGGTCGTTGTAGTCGTCACGCCGGCTCCCCCTTGTCGTTCGGCGACATAGATGTAGCGGCACCCTGTTGCCAGCGGACATGACTGGCTGTCTGTCGCGGTCGGGGTCCGGCGGTGGCCCAGCTTACCGGCACGATCGCCCGGTCATCTTGGGGCACTCACGTCTCGGGACGAGCGTCAGCTCGGTCCTCGACCTTGTCCTGGGCGAGGGTCGGGTCGCGCGGGGGGCGGCTCGCCGCGACGATCGCCGCCCAGCCCGCCTCGTCGACCACGCGCAGGCCGAGCTCGGCGGCTTTCTTCAGCTTGGACCCAGCGCCGGGACCGGCCACCACCAGGTCGGTCCTGGCCGACACCGCGCCGGCGACACGCGCGCCCAGCGCCTCCGCCTGCGCCTTGGCCTCGTCGCGGCTCAGCGTCTCCAGCGTGCCGGTGAACACCACGGTCCGGCCGTTCACCTCCGACGCGCGCGTCTCGACGGCGAACGGTGGCGGCGCCACCTCGGCGAGCAGGTCGTCCCACACGCGGCGGTTGTGCGGCTCGTGGAAGAAATCGCCCAGCGCGGCGACCACGCTGGAGCCGACCCCGTCGATCAGCTCGAACTGGTGCAGCGCGTCGGCCGCCGCGGCCTCATCGCCGCGCACCGCTTCCGCCGCCGTGCGCAGCGCGGGCAGCGTGACGAAGCTCCTGAGCAGGTCGCGCGCGGTGACGATGCCGACATGGCGGATGCCGAGTGCGAACAGCAGTCGCGCGGCGTCGGGCGCGCGCTTGGCGGCGATCGCGGCGAGCAGCGCATCGACCGATTTCGCCTGCCAACCCTCGCGCGCGACCAGGTCGTCGCGATGCGCGGCGAGCCGGAACAGGTCGGCGGGCTCGGCTACCCAGCCCAGCCCGATCAGCTCGACCAGCGTCTTCTCGCCCAGCCCGTCGATATCGAGCGCGCCGCGGCTGACGAAGTGCCGCAGCCGCTCCAGCCGCTGTGCCGGGCAGATCAGGCCGCCGGTGCAGCGGATGTCGACTTCGCCCGGTTCGGCCACCGCCTCGCTGCCGCAGGCGGGGCAATGATCGGGGAAGGCCCAGGCCGGGCGATCGGCGTCGGGGGTCAGGTTCTCGACGATCTGCGGGATCACGTCGCCGGCGCGCTGGAGCAGCACGCGGTCGCCCGGGCGCACGCCAAGCCGCGCGATCTCGTCGGCATTGTGCAGCGTCGCGTTGGTGACGACGACGCCGCCGACCGTCACCGGCGCCAGCCGCGCGACCGGCGTCAGCTTGCCGGTGCGCCCGACCTGGACGTCGATGGCGTTTAGGGTGGTCTGCGCGCGCTGGGCCGGAAACTTGTGCGCGATCGCCCAGCGCGGGGCGCGCCCGACGACGCCCAGCCGCCCCTGCCAATCGAGCCGGTCGAGCTTGTAGACGACGCCGTCGATATCGAACGGCAGATCGGCGCGCTCCGCCTCGATGTGGCGATACACCGCCAGCGCCGCGGCGATGTCCGGGCAGAGCGTCAGGTCGTCGGCGACGGGGAAGCCCCAGTCGCGGAGCGCGTGCATCATCCCGGAATGGGTGCCGGCGGGCATGCCGTCGGTCTCGCCCCACCCCCAGGCGAGGAAGCGCAGCGGCCGGCTGGCGGTGACGCCGGCGTCCTTCTGGCGCAGCGAGCCGGCGCCGGCATTGCGCGGGTTGGCGAACTGGCGTGCGCCTTCGCCGCCCTCGGCGAGCAGGCGCGCGTTCAGCGCGGTGAACGCCGCCTTCTCCATATACACCTCGCCGCGCACCTCGAACAAGGCGGGGGCACTGTCCGGGAGCGCCCTGGGGATGTCGCCGATGGTGAGGACATTGGCGGTCACATCCTCGCCGACCGCACCGTCGCCGCGGGTGAGCGCCTGGACCAGCCGGCCGCCCTCATAGCGCAGCGAACAGGACAGCCCGTCGATCTTCGGCTCCGCGGTCACGGCGACCGGATCGTCCTCGCCGAGCCGCAGGAACCGGCGCACCCGCCCGACGAACTCCGCCACCTCGGCGTCCGTAAAGGCGTTGTCGAGGCTGGTCATCGGCCGGGCGTGCGCGACCTTGGCGAGGTGCCCGGCGGGCGCGGCGCCGACCTGCCGGCTCGGCGAGTCGGGGCGGATCAGGTCGGGATAGGCCGCCTCGATCGCCCGGTTGCGCGCGACCAGCGCGTCATACTCGGCGTCGGTGATCGCCGGCGCGTCCTCACCATGATACAGCGCGTTGTGCCGCGCGATCGTGCCGGCCAGCATCTCCAGCTCGGCCGCGGCGGCATCGGGAGTGGCGGGCAGCGCGTCCATGCGCCGGTGTGCTTAGCGGCTCAGGGCAGCGCCAGCCAACCCGTCACGACGGCGGCGGAGAGCAGCAGCGCCAGCGGCAGCGGCCGCCAGTCGAACGCGCTCATCATCTCGATCCCGGCGCGGGCATTCCACGCCGCCACGACCGCCGCGAAGATGCACCAGAGCAACAGCGACCACGGCCAGCCGCCCATCGCGAGCGCGACGACCGCACCGGCCATAACGGCGACAAAGGCGATCGCGGACACGAGCAGGAACAAGCCGCCGACCGGCAGCATGGCAAGCGCGATCCGCGCTTCCCGGCGCTGGCCCCGCGTGAGCTCGACATCGGATACGTCTGCCGTCATGGCCAAGCTGTAAGGGCCGCCTTCTTCATAATTACCCTTCAAGAAAAGACCCCCGGCGGGATTCGGCACCGAGGGTCGAGAGCCCGCCTAAGAGCGCGATACAGGCCTGAAATATTAGGACCGCGATGGGGCGCGTCAACCCTACGCCGCCTCCAGCAGCCGCTCGGCCTGTGCCCTTGCCTCGTCCGTCACCTGCGCGCCGGACAGCATGCGCGCGATCTCCTCGCGACGCTCCTGTTCGCCGAGTGCGCGCACGCCGGTGCGGGTGACGGTGCCGTCGTGGCTCTTGGCAATCAGGAGGTGCTGCGCGCCGCGCGCCGCCACCTGCGGGCTGTGGGTGACGACCAGCAGCTGCCCGCCCGCCGCCAGCCGCTGCAGGCGCTCGCCGATCGCCGACGCCACCGCGCCGCCGACGCCGCGGTCGATCTCGTCGAACACCATCGTCGCCGCCGAGCCTTCGCCCGCAAGCGCGACCTTGAGGGCGAGCACGAAGCGCGACAGCTCGCCGCCCGAGGCGATCCGGACGAGCGGGCCGAACGGCGCGCCGGGGTTGGTCGCGACCTCGAACTCGATCCGGTCGCGGCCCGCCGCGGACCAGCCCTCCTCGCCGAGCGGCGTCACGGCGGTGCGGAAACGCGCCGCGTCGAGCTTGAGCGGCGCGAGCTCGCCCGCCACCGCGGCATCGAGGCGTGTCGCCGCCGCGTCGCGCGCGGCCGACAGCTCGTCGGCGGCGTCGAGGTAGCGGTCGCGCGCCAGCGATACCTCGGCCGCCAGCGCCGCCACACCGCCTTCGCCCGCTTCCAGCCGCGCCAGCCTGGTCGCCAGCTCGTCGGCGAGCGCCGCGAGATCGTCGGGCTGCACGCGATGCTTGCGGGCCATGGCGCGGAGCTCGAACAGCCGCGCCTCGTCCTCCTCCTGCGCGCGCGCATCGAAGCGGAGCGCGTCCGCCGCTTCGCGCAGCCGCTCCTCGGCGACGCCGCCCTCGATCACCGCGCGGTCGATCGCCGCCAGCGCGTCGGCGAGCGCCGGGTGGTCGCCCGCGATCCGCTCCAGCACGCGCGCCGCCTGGCGCAGCCGCGAGAGCGCGCCGTCCGCGCCCTCCAGGTGCGACTCGACGGTGTGGAGATCGTCGGCCGCCTTCTCGGCGCGCTGCATCAGCCGGCGTCTGTCGGCGAGCGTCTCCTCCTCGCCCGGCTCGGGCGCGAGCGCGGTCAGCTCGCCGACCGCATGGTCCAGCCAGTCGCGATCCGCCGCCGCGGTCGCGATCTCGGCGCGCGCCGCCGCCAGTGCGCCCTCGGCCGCGCGCCACGTCGCCCATGCCTGCGCCGTCGTGCGGGAGTCGATCCGCCCGAAGCTGTCGAGCAGCGCGCGGTGTCCGGCGGGGGCGAGCAGGCCGCGATCGTCGTGCTGGCCGTGGACCTCGACCAGATGGGTGCCCAATTGCCGCAACAAGGCCGCCGACGCGGGCTGGTCGTTGACGAACCCGCGGCTGCCGCCGTCCGCCTTGACGATGCGGCGCACGATCAGCGGCTCGCCCGGCTCGATCTCCAGCCCGTTCTCCGCGAGCAGCGCCGCGAGCGCGCTGTCGACCGCCGGCGCGTCGAAGGTGGCGGTGACCACCGCCTGGCCGGCGCCGTGGCGCACCAGCGCGCTGTCGCCGCGCGCGCCGAGCGCCAGCCCCAGCGCGTCGAGCAGGATCGACTTGCCCGCGCCGGTCTCGCCGGTGAGCACGCCCAGCCCGCCGGCGAAACCGAGGTCCAGCGCCTCGATCAGCACCACGTCGCGGATGGAAAGCGCGCTCAGCATGGCGCGCTATAGCGCCCGCGGGCGTCGACCGGGAGAGGGCGGGTTCAGCCGCCTGTCGTCGGCCCCGTGTTCGCCGGGGTGGTCGTTGCCGGTCCCGCCGGCGCGGGCGTCGCGGTGGTCGGCGCCGTCGTCGGGTCTGGGTCGGTCGCGGCCGGCGCGGGCGTCACCGTGCCGCCCGGCTTGATCTTGGCCGTGCCCGAATCGCCGGGCAGCGACTGCGCCTTGGCACCGGGCGTGCCGAGCGGCACCGGCTGCTCGCCGCGCGGGACCGCCGGCAGCGCCTGCGCCGGGTGCTCCTGCATCAGCTTGTAGGCATGGTCGTACCAGGACGTGCCGGGATAGTTGCGGCCCAGCACCGCCGCCGCCTTCTTCGCCTCCTCGGTCACCCCGAGCGCCTGGTAGCATTCGGTCAGCCGCATCAGCGCCTCGGGCGTGTGGGTCGTCGTCTGGTAGCCGTCGATCACGGCGCGGAAGCGCATGGAGGCCGCCAGCCACTGGCCGCGCCGCTCGTAGAAGCGGCCGACCTCCATCTCCTTGCCGGCGAGGTGATCGTTGACCAGGTCGATCTTGAGCCGCGCGTCGGACGCGTAGCGGCTGGTCGGGTAGCGCCGCGTCAGCTCGCCCAGCGCGTCCAGCGCCTGGCGCGTGATCTTCTGGTCGCGCGTCACGTCCTGGATCTGCTCGTAATAGCCGAGCGCGACCAGATAATAGGCATAGGCCGCGTCGCGGTTGCCGGGATGGACGGAGATGAAGCGCTGCGCCGACTGAATCGAGTTGGTGTAGTCGTGGTCGAGATAATAGGCGAACGCGCTCATCAGCTGCGCACGCCGCGCCCACACCGAATAGGGGTGCTGGCGCTCGACCTCGTCGAACAGCTGCGCCGCCTCCTTGTAGCGGGCCTGGTCGAGCCGCTGGCGCGCGGCGGAATAGAGCGTGCCGACGTCGCGCGCGACATAGGGCAGGTCGCCCTTGGCGCGATGGCGCGCGCAGGCGGAGAGCGGGAGCGCGACGGCGAGCGCGAGGAGGAGGGCGCGGGACTGGCGGGTAGGCATGGGCGCGTGCCTTAGCGGCTCCCGATGAACGGGAACAGACCCGGCGTGGAGCGCGCGGCGGCCTGCGGCGTTACGCAGGCGTCCGATCCACAGGAGCCGTCATGCCCGCCACCCTGCTGCAGACCCATCGCGTCGAGAAGCCCTGGGGCCGGCACGATCTCTGGCCGGGCTTCGACGACCAGCCGCAGGATCAGCAGCCGATCGGCGAGATCTGGTTCCAGGAGCCGGGCGACACCACGCCCGACCTGCTGATCAAATATCTGTTCACGTCCAAGCCGCTATCCGTGCAGGTCCACCCCGATGACGAGCAGGCGCGCGCGCGCGGGCTGCCGCGCGGCAAGGACGAGTGCTGGAACATCCTCGCCGCGCAGCCGGACTCGACGATCGCGCTCGGCACGAAGGCGCCGATCGACAAGGACCGGCTGCGGCAGGGCGCCGAGGACGGCTCGATCGAAGGGCTGCTCGACTGGAAGCCGGTGACGCCGGGCGACTTCCTCTACTGCGCATCCGACACCATCCACGCGATCGGCGGCGGGCTGACGGTGATCGAAATCCAGCAGAACTCGGAGACGACCTACCGGCTCTACGATTACGGCTCCGACCGCGAGCTGCACCTGAAGGACGGGATCGATGTGGCCGACCCGGTGCCGTATGTGCCGATCGCGTCGCCGGGGGACGCCGGCGACGGACGTCACCTGCAGGTCGAAGGGCCGAAGTTCGTGCTCGAACGCTGGACGGGCGGCGAGCGGCCGGTGAAGCTACCCGCGGGCAAGACCGGCTGGCTGGTGCCGATCAAGGGCTCGGGCGAGGTCGCCGGCGTCGCCTGGCGGGCCGGTCAATGCGTGACGGTGACGGGGGAGGAGACGGTGACGGCGAGCGCCGACGCCGACCTGCTGTTCGCCTATCCGGGCGCGGAACGGATGGTGCTCTAACTCCTCCCTTGAACGGGAGGATCAAATGTCCGGTCCGCGATATTCCTCCTCGCTGACCTGCTCCAGCCAGTCGACCGCCTTGCCGTCCAGCTGTTCCTGGACGGCGAGGTGCGTCATGCCGGTGGTGGCGGTGGCACCGTGCCAGTGCCGCTCGCCCGGCGCGAACCACACGACGTCGCCGGGCCGGATCGTTTCGACCGGCCCGCCGTCGTGCTGGATCCAGCCGCGCCCGGCGGTGACGATCAGCGTCTGGCCAAGCGGGTGGGTGTGCCAGGCCGTGCGCGCGCCGGGCTCGAACGTGACGCTTGCGCCCGCCACCCGCGCCGGGGCGGGCGCAGCGAACAGCGGATCGATGCGGACGCGGCCGGTGAACCAGTCGGCGGGACCGGGCTGGGACGGGCGTGATCCGGCGCGCGTGATATCCATCTTGCTTACCTTCGCATGTTGGCGCCGCCAACGCGCTTGAGCGACGGCTGCTCCCGGCCGGGGTGACGGAAAAGCCGTTACCCGCTACATGCCGCCCCATGGCTGCGCACGGCGCCCCGACGCCGCCCGCCGGCCCGGCTGCCGCCACCGCGCGCCAGGAGTTCCGGGCGCTCGTCCGGCTCGCCGCGCCGATCGTCGGGGCGAACCTGCTGCAGATGGCGGTCTATGCGATCGACGTCATCTTCGTGGCGCGGCTCGGCACCGTCGAGTTCGCCGCCGCCACGCTGGGCGTGTTCCTGTTCAGCCTGCTGATGTGGTCGACGGTGTCGATGGTCGGCGCGTTGCAGCCGATCATCGCCGCCGAGCGGGGCGCCCGCGCGCATGCGGTGCGCGAGGTGCGGCGCACCTTCCGCATGGCGCTTTGGCTCGGCGCCGCCGTCAGCGTGCCGATGATGCTGCTGCTTGCCAACGGCGCGGCGGTGCTGCGGCTGGCGGGGCAGGACCCGGCGGTGGCGGCGCGGTCCGGCGCGTTCCTCCACATCCTGCTGTTCGCCGCGCTGCCGGCGTTGCTGGGCGGCGCGATGCGCTTCACCGCCGCCGCGCTGGGGCGGCCGGGCTGGACCATGGTGGTGACCGCGCTGGCGGTCGGCGTCGGGGCGCTGGGCAACTGGCTGCTGGTATTCGGCCATGGCGGCTTCCCCGCGCTGGGGCTGGAAGGTTCGGCGATCGCGAGCGTCGCGACGGTGACGACGACGACGATCGCCTATGCGCTGATCCTGTCGTTCGACCGGCGGCTGCGCCGCTATCGGCTGTTCGGCCGCTGGTGGCGACCCGAATGGCGCCGGCTGGGCGACATCGCGCGGCTGGGCTACCCGATCGCGCTCGCCGTCACCTTCGAAGGCGGGCTGTTCGGCGGCGCCAGCCTGTTGATGGGGCTGATCGGCGTCGACGCGATCGCCGCGCACGGCGTCGCGATCAACATCGCGTCGATCGCCTTCCAGCTCCCGTTCGGCGTCGCGCAGGCGGCGACGATCCGCGTCGGCCTGGCCTATGGCGCAGGCGACCGGCGCGGGATCGGCCGAGCGGGCGCCGTGGCGCTGGCGACGGGGATCGGCCTGATGGCGCTGACCGCGAGCGTGATCTGGAGCGTGCCGCGCTTCCTGATCGGCGGCTATCTCGATCTCGCCGATCCCGCCAACGCGCCGGTGGTGGCGCTCACCGTCCGGCTGCTCACCGTCGCCGCCGCCTTCCAGCTGTTGGACGGCGCGCAGGCGGTCGGGCAAGGCATCCTGCGCGGGCTGCAGGACACGCGCGCGCCGATGCTGATCGCGCTGGTCGGCTATTGGGTCGTCGGCTTGGGCGCCTGCGTGCTGTTCGCCTTCCGCCTGCGGTGGGGCGCGGTGGGGGTGTGGCTCGGCTTCGTGCTGGGGCTGGCCGTGGTCACGGCGCTGCTGCTCCGGCGCTGGTCGCGGCGCGAGCGGCTGGGGCTGCTGCCCGCGCCATAGGCTCGGCCGCCAGTCCTCGCCGTAACCGGCATGGGGCGCATCGACGACGCGCGCCGCCTCCGCACGAGTTCCGCCTTCCACTTGTAGTGCGCGCCGACGCCGGCGGGGGCGAGATCCTAGGCCTGGGTGCCGCCCGTGCGCGGCAGCACGGTGACGTCGCCGGCAGTTCCCCTCGTGCTGTGGTACGTGCGGAGTGAGCCGGAGGCGCGGCGCGGCGGACGCGCGCTGCCAATATTTGGCGGGCCAAGGCCATTGACGGACCTCGCGACAGGTCACATATGGCGGGCGTTGGCACTCCCCGCGTGGGAGTGCCAGACCCGTTCACTATACAGCATGAGGGACAGTGCACATGAACTTTCGTCCGTTGCACGACCGCGTTCTCGTTCGCCGCGTCGAGGCAGAGGAGAAGACGGCCGGGGGGATCATCATCCCCGATACCGCCAAGGAAAAGCCGCAGGAGGGCGAGGTCGTCGCCGCCGGCAGCGGCCTGAAGAGCGAGAAGGACGGGACGATCACCCCGCTCGACGTCAAGGCGGGTGACCGCATCCTGTTCGGCAAGTGGTCCGGCACCGAGGTCAAGCTCGACGGCGAAGACCTGCTCATCATGAAGGAAAGCGACATCCTCGGCATCGTCGGCTGAGTGATTTCGCCTCAACTTTCCCTCAACTTCCAGTTTTGAAAGGGTAGCCGACATGGCAGCCAAGGACGTGAAATTCAGCCGCGACGCCCGTGAGCGCATCCTGCGCGGCGTCGATATCCTCGCCGACGCGGTGAAGGTGACGCTGGGCCCCAAGGGCCGCAACGTCGTGATCGACAAGAGCTTCGGCGCGCCGCGCATCACCAAGGACGGCGTCACCGTCGCCAAGGAGATCGAGCTCAAGGACAAGTTCGAGAACATGGGCGCGCAGATGCTGCGCGAGGTGGCCTCGAAGACCAACGACAATGCCGGCGACGGCACCACCACCGCGACCGTGCTCGCCCAGGCGATCGTCCGCGAGGGCATGAAGTCGGTGGCCGCGGGCATGAACC
>NZ_CAXUEK010000029.1:0-32189 GCF_964250165.1 uncultured Sphingomonas sp. | reverse complement strand
ACTAAGGCCGAAGCCTTCGTTCGACTTGCATGTGTTAGGCATGCCGCCAGCGTTCATTCTGAGCCATGATCAAACTCTCAAGTTTATGTCCGACCCGACCGAGGTGGAATATCCCCGACCGGACCGCTCATCTCAGGGAGCCCGACCTGCACAATCACATTACTGTGGAATGGTAATGGACATGCGAGCACGCACCGGCGAACCGGTGCGGACCATAGGTCAGGCTTGGCTTTACCTCGTTACCGACACCCTGAGGCTGTCGGACGAGGGCGCCGCCGCCCACATGTCCCTTCATCTTGACCAACAATGTCAAAGAGCGCAAAGAACCGACGCCTTGGCGTATCCTTCTTTCGAAGGGCTTGCCCTGGCGTCTGGCGATTTGGTGACCGCTTCGGTGAGCGCCGATCAAGTCGGCGTCCGTCGCTGCGTTGGAGCTCATCTATGGCGGGCCGTGGGCCACGTCAAACGCTTTTTTGCTTTTTTTTGACCGGACGCACGGAAAGCCTCTGAAAACGCCTGATTTACGGCCTGGTAGGAGCGTGGCGCGTAGACCCTCGCGTGGCATGGACACGGCGCTTCCCCCTTCGAATCAGGCGACGGAACCGCTTGGCCATCAGGTACGCCGGGCGGTGATCTGGCGCTCGGGCAGCCAGCTCGCGTCGCAGCTGGTGCAATGGGCCGCCACCTTCGCGGTGATCCGCATCCTCAGCCCGCACGACTACGGCCTGTTCGCGATGACGCAGGTCGTGCTGGTCTTCCTCAACATGCTGAACGGCTATGGCCTGGCGAGTGCGCTGGTGCAGGCGCCGGAGCTGTCGAAGCGGGCCATCCGCCAGGCGTTCGGGATGCTGCTGGCGCTCAACGGCGCGCTGGCGGCGGCCCAGCTCGCCCTCGCGCCGCTGGCAGCGGCCTATTACCGGCAGCCGATCGTCGCCGAGCTGCTGCGGGTCCAGGCGCTGCTCTATCTCGCGACGCCCTTCATCGCCCTGCCGCAGGCGGTGCTGAGCCGGCGTATGGATTTCCGCCACCAGGCGCGCGCCAACATGGTCGGCGCAGTGGCGGGCGCGGGCGCGGCGCTGGGCGGAGCGCTGGCGGGCTGGGGCGTGTGGACGCTGGTGTGGGCGCCGATCATCCTGTTCTTCGCGCGCGCCGCGGTGCTGACCGTCAGCGCGGGCACGCTGGTACGGCCCTCGTTCGACTGGCGTGGCGCGGGCGCGCTCGCACGCTACGGCGGCGTCGTCGCGGCGGGGCAGCTGACCTGGTTCGCGCAAAGCCAGGCCGACGTGTTCATCGCCGGCCGCTGGTTCTCGCCGCAAACGCTGGGCATCTACACGACCAGCCTGTTCCTGACGCAGATCTTCGTGGCCAAGGTGGTGCCGCCGCTCAACGAGGTCGCCTTCTCCGCCTATGCCCGGCTGCGTCACGACCGCGAGGCGACGGCGCGCGGCTTCGTGCGCGCCGCCGGGCTGGTGATGACGGCGGCGCTGCCCTTCTATCTCGGGCTGGCGGCGACCGCCGAGCCGCTGGTGCTGACCGCGCTGGGGCCGCACTGGGCGGAGGCCGTTCCGGTCGTGCGCCTGCTCGCGCTGGCGATGCCGTTCATGACGGTCCAGGTGCTGTTCACCCCGGCCTGCGACGCGCAAGGGAGGCCGGGCGTGGGCGTGCGCAACGGCGCGGTCGGGGCGGCGCTGCTGACGATCGCGTTCCTGGTCGGCGTGCGCTGGGGGCCGACCGGGCTCGCGCTGGCCTGGCTGGCGGGTTACCCGCTCTATCTGGTCGACAGCGCGCGCCGGGCATTGCCGGTGATCGGCGCGCGGGCGGCCGACGTGACGACGGCGGTCGCGCCGCCGGCGCTTGCCGCGCTGGGGATGGCGCTGGCGGTCTCGATCCTCGATCGCGCCTTGCCGGCGCTGCCCGTGCAGCTCCGGCTGGCGGCGCTGGTGAGCGCGGGGGCGGCATTCTATCTCGGCTGGCTGGCGACGTTCGCCAGACCGACGCTGCGCCTGATGATGGACGTGGTGCGGCGGCGTCAGGCGGTCTGAATGTAATCGCGCATCGCCGCGGCATCGGCCTCGATCCCATCGATACGATGCTTCACCAGGTCGCCGATCGAGACGAAACCGACCAGCCGGTCGCCGTCGAGCACGGGCAGGTGACGGAAGCGCCGCCGCGTCATCAGCGCCAGCGCCGCGATCACCGGCTCGGCGGGAGAGACGCCGACGGCGGGGCTCGTCATCACCTCGCCGACCGCCGTCTGCAGCGCATCCGCGCCCCGCGCCTGCACCGCGTGAAGCACGTCGCGCTCCGAGAAGACGCCGGCCACCGCGCCGCTGGGATCGAGCACCGGCGCCGCGCCGATGCGCCGTTCGGTGAATAGCGCGACGGCCGCGGCCACGGTCGTATCCCGGGTCAGCGAGATCACCTCGCCGCCCTTGGCGCTCAGGACTGCCGCAATCGTCATCGCGCTTCTCCTTATGGGTCAGCCTCGCACGGGCCGCGCGCCGTGGCAAAACCTGCCGGATCGTCGGCCGGCGCTCTGCCATCCAGATCAAGCCGGCGCCGGTCTTCGCCACACGAAAAGCCGGCCCCGCGCAACGCCGGGCCGGCTTTCGATGTCAGCGCCGGTGCGGATCACTCCGCGGCGGTCGGCGCCTCGGCGGCACGCGGACGACGGCGGCGCGGCTTCGGCTCGGCGGGCCCGGCATCGTTGGCGGCAACGCCCAACGCGGGCGGCAGCCGATCGGCTTCGAAGGCGGCCGGCGCTTCGCCCGCATCCTCGTCCGCGCGGGGGCGGCGGGTGCGGCGCGCCGGTGGCGGGTCGAGCGGGCGATCGGCCTCCAGCACCTCTTCGGCCCGCTGGGCCAGCGTCTCGCGGGGCGGCAGCGGCTCGGCGCGATGCTGGCCGGCAATCGTCTCGGGGCGCTGCTCGCCGCCGCGATCGTTGCGGTCCCGCCACTCGCGCCGGCCCTCGCCGTTGCGGCTGTCGCCGACGTTCCGGTTGTCGCGGGCGTTGCGATTGTCCGGAGCGGTACGGTCGTCGGAACGACCGTCGCTGCCGTTGCGGTTGTCGCCGACCTCGCGAGGCTCCCCACCGCTGCGGTCGCCGCCGTTGCGGAAGCTCTCGCGCGGCCGCTCGTCCCGGTCGGCACGAGTGCCGTCGCCCTGCTCGCCGGAGCGGATCGGCTCGCCCTCGTCACCGAACTCCTCGTCGGCGTCGTAGTCGATGTCGTTGCGGGCGCCGCGCTGCTGCGGCTGGTCGTCGAAGCGGCCGCGCTGTTCGCTCAGCACCCGGAAATAATGGTCGGCGAACTGCAGATAATATTCGGTGTTCACCCGATCGCCCGCGCGCTGCGTGTCCGCGGCCAGGTTCTTGTATTTCTCGAACAGCTGGCTGGCGTTGCCGCGCGCCCGATTGTCGATGCGGCTGCCATTGCCCTGCTGGCCGCCCTGGCGCGGCCCGTTGCCGCCGCCATTACCACCACCCCCACGGCCGCGACGGCGACCGTTCTGACGATTGTTGATCAAAAGTATCGTCCTCGTGCTCGAACCAAAATCGGCTCTCTTCTCCGAATGCGCCTCAGCCGCCCGGATCACCGAACGGTGCGCCATGGCCGCGAGTGTCAAGCTGCGCGGCGATGATACGAAGTGCTGGCAAGCCCCTGGCCGGCGACCTCCGCCGGACTTGCGTACCCTGCAAGTTGCTTAAGCGGACCAAACCGGTCCCACAAGAAAAAAGGTGGGGTGGGCGCTCGGTTTGTTCAAGGCGTGACCATCACGCAACGGTCCCTGCCGCCCAAGTCTTGACGCAGGTTAACGCCAAGGCCCGCCGCGCGGAACAGCGCGGTCGCCCAGGCGCCCTGATCGTGCCCAATCTCGATGCAGGCGACGCCGCCCGGGGCAAGCAGGCCGCGCACGACGCCGGCGACCTGCAGCAGGTCGTCATGCCCGTCCAAGCCGGCATAAAGCGCCGCGGACGGCTCGTAACCGGCGACTTCGCGCGGCAGGTCGGCGCGGCTGGGGATATAGGGCGGGTTGCACAGTACGAGGTCGAAGTCGCCGCGCGGCAGCGATCCCTCGCTCCAGTCCCCCCACTCGATCCGGGCGCGCGACCCGAACCCAAGCCGCCGCGCATTGGCGCGCGCGACCTGCACCGCGTCCGCCGAGCGGTCGATCCCGATCCCGGTGGCGGCCGGCCACTGGTCGAGCGCGGCCAGCAGCAGCGCACCCGAGCCGGTGCCGAGATCGAGCACGGTCCGCGGTCCCGGCGTGCCGGCGAAATGGTCGACCGCCGCTTCGATCAGCGTCTCGCTGTCGGCGCGCGGGATCAGCACGCGCGGGTCGACGGCCAGCTCGATCGTCCAGAAGGCGCGCACGCCCGTGATGTAGGCGACCGGCTCTGCCGCAGTGCGCCGCTCCGCCAGTGCCGCGAAGCCGGGCGGCGCGGGGTCGTCCAGCCGCCCGAGCAGCAATGCCTCGCGCGTGACGCCGAGCGCGTGCGCCATCAGCAGCTCGGCGTCGAGCCGCGGCGTGGCGGACGAGCCGAACCGACGCGCCGCGGCGGCAATGGCCTGCCTGATCGTTCCCCTCCCGCTTGCGGGAGGGGCCAGGGGAGGGCTTGCTTCGGCGGGCAGGCGTTCGACACGCCCTCCCGCTGCCCCTGCCGCACGCGGGAGGGGAGCTTCACCCATCCAGCGACGCCAGCCGCTCCGCCTCGTCCTCCGCCACCAGCGCGCCGATCAGCTCGCCCAGCTCGCCCTCCAGCACCTCGGGCAGGCGATGGAGCGTCAGGTTGATGCGGTGGTCGGTCACGCGGCCCTGCGGGTAATTGTAGGTGCGGATGCGCTCGGAGCGGTCACCCGAACCGACCATCGCCTTGCGCGAGCCCGATCGTTCGTTCGCCAGCCGCTCGCGCTCGGCCTCGTAGAGACGGGTGCGGAGCACCTTCATCGCCTTGGCGCGGTTCTTGTGCTGGCTGCGCTCGTCCTGCTGGATGACGACCAGCCCGCTGGGCAAGTGCGTGATCCGTACCGCGGAGTCGGTGGTGTTGACCCCCTGCCCGCCCGGCCCGGACGAGCGATAGATGTCGATGCGCAGGTCCTTGTCGTCGATCTGAACGTCGACGTCTTCGGCTTCGGGCAGCACCGCGACGGTGGCGGCCGACGTGTGGATGCGGCCGCCGCTTTCGGTCGCCGGCACGCGCTGGACGCGATGGACGCCGCTCTCGAACTTCATCTTGGCGAAGACGCCGCGGCCCTCGACGCTGGCGACCGCTTCCTTGAACCCGCCCGCCTCCGACGCGGAGGCGGAGATCAGCTCGACCCGCCAGCCCTCCTTCTCGGCATAGCGCTGGTACATGCGGAACAGGTCGCCGGCGAACAGCGCCGCCTCGTCGCCGCCGGTGCCGGCGCGGATCTCCAGCATCGCCGCGCGCTCGTCCGCCGCGTCGCGGGGCAGCAGCGCCAGCGCGAGCTTGCGGTCGGCGTCGGCGAGCGCGGTCTCGTTGGCGACCAGCTCGTCGGCGGCCATCGCGCGCAGCTCGGCATCGCTCTCCGCCGTCATCTGCTGGAGCGAGCGCGCCTCCTGCCGCAGCCGCCGCACCTCGCCCGCCGCGGCGGCGACCGGCTCCAGCTCGGCATATTCCTTGGAGACCTGGACGAAGCGATCCGACGGCAGATCGCCCGTCGCCATCAGCGCCGCGAGCTCATCCCGCCGCGCCTCGATCTGCCGGATGCGCTCGGGGGAGATGGTGGTCATGCGCGCCACTCTCCCTCGATCGTCACCCCGGCCTTGAGCCGGGGTCCCGCTTCTTTTGGCCGGGCAAGAACAGCGGGATCCCGGGTCAAGCCCGGGATGACGAGAAACAACCGCCGCATCAGTCAGTCGCTCGCCCGAATAACGCACGTACCATATCCGCGAGGCCGGTATCATTCCCTAACGAGCGGACGTTCGGCTCGGTCCACTCTTCGCCTTGCAGCGAGACGATGCACGCTGGTGCAAGGCGGACGGCGCGATCGTACCGCTTCCGAGGGTTGCCCGTGATGAACAACTCTGTCCGAATCCCCATGAACCGTAAACGGCCGGTCTTCAGCACCGCGTCCAATTCACGCTCGTGATTTTCCGCGACGATGGCGACCTGCAAGTGCTCGGGCTTTGGCTCCCCCACCAGCATCGCCAACCGCTCCACCCCCGCGGCCCAGCCCACGCCCGGCGTCGGCGGCCCACCCAGATCCTCGATCAGCCCGTCATAGCGCCCGCCCGCCAGCACCGTGCCCTGCGCGCCCAGCCGGTCGGTGACGAACTCGAACGCGGTATGGCGGTAATAATCGAGCCCGCGCACCAGCCGCGCGTTGCGGGTCCATTGCACCCCCGCCGCGTCCAGCCCCTTGGTGACCGCCTCGAAATAGCCACCCGCCTCGACCGTCAGATAGGCGTCGATGTCCGGCGCGGCGGCGGCGATCGGGCGATCGCGGGGATCCTTGCTGTCGAGAATGCGTAACGGGTTCTTCGCCAGCCGCGCCAGCGAATCCTCCGACAGATCGCCGCGATGCGCCTCGAAATGCGCGACCAGCGCGTCGCGCCAGCGGTCGCGCGTTTCGGCGTCCCCCAGCGTGTTGAGCTGCAGCGTGACGCCGTCGGCCACGCCAAGCTCGTGCAGCAGCTGGTCGGCCATCGCCAGCAGCTCGACGTCCGCGGCCGGCTCGGGCGCGCCGATCACCTCCGCGTCGATCTGATGGAACTGGCGGAACCGCCCCTTTTGTGGCCGCTCGTAGCGGAACACCGGGCCGCTGGTCGCGAGCTTCAGCGGCGCGAACTGCCGCCAGCCTTCGGTCAGATAGGCGCGCGCGATCCCGGCGGTGAACTCGGGCCGCAGCGTCAGCGAATCCCCGCCGCGATCGGGAAAGGTGTACATCTCCTTCGCCACCACGTCGGTGGTCTCGCCGATCGAGCGCGCGAACACCTGCGTGTCCTCGAACACCGGCACCTCGACGCGCTGGAAGCAGTACAGCCGCCGCACGCGCTCGAACGTGGCGAGCACGTGCGCGAAGCGGCGCTGCTCGTCGCCGAAGATGTCTTGCGTGCCGCGGACTCGCTGAGGCGTTTGCATGCGCGGCATGCGGGGAGGGGTCTGGGCCATGGCGCGCCGCTATCTAGGCGAGGGCGCGGCGAAGCGCTAGGCGAGGGCCATGGCGAACCCCATCGGGCTGGGCAAACGGATCGCGCCGCCGCGCTTCCTGCTGTTCTGCGTGTTGTTCCCCGTTGTCGCCGCGATCGCGACCCATTGGCTGGGGCTCGGCCGCGCGGTGCTGGCGGGGTTCGATCTCGCCGCCCTGGTGTTCCTCGTCACCCTGTCGCCGCTGCTCGGCCGCGGCGAGGCCGACCAGATCAGGGAACAGGCCCAGCGCAACGACGCCAACCGCACCGTGCTGCTGGGCCTTACCGGCGCGGTGATGATCGTGATCCTGGTCGCGGTCGCGAAGGAGCTGCAGGGCAAGAACGATGTCGTCGCGATCGCACTGGTGGTGACGACGCTGGTGCTCGCCTGGCTGTTCTCCAACGTCGTCTATGCCGTCCACTATGCGCACCTCTATTACGGCGACACCGATGGGCAGGGCGACGACAAGGGGCTGGACTTCCCGCATTGCGACGAACCCGACTATTGGGACTTCCTGTATTTCAGCTTCACGCTGGGCATGACCTTCCAGACCTCCGACGTCGAGATCACCTCGCGCCGGGTGCGAACGGTCGCGCTGGGGCATACGATGGCGGCGTTCGTGTTTAACCTGGGCGTGCTCGCCTTTACGATCAACGTGATCGGCGGCGGCAGCGGCGGCGGGTCATAGCCGCTGTCATAAACGTCTGGACGCCCGCGCTTTCGCCCGCGTAAGGCGCGCGCCGGGTCCGCTCCGTCCGAAAGATTCCGATGCCCCGCTCCGGCCTCGCCGTCCTGCTGCTCGCCGCCGCCGCGCCCGCCCTCGCGCAGGTCCCGGCCGGCAACTCGGCGCCGCAGCCCGCGCCCTACCCCGCCCCGATCCCGCCGCCGCAGGACCGGCCCTATCCCGGCACGATCACGCTCGACATCGACGCCACCAATCCGCAGCAGGGCATCTTCTCGGTCAGGGAGACGATTCCCGTCGCGCAGAGCGGCGACACGGTGATCTTCTACCCGCGCTGGATCCCCGGCAACCATGCCCCGTCCGGCCAGATCGAGAAGGTGACCGGCCTTCACTTCCGCGCCGGCGCGACCGAGCTGCCCTGGCGCCGCGATCCGGTGAACCTGTTCGCCTACCATATCGACGTGCCCGCGGGCGCCAAGCGGGTGGAGGCGAGCTTCCAGTTCGTGTCCGCCGTGAAGACGGACCAGGGCGCGGTGTTCAGCTCGCCGGACATGCTGCGGCTCCAGTGGATCTCGATGAGCCTCTACCCGGCGGGCTATTTCGTCCGCGACATTCCGGTCGCCGCGACCGTCAGATATCCGGACGGCTTCACCGCCGTCTCCGCCGTGCCGTCGACCCATGCGGGCACCACCTACAGATACCAGCTGACCAACTATGAAGTGCTGATGGACTCGCCGGTGCTGGCGGGCCGCTACTACAAGGCGTTCCCGCTCACGCGGCGCGTGACGCTCGACACCTTCGCCGACCGGCCGGAAGAGCTCGCCGCCACGCCCGAGCAGATCGCCGCGCACACCCGCCTCGTCGAACAGGCGGTGAAGCTGTTCGGCACGCAGCATTACGACGATTACCACTTCCTGTTCTCGATTTCCGACCAGTTGAGCGGCTCGGGCCTGGAGCATCACCGCAGCTCCGAGGACGGCACGCGGCCCGGTTACTTCACCGAATGGGAGCAGAATGCCGCCGCGCGCAACCTGCTGCCGCACGAATACAGCCACAGCTGGGACGGCAAGTTCCGCCGCGCCGCCGACCTCTGGACGCCCAGCTACGATCAGCCGATGCGGCCGGGCCTGCTCTGGGTCTATGAGGGCGGCACGCAGTTCTTCGGCTATGTCCTGCAGGCGCGCGCGGGGCTGGTCTCGAAGCAGGACACGCTGGACCAGGTCGCCGCCATCGCCGCCGGGCTCGACACCGCACCGGGCCGCCGCTGGCGCTCGCTGACCGACACCACCTATGACGAGAGCCTCAACGCGCGCCGGCCCAAGGGCTGGGCGTCGTGGCAGCGCGGCGAGGACTATTACAACGAGGGCCTGCTGATCTGGCTGGAGGCCGACGGCATCATCCGCGCGCAGAGCCACGGCGCCAAGTCGATCGACGATTTCGCCCGCGCCTTTTTCGGTGGGCGCGACGGCGATTATGGCGAGCTGACCTACACGCTGGACGACGTCGCGCAGACGCTAGCCACCGTCGTGCCCTACGACTGGAAAGGCTTCCTGACCCGGCGCGTGACCGAGACGACGACCGGCGCGCCGCTCGACGGGCTGGCCAGGGGCGGCTACACCCTGACCTATACCGACCAGCCGACCAAGGTGTCGCAACAAGGCGCAAAGACCCGCGGGGCGGATTTCACCTACTCGACCGGTTTCGCCGCCGACCCCCAGGGCAATCTGACGAGCGTGCTGTGGGACGGCCCGGCGTTCAAGGCCGGGCTGGTGCTGGGCGGCCAGATCCTCGCGGTCGGCGATACCGCCTATTCCGCCGAGCGGATGGCGGCGGCGATCACTGCGGCCAAGGCCGTCAAGGAGCCGATCCGGCTCACCCTCAAGCGCGGCGACCGCGTCACCACGGTCGCGATCGACTATCATGGCGGCCTGCGTTACCCGCACCTCGTCAAGACCGGGACCGGCGACACCGGCCTCGACCGCCTTCTCGCTCCGCGTTGATTTTGTCAGGCTTCGGCTTACGCCGAAGCGCCGCACGAACGAAAGTGAGTAGCAAAGATGCGCATCGACCTGATCCCGACGGGGAAGAGCCCGCCGGACGACCTGAACGTCATCATCGAGGTCCCGACCGGCGGCGAGCCGGTGAAATACGAGTTCGACAAGGCGTCGGGCGCGCTGTTCGTGGACCGCATCCTGCACACGCCGATGCGCTATCCGGCCAATTACGGCTTCGTGCCGCACACGCTCTCGCCGGACGGCGATCCGCTGGACGCGCTGGTGGTATCGCGCTCGCCCTTCATTCCGGGCTGCGTGGTCCGCGCCCGGCCGATCGCGGTGCTGAACCTGGAGGACGAGGCGGGCGGCGACGAGAAGCTGGTCTGCGTGCCCGTCGATCAGACCTTCCCCTATTACTCCAACGTCGGCGAGCGTTCCGACCTGCCCGAGATCGTGTTCGAGCAGATCGAACATTTCTTCACCCACTACAAGGATCTGGAGAAGACGAAGTGGGTGCGCATGGGCACCTGGGGCGACGCGTCGGCAGCGCGGCGGATCACCCTGGAGGCGATCGACCGCTACGAGCAGGCCAAGCAGGAGGGCGACGAAGCGCCGGGCATGCACAAGGCCTGATCGCTCGGCGTCGGCGCGGTTTCCTGACGGGCGTCGGCGCTCGTCGGCGAAGCGCGTGCACCCGGCCGCATCCCATGGCGCATCGCTCGCCGCGTCCGCCTTGGATCAGAGCGCGCGGGCGGCCAGGATCGCGAACACCATCCCGTCGCAATGGAGCGTGCGCTCGCCCATCATCGGCCGTCGCGTGACCGTGCCGAGCGGCGCCATCGCCTCCTCGCTCCACGCGACCAGCCGAGCATCGACCGCCATCAGCCCCGCCCCGCCAACCGCGCGAGCGCCTCGCCCGTCACGCGCTGCACCGTCCACTCGTCCAGGCCGATCGCGCCCAGCCCGCGATAGAAGCGGAGCGCGTCCACATTCCAGTCCAGCACCGCCCATTCGAAACGCGCGCAGCCGCGATCGAGCGCCACGCCGGCGAGGTGACGCAGCAGCGCCGCGCCGACGCCCTGTCCGCGCGCCGCCGGCGTGACATACAGGTCCTCGAGATAGAGCCCGCGCCGCCCCGTCCAGGTCGAGAAATTGTGGAAGAACAACGCGAAGCCGACCGGCTCGCCGGCTTCGGCGATGATCGCCTCGGCGGCCCGCCCGTCGCCGAACAGCGCGTCGTGCAGGTCCGCCTCGCTCGCCTGCACCGCGTGCGGCTCGTGCTCGAAGGCGGCGAGTTCGCGCACGAAGCGCAGCATCGTCGGCACGTCCGCCGGCCGGGCGGGACGGATCGCGGCGGTCACAGCATGGCCTCCTGCGGCCGTGGGGGCGGGCGCTGGCGCACCGCGAGCAGACAGCCGCCGACGATCAGCGCCGCGCCGACCAGCGTCGCTGCCGTCAGCGCCTCGCCGAAGAACAGCCGGCCGAGCAGCGCCAGCCACAGGAAGCCGGTATATTCGCTCGGCAGCAGCACCTGCGCCTCGGCGCGCGCATAGGCCCAGGAGAGCAGCAGCAGCGAGATCGAGGCACAGGTCGCAGCAGCGGCGATCAACGGCCATTGCCCCGCCGTCGGCAGCGCCGCCCAGGAGGCGAAGGGCAGCAGGCAGGCGAGCACGGTGGCGGTCTGGAAGAAGGCGATCTCCTGCGGCGCTGCCTGTTGCGCCTGATGCCGCTGCAGCACCAGATTGACCGCATAGAGCGCCGCCGAGGCGATCACCGCCGCGACGCCCTCGACGACGCGCGGCCCGTGCGGCGCGCCGAGCCGCCCGGCGACGATCGCGCCGACGCCCGCCAGCCCCAGGCACGATCCCGCCACCGCCCGCGCACCCACCGCCTCGCCCAGCAGCGCGCCGGCCAGCCACAGCGCGAGCAGCGGCGCGAAGAAGGAGATTGCGATCGCCTCCGCCAGCGGCATCAGCGTGATCGCGTGGAACCACAGGATCGCCATGCCGCTCACCACCACGCCGCGCCCGACATGCAGCCGCAGCAGCCGCGCCGCCGGCCAGGCCGGCCGGGTCGCCGCCCAGGCCGCACCCGTCACCGCCAGCCCGACGACAGTCCGCCACAGCAGCGCGCTATAGGCCCCGAGCGCCAGGCCGAGCCCCTTCATCAGCGCATCCAGGCAGCAGAAGAGGGCGATGCCGAGCGCGGCGACCGCGAAGGCGATGGCGGGCGGCGTCCGGCTCACCCCACCGGCTTAGCCGGGCGGCCGGGCCGCGACTAGCGTGATGGCGAGGCGGACGCGCGCGGCCGCCGGCTCGGCAACCGCGCCATCGAATTACAATGCGATCCCGCTAATCGGCTCGCCTCCCCGGCGGCAGGGGCACCCCGCAAGTGTTACTTTGCGGGGACTCCAAGGCCGGGCCCCAGTTGCGATGCGTTTCGGAGCGGCGTCCTGCTGGCTGGTGCAGCCCGATACCGGGCCCCGGCCTTTGGCGGGAAGGCGGTGGAAGAGATGGCTCCCTTCAGCTGGATGACGCTAGCGCAGCGTCATCGTGTCGCCGTCGATGCGCACCTCGTCCAGCAGCCGCAGGAAGGATTGGCCGAGCAGCGAGCGGTCGAGCCCCGCCACCACCGCCGCCTCGACGGGGCCGACATGCCGCCCGCCGACCGCCACGTCGCGGAGCATCACCGCCGCCCCGCGCACCGGTCCGGACGCGCCCGTCCCGATCACGCGGAAACCGGCCGGATCGATCGGCAGTCCCAGCCGCCGCGCATCGTCCACCGTCAGCGCCACCGCGGTCGCGCCCGTGTCCACCACCATGCGCACCGGTTGCCCCTCCACCTGCGCGTCGGCGTAGAAATGACCGTCGGCGGCCCGGGGCAGATCGACGGCCCCGGGCACGACGCCGGGCTCGCCCGGACGATACGCGCCGGGCGGCATCGCCGTCGCGGTGGCAACCGTGCTCGGAGCTGGCGCGGGCCGGGCGGGGGTCCGCGGCGATCCGGACAGCACCGCGCCGACGCCGGCCAGCGCGAGGGCGAGAAAGAGCAGACGGCCCATTCCACGGCGGTAACGGCCGCCGCTTGCAGGGCGGCTAAGCGGGCTGGTTAACGCCTCTCGCCCTGGACGCGGCGCGCCCGATCCGCAAAGCATCGGCCGTCGTGCGGAGCCGCCGTCATGGTCCCCCTCGCGTCGCCCGATCCGGTCCGGTCGGCGGCGCGACGTCGCTGGCGACGCCCTGCTCGCGGCCGCTGCCCCCGCTCCGCGAATCAACGCGAACGCTCTCCGGTACCGGGCCCCGGCCTTCGCCCGGGAAGGACAGGGGCGCTCAGCGTGCCAAATCGGGTCGTTCTTTCTCCGCGCCTGGACTACTCCGCCGCGATTGCGCCGATCTCCTCGCGCGCCTCGATCTCGGCGGCCTTGGCCTCGACCAGGCGGACGATGTGCTCGATCATGCCCTCGTCCTGGACATGGTGATCGGTGACGCCGGACAGATAGACCATGTGCCGGCCGTTGCCGCCGCCGGTGATGCCGATATCGGTCTCGCGCGCCTCGCCCGGGCCGTTGACCACGCAGCCGAGCACGGAGAGCGACATCGGCGTGCGGATGTGCGTCAGCCGCTCCTCGAGCGCCTGCACGGTGCGGATCACGTCGAAGCCCTGGCGCGCGCAGCTGGGGCAGGAAACGACGCGGACACCGCGGTTGCGAATGCCGAGGCTCTTGAGGATCTCGAAGCCGACCCGCACCTCTTCCTCCGGCTCGGCGGACAAGGACACGCGGATGGTGTCGCCGATCCCGAACCAGAGCAGCGCGCCGATGCCGATCGCGCTCTTCACCGTGCCGCCGACGAACCCGCCCGCCTCGGTGATGCCGAGATGCAGCGGGCAGTCTACCGCCTCGGCGAGCTGCTGATAGGCGGCGACCGCCAGGAACACGTCCGACGCCTTCACCGCGACCTTGTATTCGTGGAAGTCGTGGTCCTGCAGCAGCTTGATGTGGTCGAGCGCCGATTCGACCAGCGCCTCGGGGCAGGGCTCGCCGTATTTCTCCAGCAGGTCCTTTTCCAGGCTGCCGGCGTTGACGCCGATGCGGATCGCGCAGCCGTTCGCCTTGGCGGCGTTGACCACCTCGCGCACCCGCTCGGCCGAGCCGATATTGCCGGGATTGATGCGCAGGCACGCCGCGCCCGCGTCGGCCGCTTCCAGCGCGCGCTTGTAGTGGAAATGGATGTCGGCGACGATCGGCACGCGGGCGGCGCGGACGATCTGGCGCAGCGCGGCGGTCGATTCCACGTCGGGGCAGGAGACGCGGATGATGTCGACGCCCGCCTCCTCGCAGCGCCGGATCTGGTCGATCGTGGCGCGCGGATCGCTGGTCGGCGTGTTGGTCATGGTCTGCACCGTCACCGGCGCGTCGCCGCCGACGGGGACGGAACCGACCATGATCTGGCGGGACGGGCGGCGCGCGATGTCGCGCCAGGGACGTAGGGACATGCGTTGCGCTATACGCCTTCGGCCGCCCGACCGGAACCCCGCGCGGCGCGACCGCAGCATCCGCCGGGCATGCGGACCGCGCGGAGCCGTCGATCTGGCGAAGCGGGTGGCGCGCGCCGCCGCGTCTGCTACCCGCGCCGCCATGGGCTGGACGCTGATGATCCATGGCGGCGCGGGGCGGATCGAGCGCGGCCGGACCTCGGCTGAGGCGGAAGCGGGCACGCGCGCGGGGCTCGCTGCCGCACTGGATGCGGGCGCGGCGGTGCTGGCGGCGGGCGGCGCGGCGCTCGACGCGGTGGAGGCGGCGGTGCGGGTGCTGGAGGACGACCCGCACTTCAACGCCGGCCGCGGCGCGGCGCTGACGCGCGACGGCACGGCGGAGCTCGATGCCGCGATCATGGACGGATGCACGCGCGCGGTGGGCGCGGTGGCGCGGGTCAGCTGCACCCGTCACCCCGTCGCGCTCGCCCGCGCGGTGATGGAGCGCAGCCCGCACGTCTTCCTGGCCGGGATCGGCGCGGACGCCTTCTCGCGCGCGATCGGCATGGCGCAGGTCGAGAACGGCTGGTTCGTCACCGACGCGCGCCGCGCAAACCTTGCCGAACTGCTGGCCGACGGCGACGGCTACGATGTCGACATGAAATACGGCACGGTCGGCGCCGTTGCGCGCGACGCCGCAGGCCACCTCGCCGCCGCCACCTCGACCGGCGGCGTCACCGGCAAGCGCTGGGGCCGGATCGGCGACTCGCCGGTGCCGGGCGCGGGCACCTGGGCGGACGATCGCGGCGGCGCGGTTTCGTGCACCGGCGCGGGGGAGACCTTTCTGCGCGTCGGCGTCGCGCAGGCGATCGAGGCGCGCCTGCGGCTGCTGGGTGAAACGGTGGCGGCGGCGGCGGACGTGGTGCTGGCCGAAGTAACGGCGCTGGGCGGCACCGGCGGCGTGATCGTGGCGGGACGCGAGGGCGACGCGGCCTGGCGCTTCAGCACGCCCGGCATGAACCGCGCGGTCGCGACCGCGGCGGGCGAGCGGCGGATCGCGCTGTACGGGGACGAGTAGCCTCACTGGCGCCGCATTTACGCGGAAGCCTGCCGCCCATGCTGAAGCGCCTTGCTGTTGCCCTCGTCCTTGCCTCACTGCGCACCGCCGAAGCCCCCCGCCGGCCGCGCTTGCGCCGTACATCAAGGATGGCCGCCTCGAGCCAGGCGATTACGGCTGGCTGCGCGGTCGGTTCTCCGACGCCTCCCCTGAACAGAAGGCGCAATGGCAAACGATTTGGTCGTGGCGCGAAACCTGTCGCGCCGAGCAGTTCGCGCGGATCCGTGCCGATCTCGCCAGGCGCAGCGTCGCCGCACGGGGGATTGAGGAAAGCAACGGCACCGGCGCGTGCGGGGACCGGCTATGCGTTGCCGCAGAGCGAACAGGGCAGCAGCTGGCCGGCGTTCCAGGCGACGCTTGCCCGAGCCCGGCCGATCGCCCAGGCGGTCGTGTGGAGCGCCGCGCTGGCCCAGGCTACCGCCGATCCGGATCAGCCGAACACCACCGCACTGCTGATCGCCCGACCGATGACCGATCAGGTCCTCCGCGGGTCGGCTTCGTGGGACAAAGGGGAGGTAGCCGGCGCGCCGCCGCTCGATCCGGCCGCGCAAGGGGTAGCGCTAGGCCTGATCTGGCTGGCGATCGCACAGCGCGACCACGCCAATACCGCCTGGCTGAAAGCGACCGTCGCCGCGCAGGGCTGGCCCACGATCGGCACCGTGGGCAAGGATGCGTCGCACAGCGCATGGCTGCTCGTGCAACACGCCGACGACGATCCGGTGTTCCAGCTCGATATGCTAAAGCTGATGGAGCCGCTCGCCGCGCGCGGCGAGGTGGCGTCGAAGGACTATGCCTATCTGTATGACCGGGTCATGTTGAAGCTCGTCGGAAAGCAGCGGTACGGTACGCAGTTCACGTGCCGCGATGAGCAATGGGCACCCGACCCGCTCGAGGACGCAGCCA
This sequence comes from uncultured Sphingomonas sp., assembly GCF_964250165.1. GTDB lineage: Bacteria > Pseudomonadota > Alphaproteobacteria > Sphingomonadales > Sphingomonadaceae > Sphingomonas. Next base: position 15,867 of record NZ_CAXUEK010000029.1, on the reverse strand, counting down.
AGGTAAATGCGCTGCGCCGGGCTGCCGGATTGGAGCCGCTCACCGACAATCTCGCCCGGATCAAGCGCAGTTATGGCACGTGCGCCGGCTGATGGCGGTTGGAAGGCCTGACATTGCAGGGTAGGGCGCGGCATGATCCGACTTCGTCTCGCCCTTGCGGCCGTCACGGTCATCTTTGCCAGTCCCGCCCAGGCCTATTGGGAGTTCGGGCACCAGACGATCGCGCGGATCGCGATGGCGAACGTGCGGCCCGCGACGCGGCGCGCCGTCGGCCGCATCCTCGCCGACGAGACGCTGCTCGGCACGCCCGAATGCCCCGCCCGGACGCCGGCGGACGCGGCGGTCTGGCCCGATTGCGTCAAGCCGCTGAAGGATGCCGAAGGCAAGCCGCGCTTCGGCTATGCCTATGGCTGGCACTTCCAGGATGTGGAGATCTGCCAGCCCTTCGATCTCCAGCCCGCCTGCAGGGACGGCAACTGCGTGTCGGCGCAGATCACGCGCGACGTAGCGCTGCTCCGCGATCGTGCCACGCCGCGCGCCGGGCGGGTGCAGGCGCTCGCCTTCCTGCTCCACTTCGTCGGCGACCTGCACCAGCCGCTCCATGCCGGCGAGAAGGCGGACAAGGGCGGCAACGACCTCGCCGCCGCCTATGGGAGCTACAGCCCGCCCCGGTTCAACCTCCATTCGATCTGGGACGGCCCGCTCGCCGAGCGCGCGATCACCACCGGGCCGTCGCTGGTCCGCCGCTACCCGGCCGCAGAGCGCGCGCGCGTTGCGGCGGGGACGGTGACGGACTGGAGCCACGAATCATGGCAGGTCGCGCACGACGTGGTCTATGCGAGCGCGCTGGGCGGCGATGCGTGCGGGGCCTCGCCCGCGAAGGTGACGCTGGATGACGCCACCATCGCCAGCCTGGTTCCCGCCGCCCGATTGCAGGTGCTGCGCGGCGGGCTCAGGCTCGCGAAGCTCCTGGACGCCGCCCTGTCCTGAGCCCGGATCTACAGCGCCGGCTTAGGCGATCTCGCCGGCGGTCATGCGGCGGATACGGTCGTCGAAGCGGACGTCCGAGCGGCGCACGGCGCGGCGCATCGAGAAGCCGACAGCACCGAAGCCCGCGATCATCAGTGCCCAGCTGGCCGGCTCGGGCACCGCCGAGGTGACCGGGTTCGCATAGGTCACCGAGAAATTGAACCGCCTCACGACCAGCGGGCTGATATCCGACCCGTCCGTCGTTTGGACGGCTACGCCCATCGCCAGACTGGCGTTGTTGTTCGACAGGGTGACCTGCGGATTGAGAGTTGCGGTGCCGCCCGCATACACCACGCTGCCCGCATAGTTCGCCCCGGTGATCGGCGACAGGAAATCGATCCCGTCGGAGTCGGCATAGAACTCGCCGAGATCGAACTCGATGAAGTTGATCGGCTTGCCGCCTGCCGTGGCACCGCTGGGGACGAAGTTGGTGGGGACAAAGACGGATACCGAATCGGTCGTCATCGTCGCGCCAACCGTCTCGAACGAAGTGACGGTGACAGTCTGGCCGCCAGGCCCCGCGCCCGCAAAGGTCTGCGTCTGACCGAAGATCGCGGTGAGCGGACCGGCCAGGTAGATTCCGTCAACGTCGCTGAAGCCCGTAACGGCAACGCTGAACGTGTCGCCCGGCACGACCGTCGCACTTGCCGATCCGCCAAGGGCAACCATTGACGCCCCAAGGACGGTGACCGCGACCATTTTGCTACGCATCATTCTTAACTCCCCCTTGCTGGCGGGGGCCTAGCACGCGCCCGCGCCGGGCGAAAAGGTGAAAAGAGTGTAAAAGTGCGTCCCGATTTGATAGGGCGCAAATAGTTCCTTCAACGCGCCGGAACGCTAGCCAGCGGCGCGAAAACCGGAATAGTGCTCGCACTCAGGCTGGCTCTCACGACCTTTGCACCGTTTCGCCCAGGCGCGACGCTCGCGGCCCTCGCGCTCCTCGGCCTTGCGCATCTTGCGGCCGTAGTTGCGGTCGGCCTCCGACTGGCTGGTCGTCGTCCAGTCGACCAGCTTGCCCGTGACGCGCACCGGCGCGGTGGCGACGGAAGCGAACGTGCGGACGCAGCCGCCGATCAGGAGCGGCGCCAGGGCAAGCATGAAGACCTTGCGCATCGGCTATTCCTTGGCGGCGTCGCGCCGCGTCGCGAAGCCGATGGCGGGGAAGTCCGTGAAGAACCCGTCGATGCCCCCGCGCAACGCGGCGCGAAGCTCGCCGGCGACATCACCGGCCGCAGCGGGATCGGCACCGCGGCGATACGCGGCGGGCAGGAACTGGTTCTCCTGGCGGAACGTCCAGGGATGCACCTTCAGCCCGGCGGCGTGCGCGTCGGCGACCAGTGTCGTGCCCTCGACCATGGCCTTGTTCGGGCCGATGCCGTCGGCATAGCGCGCGATCGTCGCCAGTCCGGCCGGCGTCGCCATCGCCGCGTAGCTGGCTACCGTCCCGTCGGCGGGGCCGCCCTGCCCGTCCATCAGCTGGATCAGGCGGATTTTCGTGAGCGTGCGGATGTGCTGGAGGTTCTTCAGCTCGAACGACTGGATGAATACGGGCGCAGCGGCCGAGTCCCAGCCGGCGGCGCGAAGCTGTTCGACCAGCAGGCGATCGGTCGGATGGCCGATCGCGGCGAAATAGGTCGGGTGCTTGGTTTCGGGATAGATGCCGATCGTCCGCCCCGTCTCGGCCGAGCGCCGCTTGGCGAGCGCGATGATCTCGGCCAGCGTCGGGATGGCGAACTGCCCGTCGAACCGGGCGTTGGCCGGGCGCAGCTCCGGCAGGCGCTCACGGGCGCGCAGCGTCTGCAGCTCGGCGAGCGTGAAATCCTCGGCGAACCAGCCGGTCACCTGCGCCCCGTCGATCGTTCGGGTCGTTCGCCGGCCGGCGAACTCGGGGTGGCTCGCGACGTCGGTGGTGCCGCCGATCTCGTTCTCGTGACGCGCGACGAGCACATCATCCTTCGTCGGCACCAGGTCCGGCTCGATGAAGTCGGCGCCCTCGTCGATCGCAAGCTCATAGGCCGCGAGGGTATGCTCGGGCCGCTCGCCCGACGCGCCGCGATGGGCGATGAGGATGGGAGTCGACATCGGCCTACCCTGCCCCGCCGCCCCGGCCGAAACCAGCGTTAACAGGGCCGCCACGAGCCGCATTCCCTTGCCCTTCATTTCCGCTATCCTGCCGCCATGCAGTGGACCATCAACGGCCGTGTCTATCACGCCGAACCCGACATCCGAACCTCGCTGCTCGATCTGCTGCGCGAAGATCTGGGCCTGACCGGGGCCAAGAAGGGCTGCGACCACGGCCAGTGCGGCGCCTGCACGATCCTGGTCGACGGGCGGCGGATCAACAGCTGCCTGACGCTGGCGGTGATGCACCAGGACGACGCGATCACCACGATCGAGGGGCTGGGGACGGCGGATGCGCTGCACCCGCTGCAGACGGCGTTCATCCGCCACGACGGCTATCAATGCGGCTATTGCACGCCCGGCCAGATCTGCTCCGCGGCGGGGATGCTGGACGAGGCGGCGCGCGGCTGGCCGAGCCACGCCAGCGCCGACCTTACCGCGCCGGACCTCGGCGACCGCGAGATCGCGGAGCGGATGAGCGGCAATATCTGCCGCTGCGCGGCCTACCCGAACATCGTCGCCGCCATTGCGGCAGTGGCATCGGCCGACCTCCGGCGGGCGGAGGCGGCGTGAAGCCCTTCAGCTACACCCGCGCGGAGAGCGCCGAGGCGGCGACGCGCGACGGCGGCGCGGCGGGCGCACGGTTCATCGCCGGCGGCACCAATCTGCTCGACCTGATGAAAAGCGAGATCGAGACGCCGGCGAGCCTCGTCGACATCAGCCGGCTGCCGCTCGGCGGGATCGAGGCGCAGGCGGACGGCGGGCTGCTGATCGGCGCGCTCGTGCCCAACAGCGATCTCGCCGCCGATCCGCGGATCATCGCACGCTGGCCGGTGCTGGCCCGCGCGCTGCTGGCGGGCGCGTCGGGGCAGCTGCGCAACAAGGCGACGGTGGGCGGCAACCTGCTCCAGCGGACGCGCTGCTATTATTTCTACGACCGCGTGTCCCCCTGCAACAAGCGGGAGCCCGGCGCGGGCTGTGCGGCGATCGGCGGGCATACGCGGATCATGGCGGTGCTCGGCGGCTCGGCGCAGTGCATCGCGACGCACCCCAGCGACATGGCGGTGGCGTTGCGCGCGCTCGACGCGACCGTGGTGACATTACAGGCGGACGGGGATCGCCGCCGCATCCCGCTCGGCGGTTTCTATCGCCTGCCCGGCGACACGCCGCAGATCGAGACGGTGCTGGCGCCGGGCGAGCTCATCACCGGCGTCGCGCTGCCGCCGCCGCCCGGCGGCGCGCGCCAGGCCTATCGCAAGGTGCGCGACCGCGCGTCCTATGCCTTCGCGCTGGTGTCGGTCGCGGCGGTGGTGGCGGTGGCGGAGGGGCGCATCGCGCACGCCGCGCTGGCGTTCGGCGGGCTCGCGCCGCTGCCGTGGCGCAGCGCCGCGGCGGAGGCGGCGCTGATCGGGCAGGCGCCCTCCCGCCCGGTCTTCGCGGCCGCGGCCGACGCGCTGCTCGCGGACGCGCGCGGCCAGGGCGAAAACGACTTCAAGATCCCGCTGGTCCGCCGAACGCTGATCGCGACGCTCGCCGAGCTGACGGAGACACGCTGATGGCCGAGCTGATGATGGACGCGCCCTATCGCCCCGTGGCGCTGGATCGCGCGACGCAGGGCGTGCTCGGGCGACCGCTCGACCGGATCGACGGGCCGGCCAAGGTGACGGGCGCGGCGCGCTACGCCTATGAGGGCGCCCCCGATAACGTCGCCTATGCCGCGATGGTCGGCGCGCCGATCGGGCGCGGGCGGGTGACGGCGATCGACGCGACCGCCGCCGAGGCGCTGCCGGGCGTGATCGCGGTGATCCACGGCGACCCGCGCCTGCCGTCGGGCGGGAGCAACTCGCAGAAGCTGTCGAGCCAGGGGACCGACCGGATCTTCCACTACGGCCAGCCGGTGGCGATCGTCGTCGCCGACAGCCAGGCGGTCGCGCGCGAGGCGGCGGGGCTGGTGCGGGTGACGGCGGCGGCGATCCCCGGCCGCTTCGACGCGCGTGCCCAGACCCCGCAGTCGGATCACGGCATCGGCTTCCTGCCGACCGTCGCCAAGGGCGATCTGGAGGGTACGCTGGCCGACTGCGCGGTGGTGCTGGACGCGACCTACACCACGCCGATCCACTTCCCCGCCGCGATGGAGCCGCACGCCACCACCGCCTGGTGGGAGGACGGCCGGCTGACGCTGCGGACCAGCAACCAGGTGATCGGCAGCGGGCGGCAGACCGTGGCCAAGGCGCTCGGCATCGATCCCGAACGCGTGCGACTGCTCGCGCCCTATGTCGGCGGCGGCTTTGGCGGCAAGACCGGCGTCGGTCCCGAAGCGATCGCGGCCGCGATCGCGGCGGAGCGGATCGGCCGGCCGGTCAAGGTGGCGCTGCCCCGGGCGCAGACCGCCTATCTGGTCCACCACCGTTCCGATACGGTGCAGCGGATCCGGTTCGGCTGCGACGCGCAGGGCCATATCAAGGCCGTCGCGCACGAGAGCGTGGCGGCGCAGAACGACGATTCGAACTTTCTGGAGCCGGTGCCGTTCGGCACGCTGCCGCTCTACGCGGGCGAGGTGCGGCACTTCCGCACTGATCTGGTCCGCGTCGACCTGCCCGCGACGGGCGCGGTGCGCGCACCGGGCGAGGCGATCGGCACCTTCGCGGTGGAATGCGCGATGGACGAGCTGGCCGAGCGGCTCGGGCTCGATCCGATCGAACTGCGCCGCCGCAACGAGCCGGCAACGGACCCGATGAGCGGCAAGCCCTTCTCCACGCGGCGCATGATCGACTGCTATGACGAGGGCGCGCGGCGGTTCGGCTGGCCGGCGACGCTGCCCGGGCCGGGCGCGCGGCGCGAGGGCGACTGGCTGATCGGCATCGGCATGGCGGCGGCGCTGCGCGGCAACTTCACCGTCAACGCGCAGGCGCGGGTGACCCTGGAGGCGGACGGGACGGCGACGGTGGCGTGCGACATGACCGACATCGGCACCGGCACCTACACGATCCTGGCGCAGGTCGCGGGCGAGATGCTGGGGCTGCCGATCGACCGCGTGGCCGTGACGCTGGGCGATACCGAGCTGCCGCCGTCGGCCGGCTCGGGCGGGTCGTTCGGCGCGGGCTCGGCCGGCTCGGCGGTGGCGCTCGCCTGCGAGGACATCCTGACCGAGCTGGGCCGGCGGATGAACGCCGCCCCCGAAGAGCTGACGCTCAAGGACGGGTGCGTGCAGGCCGGCGGCCGCGAGACGCCGCTCGCCGAGCTCGTCCGCGGCGAGCCGATCACGGCGCTGGGCAAGACCGGGCCCGGCAAGGCGAGCCGTCACACCAGTCAGGCGAGCCACGGCGCGCAGTTCGCCGAAGTGGCGGTCCACGCCGTCACCGGCGAGGTGCGCGTGCGGCGGATGACCGGGGTGTTCGAGGTCGGCCGCGTGCTCAACCGCAAGACGGCGGCGAGCCAGCTGTCGGGCGGCATGGTGTGGGGGATCAGCTACGCGCTGTGCGAACAGGCGGTGGTGGACACGCGCACCGGCCGCTTCGTCACGCCGGACTTCGGCGAATACCACGTCGCCGTCGCCGCCGACGTGCCGCCGATCGAGATCGCCTTCATCGAAGAAGTGGATGACCACGCCAATCCCGTCGGCGCGAAGGGCGTCGGCGAGCTCGGCATTTCGGGTGCCGGCGCGGCGGTGGCGAACGCGGTGTACAACGCCTGCGGCGTGCGCGTGCGAGACTTTCCGATCACGCCCGACAAGCTGCTGGCAGGATTGCCGGACGTCTGATCGTCACGGGCTTGTCCCGGCGTCCACGGCGACGCACGTGCCGCCGTCCGCGAGTTAGGGGTGGATGCCGGCACAAGGCCGGCACGACGGAGTTACGCATCCATGGCCGAGAACGATACCGTCATCGCCGCCGCGCACGCCTGGAAGGGCGAGCCGCTGGCGCTCGCCACCGTGGTGTCGACCTGGGGCTCGGCGCCGCGGCCGCGGGGCAGCCACATGCTGGTTCATGCCGACGGCCGGTTCGAGGGCTCGGTCTCGGGCGGCTGCGTCGAGGGCGATATCCTGCAGACCGCCGCGGAGGTGATCGCCGGCGCGCCCTTCCAGGTGCGGCGCTACGGCGTTGCCGACGAATCCGCCTGGGAAGTGGGCCTGCCCTGCGGCGGCGAGATCGCCGTCATGGTGCAGCCGGTGACCGCCGAGGGCTTCGACCCCGAGCTGTTCGATCGCATCGCCGAGGCGCGCGACACCGGCCGGGCGCTGACGGTGACCACCAATCTGGCGACCGGGCACTCCGACCTGCGGCCGCAGGAGACGGGCGAGGCGTTCCTCAACCGCTACGATCCGCCGCGCCGGCTGCTGATCGTCGGCGCCGTGCAGATCGCGCAGGCGTTGGCCGGGCTGGCACGCACGCTCGGCATTGACGCGACGGTGATCGATCCGCGCGCGCGCTTCCTGACCGACGAACGCTTCCCGGGCGTGCCGCTGGACGACCGCTGGCCGGATGAGGCGGTGGCGGCGCTGCGTCCCGACCCCGCGACCGCGGTGGTGACGCTCAGCCACGACACCAAGATCGACGATCCGGCGCTGATCGCGGCGCTCCGGAGCGACGCCGCCTATGTCGGCGCGCTCGGCAGCCGCAAGAGCCACGCGGCGCGGCGCGAGCGGCTGGCGGCGGCCGGATTGAGCGAAGCGCAGCTCGATCGCATCGACGCGCCGGTCGGGCTCGACATCGGCGCGATCGGACCGTCCGAAATCGCGCTGTCCGTCGCGGCCGCCATGGTGAGGGCTTTCCATGATAAGGGTTGAGGATACCATCCTGGTGCTGCTCGCCGCCGGCCGCTCCGAGCGGTTCGGCGATGTCGGCTCCAAGCTCGAGGAGCTGTTCCTCAACCGGGCGCTGGGGCTGCATGTCGCGGTGGCGCTGGAGGACCTTCCGTTCCGGGAGCGGATCGCGGTGACGGGCGGGGCCCGGCTCGACTATGCCGCGCACGGCTATCGCGTCATGCCCAACGCGGACCCGACGGGCAGCATGGCCTCGTCGATCCGCATCGGCGTCGGCTGCGCCAAGGCGGAGGGCGCGCAGGCCGTGCTGATCGCGCTCGCCGACATGCCGCGCGTCACCGCCGCGCACGTCTTCCGCCTGTTCGACGCGGCGCGCGACGGCGACACGGTGGTGGCGTCGAGCGACGGCCGCGACACCAAGCCGCCGGCGCTGTTCGGGGCGGCGCGGTTCGATTTTCTGCTGGCGCTCAAGGGCGACGAGGGCGCACGCGACCTGGTGCGTTCGGGCCGGCACGTCGTCACCTCGCCCGCCGAGCTGATCGACGTCGACACCCCCGAGGAGCTGGAACAGCTGCGGGCACTGGTGAAGGTCCGGTCCTCGTCATCCCGGCCCTGAGCCGGGATCCCGCTTCTTCACGTCCCGGCGGAATAGCGGGACCGAGGCTCAAGGCCGGGGAGACGGGGCTGTGTCACTCATGCCTTAGCGCGTCGATCGGGTTCAACGCCGCGGCGCGACTCGCGGGGAAATAGCCGAACACGACGCCGATCACCGCCGAGATGGCGAACGCGATGATGTTGATGCGCAGGTCGAACGTCCACGGCACCTGCATCAGCGGCGTCAGCACCAGGATCACGCCCTGCGCGATCAGCAGGCCGATCAGCCCGCCCAGGCACGACAGCGCCACCGCCTCCACCAGGAACTGCAGCAGCACCTCGGCCGCCACGGCGCCGATCGCGAGGCGGATGCCGATCTCGCGCGTGCGCTCGGTGACGCTCACCAGCATGATGTTCATGATGCCGATGCCGCCGACGACGAGGCTGATCGCCGCGACGGCGGCGACGATACGGGTCAGCAAGGTGGTGGTGCTGGTCAGCGTGTCGCGGATCTGCGCGGTGTCGAAGATATTGAAGTCGTCGTCGCGCCCGCCCTGGATGTGGCGCCGCTCGCGCAGCAGATCGGTGATCGCGGACTGGATCGCGGGGCTGGAATAGGCGGGGTCGACGCCGACCAGCATCAGCCGGATGTCGGGAGTGCCGGTAAAGCGCCGCTGCACCGTCTTGATCGGCATGACGACCACGTCGTCCTGATCGCCGAAGCCGCCCTGCCCGCGCGTGTTGAGCGTACCGACCACGGTGCAGGTGATCGCGCCGATCCGCATCCTGGTCCCGGCCGCGCCGCCACCATGGAAGAGGTTCTGGCGCACGGTGTTGCCGATCAGGCAGACCGCCTTGCCCGCTCCCTCCTCGGCCGCCGTCCAGTAGCGCCCCGAGGTGAGCGGCCAGGGCTGGACGGTGAGGAAGGCGCTGGTGGTGCCGTTGATGGTGGTGGACCAGTTCGCGCCCTCGTAGATCGCGGTCGCGGCGCTGCTGACCTGCGGCGCGACGGCGGTGATGCCCGCGACCTGTCGGGCAATGGCGTCGACATCGTCCTGCTTGAAGGGCGGCGGCTGCGGCCCGCCGCCGCCGCGGCCGAAGCCCTGGCCGGGGCGGATCTGGAGGACGTTGGCCCCCAGCGCGGAGATGTTCTGCTGCACCGCGGCGGTGGTGGCCTTGCCAAGGGTCACCATGGTGACGACCGCGCCGACGCCGATGATGATGCCGAGGATGGTCAGGAACGACCGCAGCTTGTGCCTGGCGATCGAGCGCAGCGCGAGGACGAGGGTGGTGCCGAACATCTACCCCTCTCCCGCTTGCGGGAGGGGTCGGGGGAGGGCTTGTGCTGGATGGAGCTGCGACAGGCCCTCCCCTAGCCCCTCCCGCAAGCGGGAGGGGAACACGGTTGCAAGACGCGTCACGCCGCCACCTCCGCGCCTTGCCGGTGCTTGCGCTCGATCCGCTCCACCAGCCCGTCCTTGAAATGCACGATCGTGCGCGCGAAGGCGGCCATGTCCGCCTCGTGCGTGACCATCAGCACGGTGATGCCGCTGGTGCGGTTGAGGTCGGTGAGCAGCTCCATGATCTCGATCGAGCGCTCCGAATCGAGGTTGCCGGTCGGCTCGTCGGCGAGGAGCACGTCGGGGTGCGTCACGATCGCGCGGGCGATGGCGACGCGCTGCTGCTGGCCGCCCGACAGCTCGGCGGGCGTATGGTCCCACCAGTCGGCCAGCCCGACCTTGTCGAGCGATGCCATCGCCGCCTTGCGCCGCTCCGTCTTGGCGTCGCCGCGATAGAGCAGCGGCAGCTCGACATTCTCCAGCGCGGAAGTGCGCGCGAGCAGGTTGAAGCCCTGGAAGACGAAGCCGAGATAGCGGCGGCGGAGCAGCGCGCGCTGGTCGCGGTCGAGCGTCTGGATCGGAAAGCCGCGGAATTTGAAGTCGCCGCTCGATGGCACGTCCAGGCAGCCCAGGATATTCATGGTGGTCGACTTGCCCGAGCCTGACGGGCCCATGACCGCGACGAAATCGCCCGCGACGATGTCGAGGTCGACACCCTTCAGCGCCTGGAAGGCGGTCGCGCCGGCGCCATAGGTCTTCACCACGTTACGCAGGCTGATGAGGGGGTCAGGCAAGATGCCCTCCGTCACCCCGGCCGCAGTGCCGGGGTCCACTGCCGTCGTTGCCCGACGCCACGCCAGCGCGCGCACGGCCCGAACCGGGCGTGGATGTCGGGACAGGGCCGGCATGACGGCTATGCACCGCCACCTCCCGCACCCTGGCCGCCGCTGCGCCGGCTACCGCCGCTACCGCCACTCGCGCCGCTTCTGCGGGTCGTGCCGCTCGTCGCGCCCGTGGTCGCCAGCTGGCCGGTGATGATCTCCGCGCCGGGCTGGAGGCCGCTCAGCACCTCCGTCATGGTCCCGTCGGTGTCGCCCGTCACGACGGGCGTGCGCTTGGGCTGGCCGTCCGCGCCCTTGACGTACAGCGTCTGGGTGGCGCCGCGGCCGACGGTGGCGGTGCGCTCGGCCCCGCCGCGGCGCGGACGGAAGGTGAGCGAGCCGGCGATGCCGCCCCCCTGACCGCCCGTCCCCGTCGTCGGCTTGAAGCGCAGCGCCGCGTTGGGGACGAGCAGCACGTTCTGCTTGTCGGCCGTGACGATGTCGGCGGTGGCCGTCATGCCGGGGCGCAGCTCACCCTGCTGATTGGCGACCGACAGGTCGGCGGCGTAGCTGACCACCTGGCCCGTGGTGGACGTGGCGGAGGTGGTGGTCGACGTGCTCGCGGCGCTCACCGTCAGATTGGAGCCGACATCGACGCGCGTGATCGTCGCCGGGAAGGTGCGGCCGGGAAATGCATCCACGGTGAAGCTCGCCTTCTGCCCCTGCTGGACCGAGCCGACGTCCGCCTCGTCGATCGCGACCTCCAGCTTCATGCGGGTCAGGTCTTCGGCGATCACGAACAGTGTCGGCGTGCTGAACGAGGATGCCACCGTCTGACCGGGATCGACCTGGCGCGCCAGCACCACGCCGGTGACGGGGCTGCGGATGACGGCGCGCTGCCGTTGCGTCTGCGATTGCGCGAGCAGCGCCTGCGCGGCGACGACATTGGCCTGCGCGGTCTTGAGCGCGGCCACCGCCCGCTGATAGTCGGCGCGCCCGGTCTCCAGCTCGGTCTTGGACGGCACGCGGCCGCCCGACAGGCGCGACACCTCCTCCAGCCGGGCGAGCTGCGCCCGGTTCTGCGCGACGGTCGCCTGCGCCTGGCCGACAGCGGCCTGGTTGGCGGCGATCTGCGCCTGTTGCTGGCGGATCTGGTCGTCGATCTGCTGCGGGTCGATCAGAGCGAGCGGCTGGCCGGCGACGACGCGGTCGTTGACGTCCACCACCACCTTGGTGACCAGGCCCGACAGCTGCGAGCCGACCACCACCTGGTTGATCGGCGCGAGCTTGCCGGTCGCCGAGACGGTGACGGTCAGGTTGCCGCGCCGCGCCGGCGCGGTCGCATAGGGCGCGTCCGTGCTGCCGCCGAACACGCACCTGGACAGCAGCAGCACGAGCAGCACCACGCCGACCGCGACCGCGACCCACTTGGCGTTGCGTCGCCACGCGGGCTGGGGCTTCACGCCCAGGAAATCGTCGAGCTGGGGATCGGCCATCAGCGGGGCTTTCGAGGGCTAATGTCGGGAATGGAGGCGTCGTCCCAGCCGCCGCCAAGCGCGGCGTAGAGCGCGACCAGCGCGGTCGCCTGGTCCGATCGCGCCTGGGTCAGCCCGTTCTGGGCGGAGAGCAACGCCGTCTCCTGCTGGTTGAGCGTGGTGAAATCGGTCAGGCCGCTGCGGTACTGGCTGCGGCTGAGGATCGCGGACGCGTTGGCGGCGTCGGCGGCGATCGCGAACTGGCCTTCCCGGTCCTGCGCGGCGCGATAGGCGACGAGCGCGTTCTCCACGTCCTCGAGCGCGGTCAGCACCGAGCCCCTGTACGCCGCGAAGGCGGTGTCGGCGACCGCGCGCGCGGTCCGGACCTGGGAACGCAGCCGGCCACCGTTGAAGATCGCCTGGGTCAGCCCGGCGAACAGCCCGCCGGTGATGGTACGCCCGATGTCGCCGAATGAGGTGGCGTTGGTATCGATGTTGCCGCTGATCGCCAGCGCCGGATAGAGCTGCGCCTCGGCCACCCCGATCCGCGCCGTCGCCGCCGCCAGCGCCCGTTCGGCGGAGCGCACGTCGGGCCGCTGGCGCAGCGTGTCGGCGGGGATGCCCGCGGCCACCGTCGCCGGGCCGCCGGGGATCGGCTGAACGGCGGTCAGTTCCGCCCGCAGCGCGCCGGGCGCCTGACCGGTGAGCACGCCCAGCCGCGCCACCGCGGCGGCATATTGCTGCTGCAGCTGCGGGATCGTGGCCGCGGTCTGCGCGCGCTCAGCGCGCGCCTGCTCGACATCGACCGAGGAGACGAGGCCCGCCTGCACGCGGAAGCCGGCGATCTCCAGATTGTCGTCCTGGATGGCCAGGCTCGCCTGCGCATTGGCGATCTGTGCCTGGTAGGCGCGCACCAGCATGTAATTCTGCGCCGTCTCGCTGACGACGGTGACGAGCACGGCCGCGTAATCGAAACGCGCCGCATCCTGTTCCGCCCGGGTCGCCTCGATCGTGCGGCGGATCTCGCCGAACAGGCCGACCTGATATTCCGCGTCCAGCCCCAGCGAGAAGCTGTTGCCGGCCGAGCGGGTGATGGTGGTGGTCGTCCCCGTCGTCGGATCGGTGAAGCTGCTGGCGCCGCCGCGGATATTGAGGTCGCGGTTGTAGCCCGCCGAGCCGGTCAGGGTGGGCAGCAGCGACGAGCGGCTCTGCACCAGCGCCTCGCGCGCCTGGCGCAACCGGCCGACCGCCTGGCCGAGATCGGTGTTGGCGGCCCGCGCCTGCTCGACCAGCTTGGCCAGCTCCGGATCGTCGAAACGGGTCCAGTAATGCGTCAGGTCCTCGCGCGCCTGGCCGGCCGCGACCGAATAGACGTCCGGGACGCCCAGCTCCGCCGGCGACTTCGGATGATAGTCCGGCCCCACCGTGCAGCCCGCGAGCGCGACGCCCAGGATCACTGGGGGGGCAAGGAGCGGGGCGAGACGGCGCATCACCCGCGGCTCTGGCCAACCCGTCTCCCGGCGTCCAGCGCGAATATGTCGCAACTTGTCGTGCTCTCCCGGCCGGGGGCGAGGCGTGTCGATCAAACCGCCCTCTCCGGTGCTGCTCTGGCCGTCGCATAGCCCTCGAGGGCGTCGGCATAGAAGGGCGCAGCGCGCCGTTCGTCCTCGCCGGCGGGCAACGCCATGACCGCGCCGGCGATCCGCGCGACCATATCCCCGGGCAGGCCACCGAGCGGCGCGACGGCGATGCCGATGGTGAACAGCACCGCGCCCGTTGCAGGCAGCCGGCGCAGCGTCTGGCGCTCGCAGCGGACGAACAGGGTCTCACCCGCGTTCGCCGCCGTGACGTGCGCGAACCGCTCCGCCGGCGCGTCGCCCGGCAGGTAGCGCCACGCTGCGCTCGGCACGACGAACCAGTTGGCGCGGCCGAAGATCGGCCCGGGCGGCAGCGTGCGGAGAAAATGGTCGACCGCCGCTGCCAGCTGCTCGGCATAGCCGTGGATCGGCGCGTGGACGGCCGTGAGCGGCAGGCCGAGCTTGTCGGCGAGCCGCCAATCGGTCGGGAAGCCGACCGCGCCGGCGGTCAGCACCCAGGCGCCGACGGCGTCCGCCTGCAGCAGGCAGAGATCCTCCCAGCCGGCGCGCGCCGCGTCTGCCAGCCCACCCGCGACACCGCGCAACGCCGCGGCTTCGTTCCCGGCCGCCGCCGCGCCGGGCAGGCATTGCAGGGCGTCAGGATAACGGTCGAACGCCGCCGCCCTGGCCTGGCGATCGACCGCCGGCTGCATCCATTCGGCTTCAGACACACGCGACAGGCCCATCCGCAGCGCGCCGCCGGCGCGGCCGTCGCGGACCAGCTCGGCGACCGAGACGCCGAGCGTCATGGCCGCCCGGCGGCGCTCATTGCGCGAAGCTGTCCGCCGTCGCCCGGAACGGCGCGCGCGCCCGCGGGTGACCTCCGCCCGGCGACGCGGCGGCCAGCGCTAGCGAGCAGGCCACGTCGTCACGCGCCCCTGAACTCTGCCTTGCGCTTCTGGAGGAATGCCTGCGCGCCCTCCATCGCGTCGCCGGTCTCACCGGCGATCCGCTGCCCCGCCGCCTCGCGGCCGAGCGCGTCGGCATAGCCGCCGTCCATCGCCAGCTGGAGGTTCCGCCGCATCACGCCCAGCGCCACCGTCGGCCCCGCCGCCAGCCGCGCCGCGAGCGCCAGCGCCTCGGGCATCAGCGCTGCATCCGCCACGGCCTTGTGGATCAGGCCCCATTGCGCCGCCTGCTCCGCGCCGATCCGCTCGCCGAGCATCATCATCTCGGTCGCGCGCGCCTTGCCGACCAGGCGCGTCAGCATCCACGAGGCGCCACCGTCGGGCACCAGCCCGATATTGACGAACGCCTGCAGGAAATAGCCGGACGCGCCCGCCACCACGAAGTCGCAGGCGAGCGCAAGCGAGCAGCCGATGCCCGCGGCCGCGCCGTTGACCGCGGCGACGGTGGGCACCTCCAGCTCGGCGAGCTTCATCATCAGCGGGTTGTAGGTGCGGGTCAGCGCGCGGTGGCTGCCCTGCCCCACCGAAGCGATGCGCTCGCCACGCCCCTGCAGGTCCGCGCCCGAGCAGAAAGCGCGCCCAGCGCCGGTGAGCAGCACCGCGCGCGCGCCGTCGCGCCGGTCAAGCGCCTCGGCGAGCTCGTCGGCCAGCTCCAGCGAGGCGGCGTTGAGGCGGTCGGGCCGGTTGAGCGTCAGCACGAGCACGTCGCCCTGCCGCTCGGCGGTGATGGTCTGGAAGTCGGGCATCATCCCTCCTGGTGGCGACGGAGTGCCCCCGGCGCGGGCGGATGTCCAGCGGGCGGCCCCGGTCGCGGTCAGCCCAGCGCCGCGCGCAGCCGCTCGCGGTCCAGCGCCCCCTCCCAGCGCGCCACCACGATCGTCGCCACCGCGTTGCCGATGAAATTGGTCAGGCTGCGGCACTCGGACATGAAGCGGTCGACGCCCAGGATCAGCGCCATGCCCGCCACCGGCACCGTCGGCAGGATCGAGAGCGTCGCGGCGAGCGTGATGAACCCAGCTCCCGTCACCCCGGCCGCACCCTTGGACGACAGCATCGCGACGCCGAGCAGCAGCAGCTCCTGCCCCAGCGTCAGCGACGTCCCGGTCGCCTGCGCGATGAACAGCACGGCGAGCGTCATGTAGATGTTGGTGCCGTCGAGGTTGAACGAATAGCCGGTCGG
>NZ_CAXUEK010000028.1:0-32267 GCF_964250165.1 uncultured Sphingomonas sp. | reverse complement strand
GCTCGTCATCGTCGAATCGCCCGCCAAGGCGAAGACCATCGAGAAATATCTCGGCGCCGATTACCGGGTGCTGGCCTCCTACGGCCATGTCCGCGACCTGCCGCCCAAGGACGGCTCGGTGAACCCCGACGACGGCTTCGCGATGGAGTGGGAGAACTATGCCGACAAGGCCAAGCAGCTCCGCGCGATCGCCGACGAGGCGAAGAAGGCCGACCGGCTGATCCTCGCCACCGACCCCGACCGTGAGGGGGAGGCGATCTCCTGGCATGTGCAGGAGGTGTTGCGCGGCCGCAAGGCGCTGCCCAGGGAGGTCGAGCGCGTCACCTTCAACGCGATCACCAAGCAGGCGGTGACGGACGCGATGAAGGCGCCGCGCCAGCTCGATCACGACCTGATCGACGCCTATCGCGCCCGGCGCGCGCTGGATTACCTGGTCGGCTTCACGCTCTCCCCCGTGCTGTGGCGCAAGCTGCCCGGCGCGAAGTCGGCGGGGCGCGTCCAGTCGGTGGCGCTGCGCCTGATCGTCGAGCGCGAGCGCGAGATCGAGGCGTTCCGCGCGCAGGAATACTGGTCGGTGACCGCCAGTCTGGAGCAGGACGGGACGCCGTTCACCGCGCGGCTCGTCACCTGGAACGGCGACCGGCTCGACCGGCTCGCGATCGGCGACGAGGGAATGGCGAGCCGCGCGAAGGCGGATGTCGAGGCGGGGCGCTTCGCCGTCCAGTCGGTCGAGACCAAGCCCGCGACGCGCAACCCGCCGCCGCCCTTCACCACCTCGACGCTGCAACAGGAGGCGGCGCGCAAGCTCGGCTTCTCCGCCGATCACACGATGCGGATCGCGCAGCAGCTCTACGAGGACGGCGCGATCACCTATATGCGCACCGACGGCGTGCAGATGGATCATTCGGCGATCAGCGCCGCGCGGCTGGCGGTCGCGAACCGCTATGACGCGAGCTACGTCCCCGACAAGCCGCGCCAGTATCAGGCCAAGGCCAAGAACGCGCAGGAAGCGCACGAGGCGATCCGGCCGACCGATTTCGGCCGCGACAAGCTCGGCTCGGGCGACCATGCGCGGCTGTATGATCTGGTCTGGAAGCGTGCGCTCGCGAGCCAGATGGCGTCGGCGCGCATGGAGCGGACCACGGTGGAGCTGGCCGAGGGAACCGGCCGCCACGTGCTCCGCGCCACCGGCCAGGTGGTGCTGTTCCCCGGCTATCTCGCGCTCTACGAGGAGGGGTCGGACGACAGCCAGGACGAGGAAGCGCGCCGCCTGCCCCGGCTGCGCGAGGGCGATGCGCCCGCGAAGAAGGCCGTCGATGCCGAGCAGCATTTCACGCAGCCGCCGCCGCGCTTTTCGGAAGCCTCGCTGGTCAAGCGGATGGAGGAGCTCGGCATCGGCCGCCCGTCCACCTACGCCTCGATCATCAAGACGCTGAAGGAGCGCGAATATGTCCGGATCGACAAGAACCGCTTCTGGGCGGAGGAGAGCGGGCGGCTGGTGACGGCGTTCCTGGAGCGCTTCTTCCCGCGCTATGTCGGCTACGACTATACCGCCGAACTGGAGGAGGAGCTGGACGACGTCTCCGGCGGGCGGGCGAAGTGGCAGGCGGTGCTCGACGCCTTCTGGCGCGACTTCAAGCCCAAGACCACGGAGGTGATGGAGCAGCAGCCGTCGGCGATCACCGCCGAGCTCGACACCTTCCTGGAGCCCTACCTGTTCCCCGAGCGCGCGGACGGCGCCGACCCGCGGCTGTGCCCGAACTGCGCGATCGGGCGGCTGGCGCTGCGCGGCGGCCGGTTCGGCGCGTTCGTCGCCTGCTCCAACTACCCCGACTGCCGCTACACCCGCCGCTTCGGTCAGGCGGGCGACGCGGCGGTGGAAGCGACGCCCGAGCAGCTCGGTCACGATCCCGAGACGGGGCTGCCGGTCGAGCGCAAGGCGGGCCGGTTCGGGCCCTACATCCAGCTCGGCGAGGGCAAGGATGCCAAGCGCGCGTCGATCCCCAAGGACGCGGGCGAGCTGACGCTGGAGCTGGCGCTCAAGCTCCTGTCGCTGCCGCGCACGATCGGCGTGCACCCGGAGACCGGCAACCCGATCACCGCCGCGATTGGCCGTTACGGCCCGTATCTGATGCATGACGGCAAATATGCGCGGCTCGCCGCCACCGCCGAGGTGTTCGAGACCGGCATGAACGCCGCCGTGGTCAAGCTCGCGGAGGCGGCCGCGGGCGGCGGGCGGCCGCAGCGCGGGGCCGCGCGCACGGCGCTCAAGGAGCTGGGCGAGCACCCGCGCACCGGCGCTGCGCTGAAGCTGATGGAGGGGCGCTACGGCCCCTATGTCACCGACGGCACGACGAATGCGACGCTGCCCAAGACGGGGGAGCCGCAGGCGCTGACGCTGGAGGAGGCGGCGCAGCTGATCGACGCCCGCGCCGCCGTCGCGCCGGCCAAGGGCAAAGGCAGGGCCAAGGGCAAGGCGCCGGCCAAGGCGAAACCGGCGGCGAGGCCGAAGGCGAAGGCTAAGCCCGCGTCCAGAACGGGCTGAGCGGTCCTTCGATCACCAGCGGGTTGATCGCCTGCTCGAAGGCGAGCCCGACCGCGCTCGCCGTGTGCCACAGCACGCGCGCGGCGCGCGGGGCGAGCGTCGGGAGGGTGATGACGACCACCGATCCCGCGGGCCAGCCGAACGGCGTGGCGAGGCGGCAGCCCCCGGCCGAGATGTCGGTCAGCGGCAGCCGGCGCCTGCTGATGCCGGTGCCGCACACCGCGGCGGTCATGGCGACGGGAACCCGCCGGGTGCGTCGCCGGTCGAGGCGGGCCATCCGGTCCTGCGGGCGTCGCGCGACCATGTCAGGCCGTCGGTTCGGGGCCGATCGCGACGGCGATCACGCTGATGTTGTCGGTGCCGTCGCGCTGGAGCGCGGCGGTGAGCAGCCGGTCGGCATAGGCGGGTACCGCCTCGCACGCCGCGAGGTCGCGGTCGACCAGCGAGCGCGACGCGCCGTCCGAGCAGAGCAGCAGCCGGTCGCCCGGCCGGGTCTCGACACTCAGCGCTTCGAGGTCGGCGAGCGGTTCGACGCCGAGCGCGCGGGTGACGACATGGGCGCTCGGGTGGCGCGCGGCATCGCGGGGCGCGAGGATGCCGGCGTCGATCAGCTCCTGCACCACGCTGTGGTCGCGCGTCAGCTGGCGCACCGCGCCGTCGCGGACGAGATAGCAGCGGCTGTCCCCCGCCCAGCTGACGGTCGCGCTGGCGCCGGCCAGATGGAGGACCACGATCGTCGTCCCGCTCGGCCCCGCGCCGGCGGCGATGCGCCGGTGCGCGGTGGCGAGCGCGGCGGCGGTCGTCCCGGCGGTGATCGGCGCGGCCGCATCGGCCATCGCTGCCAGCGCCGCGATCGCGGCGTCCGCGGCGACGTCGCCGCCGCCATGCCCGCCCATGCCGTCGGCGATCGCCCACAGCCTGCGGTCGGCACGGTCGAGCACCCGATCCTCGTTGATCGCGCGGACCCGCCCGACATGCGTGCGGGCGGCGGACACCACGGGGACATCGTCCCCGGCCGCGCCGCGCCGCCAGCGGGCGAGCAGCGCGCTCATGCCGCGTCCCGCCCGGCCGCGTCATAGGCGGCGACGAAGGCGCGATCGAGCGAGCCGGCCGTTCCGTCGGCGAGCTGCTGCACGAGATCGGCGTGGCGGCGCGCCACCTCCTCCATCTGCACCGCGGCGCGCCCCTTGAGCAGCGAGCCGCGTCCCTCCGCCGCCTTGTCGAGCGCGGCGGGATCGAAGCTCGCCACCGCCGCGCGCAGGCTGGCGTTCAGCCCGGCGAAGCTCGCCACCAGGTGCTGCTTGATGTCCCGGAACGACGCGCGCAGCGCCGCCGGGCCGGACAGGAAGCTGTCCGAGCCCGCCAGCAGCAGGTCGACCGCCAGGCGCTGCGTCGGCGCCCACTTGAACGGGTTGTTGTCCGCGCCGCCGATCGTCGTGCGGGTCAGCTGATACAGTCCCCGCGCGCGGTCGCGCTCCGCCATCAGGTCGCCGACGCCCAGCACCATCTGGCGATAGACCGCGCCGATCCGCGCCATGATCTCGGCCGCGTCCTCGCCCGACAGCTGCGACGGGTCGAGCCCCGCGCCGCGGCAGAAGGCGTCGAGCAGCGAGCCCTCGCCGGCGGGCGCGGCCGGGGGGGCGTCGCCGTCCGCCCAGTCGCTGGGCACCTCGGTCGAGCTGCCCAGCGGCGGCCGCAGCACCACCGTGCGCGCGCCGTCGATCGGCTCGTCGCCGTGCGGCGCATGGGTAGCGACGATGCGGAAGCGGCCGAGCCGGAAGGCGCTGGGCAGCGGCAGGGGCGTCGGCGCGCCGTCGGGCAGCCGCTCGCCGGAAAGGTCGTCGAACACGCCGTTCGCGCCGAGCGCGGTCAGCGACAGGCCGTCGGCGTCCGCGCTCACCTCGCAATGCGCGCGCGACAGGGCGCAATCGGGATCCGCGATCGGCCAGTCGGCGCTCGCGTCGCGGCCGATGCGCAGCACGCCTTCGCGGATCAGCCGGGCATCGACCGGCTGGATCGCGTCCGCCTCGTCGAACAATTGAAGCATGTACATGGGGGCGCGTTCCTCAGGCCGCGTGGCGGTCGGCGGCGGGCAGGATGCGGGTGGCGGCGAGCGTCGCCGCGGTCTCGCGCGGACCGCCCTGCAGCCGCGGCTCGATCGCGGCGGCGGCGCGGTTGAAGGCATCGAACGCCGCGCCGAGTTCGTCGCGGCGGTGGTGCGAGAGCCGCAGCGCGAAATCCGCGGCCGCCGCCTCGTCCAGCGCGCGTCCCAGCCGCTTCAGGGGGCGCGCGACCAGCGCGCCGCTGAGATATCCGACCGCCAGCACCGCCGCCGTCACGACCAGCGCCAGCCCGGCGAGGAGCATGCGCGATTGCCCCAGCGCGGCGTCGAGCGCCCGCCGGCGCAGCACCAGATCGACCGTGCCGAAGGTGGCGCCGGCATACCGGATCGGCTGCACGAAGCGCAGTCCCGCGCCGTGCCCGTCGTCGGTCACGGCGGATACGGCGACGCGACCCCCGCCGGTCACCGCCGCCTCGCCCTGGGGCGCGCGATAACGACGGCCGACCAGCCCGGGCGCGTCGGCGGCACGGATCACGCCGTCGGTGTCGGCGACGACGATGCCGCGGATCTCCGGGTCGCGCGCCGCCGAGACGACGAACGCCTGCAGCGCCGACCAGTCCTGCCGCGCGGCCGGCAGCCCCGCATTGTCGGCGGCGAGCACGGCCGTGTTCTGGGTGACGAAGCCCGCGATCGAGCTGCCCGACACGATCGCCATCTGCATCAGCGTGTGCTGCTGGCGCCCGAGCACCGCCGTCACGCTGACGGCCAGCGTCGCCGCCGTCACCGCCGCCAGTGCCAGCGGCAGCTTGAAGCGCAGCGGCAGCCCGCGCCGCGCGGGCGCCTGTTCGGCGCCGGCCTGCCGCTCGCGTTCCAGCGCGCGGACCAGCGCCTCGCCGTCGGGAAAGCGCGCCTCCGGCTTCTTGGCGAGCAGCTTGTCGATGATGAAGCTGAGGCCCGGCGAGCAGTCCGCCGCCGTCCGTCCGACCGGCTCGACCCGATCCTGCGCGATCTGGATGGCGAGCGTCGCCAGCCCCATGCCGGGAAAGGCGACCTTGCCCGTCACCATCTCGTACAGCACGACGCCCAGCGAGAAGAGGTCGGAGCGCGCATCCACCGGCAGGCCCAGCGCCTGTTCGGGGCTCATGTAGCGCGGGGTGCCGATCATCTGGCCCGCCTGCGTCTTCGCCAGGTTCTGCTCGGCTTCCAGCTCGGCGACGCGCGCGACGCCGAAATCGACCAGCTTGGCGGTCTGCCCGTCCGCCGACAGCAGGATGTTGGAGGGCTTGATGTCGCGATGCACGACGCCCGCGCGATGCGCATAGGCGAGCGCGCCGGCCAGCTGCTCGGCGAGCAGCAGCACGCGCTCGTGCGGCAGGCGACCGTGCGCCTGCAGCGCGACATCGAGCGGCTGGCCCTCGATCAGCTCCATCGCGATATAGGGCGTGCCGCCCGCCTCGCCGACGTCGTAGATGGTGGCGATGCCGGGGTGGTTGAGTCCGCCCGCGGCGCGCGCCTCGCGCAGGAAGCGCTGGCCCAGCTCCGGATCGCGCGCCAGCTCGGGCTTGAGCACCTTGATCGCCACCGTGCGGCCGATGCCGGTGTCGAGCGCGCGGTAGACGTCCGCCATCGCGCCTTCACCCAGCCGCCGCTCGATCTTGTACCGGCCCAGCATGTCCATGCGGATCAACGTCCCAGCTTCGTGGCGGCAGCCCTTACGGTCGGAGTGGTAAGCGAAGCCTTAGCGATGATGCTGGACGGTTGCGGCGATGCGCTCGGCGCGGGCGAGATCGCGGGCGATCAGCGGATTGCCGCGATCGAGCGCCGCCGCGCGCCGCAGCAGTCCCACCGCCGGGCCGACACGGCCCTGGTTGAGCGCGGCGAGCCCGGCGGCGCGCGCCTGCCGGGCGGCGGCCGGATCGGCGATGGCCGCAGCCGTGGCGGCCGCGGCCGGCTTCGGCGACGACGGCCTGGCCTGGCCCGCGCGGACCCGCGGCGCCGACCTGGGCGCGGCGGGCTCCACCGTGCGCACCGGCGCGGGCTCGATGCGGCGCGGCGGCTCGCCGGGGATGCGGATCACCTGGCCGGCGGCAAGCGCCGCGGGTTTGGCCACCCCGTTATAGCGGGCGAGCTGATACGCCTTGAGCCGGTTGCCCAGGAAGCGCTGCGCGAGGCCCGTCATCGTCTCGCCGGGCTGGACGGTATAGGGGTAGCTCTGCGGACCGAGCAGGTCCTTGGGATCGCGGTCGAGCGAATCGCGCAGCACCGCCAGCTTCGGGTCGTCCGGCGCCCGCTTCAGCGCCGCCTTCAACCGCTTGCGCGCGGCATCGACATTCCCCTGGTCAAGCAGCGCCAGGATCGCATCGCTCTCGGCGGCAGCCGGCGGCGCCTTGGTGCTGGGCGCGGCGGGGTGCGCGCCCGGCGCGTGCGAGCAGGCGGCGACGAGGATGGCGGGCACGCAGGCGCAGGCCGCGAGCGCGCGACGGCAACGGGGGGTCATGCGGAAAGCCTTTTCACGATCTGGTGGCGCAGCGCCGGCGCGTCGCCGGGCAGCAGCTCGGCCAGCGTGGCGTGGTCGCCGGCGAAGCGGACGAACGCCGGCCCCGCGAGCGGGGCGGCGAAATGATAGCCCTGGAAATAGCGGCAGCCGTGCCGTCGCAGCCAGTCGACCTCGGCGCGCTGCTCGACGCCCTCGGCGAGGACGCGGATGCCGAGCCCGCGACCGAGCGCGATCACGCTCTGGCAGATCGCCTGGCTCTCCGGCCGGAGATGCACGTCGGTCACGAATTCGCGGTCGATCTTGATCTTGTCGAAGGCGAGGCGGCGCATCGTGCTGAGCGACGAGAAGCCGGTGCCGAAATCGTCGATCGCGACCGCCACGCCCTGCGCGCGCAACGCCTCGACCAGCCGCGCCGCCTGCCCCGCATCGCCCAGCGCGACGCTCTCGGTCAATTCGATCTCCAGCGCCTCGGGCGGTCGGCCATGGCGGGCGAGCACGCGGCCGACCACTGCCGGCAGGTCCGCGTCGCCCATCTGCTGGCCCGAGACGTTCACCGCGACCGTCAGCCCCGCCAGCCCCTGGCGCGCCCAGTCGGCCGAGGCCGCGAGCGCGGCGTTCAGCACCCACAGCCCGATCTCGCGGGCCAGCCCGGCGGCTTCCATGATCGGCACGAAGCGCGACGGCGACACCGCGCCGCTCGCCCGCTCCCAGCGTAGCAGCGCTTCCGCGCCGCACACCCGGCCCTCGCCGGCGTCGACCAGCGGCTGGAACAGGAGCTGCAGTTCGCCGCGCGCGATCGCCTGGCGCAGGTCCTGCTCCAGCACGAAGCGCGCGCGGGCGAGATCCGCCTGGTCCGCGGGTGCCGCAGCACCGGCGGCCAGCTCCGCGACCGCGAACGCGGCGATGGTGCGCGCGAGCGCCACTTCGGGCGTCTCTGCCGCGCCGTCGAACCGCAGGCAGCGCAGCGCCACCTCCGGCAGGATGTCGCGCGCGTCGTCCACTACCGCGGTGCCGAGCGCATAGACGGCGGCCTGCAGCTCGCGCTCCGCCGCGGTGGACGGCGTCGCGCCGTCCGCCCAGATCGCCAGATGGCCGCGATCGACATGCGCCACCGTGCGCGTCGGCGGCAGCATCGCCGCCGCCCGCGCGGCCAGCGCGCGCAGCACGCGGTCGCCCGCTTCCGGGTCGAACGCGCAGAGCCGGTCGTAATCCTTGAACACGATGACGCCCAGCGTGCCGCACCCGTCCGCCGCCATCCGCGCCAGCAGCGGCTCGCGCGTCTGCAGCCCGCTCACCGGGTGCAGCGCTTCGCGGGTGCCGACGGGCGTCGCGTCCGATCCGCCGGCGTCCGTCGCATCGGGCCGCGCCCGACCGACCAGCGCGAGCAGCAGGACGATCGCGGCCATGCCCGGCCAGGCGCTGGCGGTCAGCAGCCCGCCGATGCCGAGCGCGACCGCCGCCGCCAGCGCGGGCCCGCCCGCTTTGATCCGGATCGATCGTGCGTCACGCATCCACCCGGTGCTAAGGCCGAAGCTATAGCATCCGGTTAATCGCCCGCCTAAGCTGGGGCAGACGGGAGGGAGAGCGGTGATGGCCGGGTCGGACATGGGAGGCCTGCGACCGCTGTACGCCGCGCGCTGGCTGCTGGCGGCGTTGCTGCTGATCGTCGGCGGCTGGGGGCTGGCGGCCTGGACGCAGACGCGCGGCGACGTGTCGGTCAGCGACATCCGGTTCCGCGCCGCGGACGGGACGACGCTGAGCGCGCTGCTCTACCAGCCGCGCGCCGCGACCGCGCAGACGCCGGCGCCGGGCATCCTGGCGGTGCACGGCTATATCAACACCCGCGAGACGCAGAGCCCGTTCGCGATCGAGTTCGCGCGGCGCGGCTATGTCGTCCTCGCGCTCGACCAGCGCGGCCACGGCTATAGCGGCGGCGCGGCGACCAAAGACGGTTTCGGCGGCCCCGACGGCCTGGCCTACCTGCGCTCGCTGCCGTTCGTGGATCGCGCCAACATCGGCCTGGAGGGGCATTCGATGGGCGGCTGGACGGTGCTCGCCGCCGCGGCCGCGCATCCCGACTGGTATCGCGCGATGGTGCTGGAAGGCTCGTCGACGGGGGCGCCCTATGCACGCGAGGGCACGCCCGGCTGGCCCCGCAACCTGGCGGTCGTCTACAGCCGGTATGACGAGTTCGCGCCGCTGATGTGGGGCGTGCCCGCCGCGCGGCTGGTCGGCGACAGCGCCAAGCTGCGCGCCCTGTTCGGCACCGCCGCGCCGGTCGCGCCCGGCCGGCTCTACGGCGATGTCGCGGCCGGCACGGCGCGGCTGCTGCTGACGCCGGTCGCCACGCATCCGGGCGATCACCTGTCGACGGCGGCGGTAGGCGACGCGGTGGGCTGGTTCGCGCGGACGCTGCGCGGGGGCTGGCCGATCCCGCCGGGCGACCAGATCTGGTGGGGCAAGGAGGCCGGCACCGGTTGGGCGCTGCTCGGCCTCGCCGCGCTGACCTTCGGCCTGTTCGACCTGCTGCTCGGGCTGCCGCGCTATGCCGCGCTGCGCCGGCCCGTCACCGATAGGCGGACGGCCCGGGACGGACGCTGGTGGGGCCTGTGGTGGCTCACCACGCTGGTGCCGCCGCTGACCTTCTACCTCGCGCTGCTGGTGCTACCGCCGCCGATCCCGCCCTCGGCGCTGTTCCCGCAGGCGATCACCAACTGGCTGGTCGTCTGGGCGGTCGGCAACACGGTGCTGGCGCTGCTGTTCGGGCGGCTGCTGCGCGGCGAGCAGGCGGCGTGGGCGCCGGCCCGCTGGGCGCTGGCGCTGCCGCTCGCGATCGTGGTGGTGGCGGTGCTCTACCTCGTGATCGCGGTCGGCGCGCTGATCCCGCTCGACGCGCGCTTCTGGGTGGTGGCGCTGCGCCCGCTGGACGGCCGCCAGGCGCTCGCCTGCCTCGCCTACCTGCTGCCGTTCCTCGCCTTCGTCGCGGTCGCGTTCCGCGGCGCGGCGGCGCTGGCGCGGCACGCGCGCTCGGCGGCAGGCGGCTACCTGAGCGCCGCCGGCGCGCTGGCGGCGGGCTTCCTGCTGCTGACCGGCGGGCAGTATCTGGCGCTGTTCGCGACAGGCCACCTGCCGCTCGCGTTCGAGGCGCTGAACGCGATCGTCGCGATCCAGTTCGTGCCGCTGCTCGCCGGGCTGGGCGTGCTCGCCGTCTATACCGAGCGGCGGACGGGCAGCTACCTGCCGGGCGCGCTGATCGGCGGGCTGTTCGTCACCTGGTACGTCGTCGCGGGCACCGCGACGCATTATGCCGGCTAGCGGGTGGGGACGGGTTCCGGCCCCGCATAGTCGTAGAAGCCGCGGCCGGTCTTGCGCCCGAACCAGCCGGCCTCGACATATTTGACCAGCAGCGGCGCGGGGCGGAACTTGGGATCGCCGGTGCCCTCGAACAGCACGCGGGTGATCTCCAGGCACGTGTCGAGCCCGATGAAGTCGGCCAGCGTCAGCGGACCCATCGGATGGTTGAGCCCGAGACGGCAGGCGGCGTCGATGTCCGCGATCGTCGCCACGCCCTCGCCGAGCGCGAAGCATGCCTCGTTCAGCATCGGCATCAGCACGCGGTTGACGATGAAGCCCGGCGCGTCGTTGGCGCGCACCACCCGCTTGCCGAGCCGCGCGGCGTATGCCCCCACCGCCGCCACCGTCGCGTCCGACGTCGCCAGCCCGCGGATCAGCTCGATCAGCCCCATCACGGGGACCGGGTTGAAGAAGTGGACGCCGACGAACCGCGCCGGATCGGGCGCGGTCTGCGCCAGGCGCGTGATCGGGATGGACGAGGTGTTGGAGGCGAGCACCGCGTCCGGCCCGAGCACGGCGCCGACCTCGGCGAAGATGCGGCGCTTGATCTCCTCGCGCTCCGTCGCCGCCTCGATCACCAGCGCGCACCCGGCCATCGCCGCGGGGCCCTCGACCGGCTCGATCAGCGCGAGCGCCGCGTCGCGCGCCGCTGCGGCGATCTTGTCCTTTGCTACCAGCCGGTCGAGCGCCTTGCCGATCCCCGCGCGTCCCGCTTCGGCACGCGCGCGGTCGACGTCCGCCAGCAGCACGCGATAGCCGGCCTGCGCCGAGACCTGGGCGATGCCCGCCCCCATCTGCCCCGCCCCGATGACGCCGATCATGTCCATCGCACTGCCTGCTCCTGCCGCCGAACGCCGCGGGGCTGTAGCCGAGATGCCACGCAGCAGGCCAGTGGCGACACGGGGCAGGGCTTTTGACCCTTTCGAAGGCGCGGTATGAGTGACGCGAAAGCCACGCTTCCCAAATACTCACGTCGGGCGCGGGGCGGTGGCGGAACGCGGCTTGACGACGGCCCGGATAACCCGTTTAGTCGAAGGCAAGGTACGGAACGCCAGGTGAGCGCCGGCCACGAGGAGGGGTTATGGCTGACAAGCGGTTCCTGGCGGCGTGCGCGATCTCCGCGCTCGCGTGGACGATGGCGATGCCCGCAGCGGCGCAGGTCGCGGGTTCGGCAACGCCACAGGGCGGTCCTGCCGGCATTCAGGCGGCCGGTGCGCAGCCGGTCGAGGCGCAGTCGGCCGATGCCCCCGCGACGCAGGACATTGTCGTCACCGGCTCGCTGATCCGCGGCACGCCCGAGGACGCGGCCATCCCGGTCGACGTGATCGGCGCCGCCGAGATCGCCAAGCAGGGCAACCCGTCCCCGGTCGAGCTGCTCAAGGCGCTGCCGACCTCCTCGGGCGTGACCGGCGACTCCAACCAGTTCGACAGCCGCGCGCAGGGTGGCGGCGGCGTCGCTTCGGTCAACCTGCGCGGCCTCGGCCCGTCGCGCACGCTCGTGCTGCTCAACTCCAAGCGGCTCGCCAACACCAACGTCGCGGGCGGCGCGACCGACATCAACCTGCTGCCGCTCGCCGCGATCGGGCGGATCGAGGTGCTCAAGGACGGCGGCGCCGCCACCTATGGCTCCGACGCGGTCGCGGGCGTGGTCAACTTCATCACTCGCACCGACCAGGAAGGCTTCAACGTCGGCGGCAGCTACAAATGGGTGAAGAACACCGACGGCGATATCGACGCCTCGATCAGCTACGGTCACCACGGCAACGGCTTCCGCGTGCTCGCCGCGATCGGCTTCCAGAAGCGCGGCGAGCTGCTCGCGCGCGATCGGCAGTTCACCAACCTGACCTATCCGCAGAACCCGGAAGGCGGCTGGACGGGCGGCGGCAATCCCGCGACGTTCATCGCGCTCGGCGCCACCGGCGCGCCGATCAACGTGGCGGGGCCGACTGGCCTCATCGGCAGCCTGCAGGCGGATTCCAGCTGCACCTCGCTGGGCGGCTTCGTGGGAAATCCGAAGCCCGGCTATCCCGGCGGCCAGTGCTACACCAAATACTCGCCCTATGACGCGTTGGTCGAGCTCGAGAAGCGCGGCCAGGCTTATCTCGATTTCGAGGCGGATCTGCCGGGCAATTCCAAGCTCGAGATCACCGCGCTGTACGGCCGCACGACGGATCCGCACGGCCTCACCTCGCCCAGCTATCTGCTGACGCAGGCGCCGTCGCGGGCCAGCGGCGCGATCTCCTCGGCGGGCTTCTTCGTGCCGGCGAACAACCCTGGCTTCATCGCCTATCGCGCCAGCAACCCCGCGCAGTTCCCGGCCGCCAGCGTCGGCGTGCTGTTCCCGACGCTGCTGTTCAGGCCGTATCTCACCGGCGGCAACCCCCTGTTCCTGGACGACTCCAAGGAAAGCGGCTCGTCGCGGGCCGAGGGCAAGAACGAGCGGTTCCGCGCCACCGTCGACGTCAGCGGCGATATTACGAGCTCGATCAACTACGATCTCGGCGTCACCTATGACGACTACAACAAATATTTCGACGGCTATGACAGCTTCGGCGATCGCGTGCAGCGGGCATTGCTGGGCCTGGGCGGCTATAATTGCACCGGCACCACGCCGGGCGCGAACGGCTGCGAATTCCTGAACCCGTTCGGCAACGCCGTTGCCGTCAATGCCGCCACCGGCAACACCAACCCGCAGGCGAACGGCCCCGCCAACACCGCCAGCCTCGCCTCCTGGATCTTCCAGCGCGGCTCGACCGTCTACGACACCGAACTGTTCGTCGCCGACGCGCAGATCAGCGGCAAGACGGGCGTGACGCTGCCGGGCGGCGACGTCGCCTTCGCGCTGGGCGGCCAGTATCGCAAGACCTGGTTCGAGACGAAGTATAGCGGCAACGGCAACATCGCGCAGAATCCCTGCCGCGACACGCCGATCACCGGCCAGCTCAATCCCGCCGCCTGCTCGCCGCTGGCCGGCAGCACGACGCCTTCCGCGCCCAACGGGGCCAATGCGTTCCTCGGCACGAGCGCGCCCGTCTCGGTAAACCAGGACGTCTATGCGGCGTTCGGCGAATTGCAGGTGCCGATCTTCGACACGGTCAACCTGCAGGCGTCCGCCCGCTTCGAGGACTATCGCGGCGGCATCGGCTCGACCTTCAACCCGCAGGCCCGCCTGCGCTGGCAGGTCACGCCGTGGCTGGCGCTGCGCGGCGGCATCGGCACGACCTTCCGCGGCCCGACGCCGCAGAACACCAGCCCGACCAAGATCACGACCCTGCAGCTGATCGGTTCGACCTTCACGCCGACCGATACGTTGGGCAACGCCGCCCTCAAGCCGGAGAAGTCGACCAACTATTCGGGCGGCATCATCCTGAAGTTCGGCGGCTTCCAGGCGACCGTGGATTATTTCAAGTACAAGCTGACCGACGCGATCGTCACCGATCCGCTCGCGTCGATGGTGGCGACGCTGTTCCCGACCGGCCTGCCCAACACCTGCGCCGCCAATCCGGGGCTGGCCGCGCGATTCACCTTCAACACCAACGGGCCGTGCGTCGCGACGACGGTGGTCTCGCAGGTGTCGCGCGTGCTGCTGCAGCTGCAGAACGGGCCCGACCAGCAGAATGACGGCTTGGATTTCCAGGTCGATTACAACCATCGCGACCTGTTCGGGACCAATCTGCGCTTCGGCGCGGGCGTGGTCGCGACCTATTCGATCGAGGACAAGATCGGCGTGGTCAACGTCGCGGGAACGCAGGTGTCGGCGGCGTTCGACGGCGTCGGCAAGCTGAACTACCAGACGATCCTGTATCCGCTGCCCAAGTGGAAGGGGCAGGCGCATGTCGATCTCGGCGACGGGCCGATCGATGCGCGCGTCACCGTAAATTATTCGGACGGCCTGCACGATCAGCGCTACGACACCCGGTCAGGGCCGTTCGCGCCCAACGCCAATCTCGGCGGCGTGACGCTGACGCAGGGTGCCGACATCAACGAGTTCGTCACCGCCGACTTCAACCTGTCGGTCGATGTCGGGCATCACGTGACGGTGACCGGCACGGTGTTCAACATCCTCGATGCGCAGCCACCGTTCGCGCGCGAGGATTATGATTACGAGCCGTTCGTCGGCAACCCGTACGGCCGCATGTTCAAGCTGGCCTTGAATACCCGGTTCTGATCCTTCCGGATCGGCCGCGTGTGTCCCCCGCGCGGCCGATCCGCTTTGTTCAGAGCAGCGCCGAGGGAGTGATCCCCAGCTCCGCCAGGAACGGCGCGGCGTAGGCGACCTGTCCCGTCATCGCCTGCGGGTCCGCGATCGCCAGCCGGTACACGGCCTCCGCGATATATTCGATCGGCTGCACGCGATCCCTGGTGCGCTCGTTGATGAGGCCGTGGACCGCCACGCCCGGCGTGTCGACCAGCCCCGGCGAGACGACGTTCACCGCGATGCCGTCCTCCTGCACCTCCGCAGCGAGGCCGGTGGTGAACCGCTCCAGCGCCGCCTTGCACATCCCGTAGACGGTGCCGCCCTGCGCGCCGCCATAGGGCGGCTTGGGATGGATGCCGGCGGGCGACGAGATGTTGACAATCGCGCCGCCGCCGCGCTCCTTCATTCCCGGCAGCACCAGCTGCGCCAGGTGAAAGGGCGCATAGACCTGCACCTCCATCATCAGCTTGAAGCGCTTTTCGGAGAAGACGGCGACCGGCATGAAATAGGTGATCGCGGCGTTGTTCACGAGCACGTCGATCGGTCCCGACGCGGCCTCGGCCTCGCTCACCAGCCGCTCGCGATCCGCCGCCAGCGCCAGATCGGCCTTGACGAACGCCGCGTCTGCACCCGCCGTGCGCAGCCGGTCGACCGTCGCGTGCAGCGTGCCGGGCAGCTTGCTCTCCCCGTCTTCCGCGGTGCGCGCCGAGGCGACCACCCGCGCGCCGGCCATCGCCAGGCGCACGCAGATCGCCTCGCCGATGCCGCGGCTGGCCCCCGTCACCAGCGCCGTCTTGCCCTTGAGCGGGCCGTCCCGGTCGATTTTCGCGTCGGTCATCCATCCTCTCCTTCGTTGATGCGGTAGAAACGGCGCGCCGTGCCCGCGAACAGCGCCTGCTTCTCGTCTGGCGAGCAGCCGGCCGCGATGCGCTTGAAGGCGTTCCACAGCGTCCGGTAATCGCAGCTAGGCTTGTCGACCGGGAAGTTGCTCTCGAACATGCAGCGCGTCGGCCCGAACGCCTCGATGCAGGTCTCGATGTAAGGCCGCCACTGCTCGGCGAACCAGGCCGACGCCGGCCCGTCCGCGGGGGCGGGATCGAAGTTGCAGAAGGCCATCGCCAACCCGCCGAGCTTCACCGTCACCGCCGGGCAGGCGGCGAGCGCGCGGATGCTGGCCCGCCAGCGGGCGAAATTCTCCGGCCGCCGCCCGGCATGGCTGGCGATTCCTAGCGGCGTGCCGACATGATCGAGGACGATCGGCTGCTCGGGAAAAGCGTGCGCCAGGTCGATCAGGTCGGGCAGCTGCGGCTCCAGCAGCCAGGCGTCGAAGGTCAGGCCGTAGTCCGCCAGATAGGCGAAGCCGGCGCGGAAGGCGTCCGCCCGGTACAATTCCTCGGGCGTGCGCGCGAGCGGGCCGAGCACGGCCTGGTCGGCGTCCCACGACGCGCTGTGGCGGATGCCGCGCAGGCGCGGGCTCGCCGCAAGCTCGGCCTCCAGCGCCGGCGCCACCGCGTCGCCGAGCAGCAGGTCCGCCTTGCCGACGATCGCCGCGCAGGCGCGGGTCGGGCCGTAGATCCCGCTGGCGCTCATCGCCGCGACGCCGTTGACGAACTCGACCTCGCCGACCGGCTGCAGCGGCTCGGGCGCGTCGGCACGGTACATCGCGCGGCACTCGACGAATACCGTCGCTTCGATGCGGTGGCCGTCGCCCGTGTCGGCGAGCAGCTCGTCGAGCAGGTAGCGCGGAAAGCGGTGCAGCACCTCGTCGAAGGCGTGCGCGCGCGGGCCGCCGCCGCGGCGGTCCCACAGATGGTGGTGTGGGTCGACGATCGGCAGGTCGGGCTCGATCACCGCCTCGGGAGTCATTGTCATCTGCGTGCCCTCCTTTCCGAAATGTGCCGCTGCCGCTACGGAACGCCCAACGACTCTCTTGCCACGGGCAGCATACCCGCTATTCAAATGCAAGCGACGCGGCGATGCCGGGACGGCCGTCGGAGTCGCGTGGAGAGGTGTGCGGGTGGCGATCCATTATCCCGACGTGCTGGCGCAGGGCACGCAGCCCTGCGCCTTCAGCTACGGCGACAAGGACGTCATGCTCTATGCGCTCGGGATCGGGCTGGGCGCGGACCCGCTCGACGAGGCGGAGCTCACCTTCGTGACCGAAAAGGCGCTGAAGGTGGTGCCGACCGCCGTCACGGTGCTGACCGGCCGCGGGCGCGGCGAACCCTTGCCGACCCCGGACGGCCATCGGCCGAGCCAGCCCAATTTCCTGATGCTGGTCCATGGCGAGCAGAAGGTCGAGCTGCACCGGCCGCTGCCGCCCGAAGGCGAGTTCACCATCGAATCGCGCACGATCGGCGCGTTCGACAAGGGCGCGGACAAGGGCGCGGTGCTGGTCAACGAGACGATCTGGCGCGACGCGGCGGGCGTGGCCGTCGCGACGCTGACCGGCTCGAGCTTCTGTCGCGGCGACGGCGGCTTCGGCGGCCCGGCGGACGGCGCGCCCGAGCCGCATGTCGTGCCGGGCCGCCCGCCGGACCTCACCGTCGACATCGCCACGCGGCCCGACCAGGCGCTGCTGTATCGCCTCAACGGTGACCGCAACCCGCTGCACTCGGACCCGGACAGTGCGCGGCGCTCCGGCTTCCCGCGGCCGATCCTGCACGGGCTGTGCACCTACGGGATCACCTGCCGCGCGGTGCTGCAGGCGATCACGGGCTGGAACCCGGACCGGATCGCCAGCCACCAGGCACGCTTCTCCGCCCCCGTCTTCCCCGGCGACACGGTCAGCGTCGACCTGTGGCGCGACGACAAGGCGATCAGCTTCGTGGGCCGGGTGGCGGCACGCAACGCCACCGTCATCAAGAACGGGTTGACCATGCTCCGCTGAGCGCGGGCGCAAAGGAGAGTTGTATGGGTTTGCTGGACGGCAAGGTCGCGATCATCACCGGCGCGGGCGGCGGCCTGGGCGAAGCCTATGCCAAGCTGTTCGCGCGGGAAGGTGCGGCGGTGGTGGTGAACGATCTGGGCGGCGCGCGCGACGGTTCGGGCGCGGGCACCAGCGCGGCGGCGCAGAAGGTGGTGGACGCGATCACCGCCGACGGTGGCCGCGCGGTCGCCAATGGCGACGACGTGTCGATCGTCGAGGGTGGCCAGGCGATCTTTCAGACCGCGATCGACGCGTTCGGCCAGGTCGACATCCTGGTCAACAATGCCGGCATCCTGCGCGACAAGACCTTCGCCAACACCGGCGAGCAGGATTGGGACCTGGTGGTCAAGGTCCACCTGAAGGGCACTTACAACTGCACCGCGCCGGTGTGGAAGTATCTGAAGGACAACGGCCGCAAGGGCGTCATCATCATGACCTCGTCGACGTCCGGCCTCTACGGCAATTTCGGCCAGTCGAACTACGGCGCGGCGAAGGCGGGCATCTACGGCTTCATGCGGGTGCTGGCGCTGGAGGGCGCGCGCTACGGCATCCGCGTGATGGGCCTCGCGCCCGGCGCGTTCACGCGCATGACCTCCGACCTGCCCGGGATGCGCGACCGCGAGCCGAGCGTGCTCGCGCTGCCCGAGAACATCGCCCCTGCCGTGCTCTACATGGCGAGCGACCTCGCCGAGGGGCAGACCGGCAAGGTGCTGGGCGTCTCCCAACGCGGCGTCAGCGAAATGAAGATGCTCCAGGTCCCAGGCTTCCGGCCGTCGGAGCCCTATACGGCGCAGGACGTGGCGGCGCATGCCGACGAGGTATTCTTCCCGGCCGACTGGGAACGCGTGGTGACGCTGTGAGCACGGCGGCGGCGATGACGGAGGCCGAGAGCCTGGACGCGCGGCTGGAGGCGGCGGCGGCGGTCGGCATGACCTACGCCGTGTGGGCGGACGTGCAGCCCGACAGGACGGCGGTGGTCGATCCCGACGGGACCGAGCACAGCTTCGCCGAGGTCAACGCCCGCGCCAACCAGCTCACGCGCCTGCTCCGCGCGCGCGGGCTGGAGACGGGCGACGCGGTGGCGATCGCCTGCTCCAACCGGGTCGAGTTCATCGAGGTGCAGGCGGCGACGCTGCGCGCCGGCTTGCGCATGACGCCCGTCAACTGGCACCTGACCGCCGACGAGATCGGCTACATCGTCAACGATTGCGAGGCCAAGGCGCTGATCGGCGAGGCGCGCATCCCTACCATCGCCGTCGCTGCCGCGATGGCGCCGAACCTGATCGTCAAGCTCGCGGTCGGCGGCGAGATCGAGGGCTTCGATCGCTATGCGGAGGCGCTCGCGGGCGAGGACCCGAGCGATATCGGCGACCCGGTGCTCGGCAACTCGATGATGTACACGTCCGGCACCACCGGGCGGCCCAAGGGGGTCTACCGCGCCAACCCGGTCGTCGTGCCGCAGGCGATGTACGCCCTGCGCGGCTACGATCGCGACAGCTCCGTCCAGCTGTGCGCCGGGCCCGCCTACCATGCCGCGCCGCTCGTCTTCGACGTGCGCGCATCGATGGGTGCGGGCGTGCCGCTGATCTTCGTCGACAAATGGGACTCCGAAGGCGTGCTCCGCGCCATCTCCGAGCACAAGGTGACGCACCTCCACCTCGTGCCCATCATGTTCCAGCGGCTGCTCGCGCTGCCCGACGAGGTGAAGGCGAAATACCCGGTCGATCACGTCCGCTACATCGTCCACGGCGCCGCGCCGTGCCCGCCCGAAGTCAAGCTGGCGATGATCGAGTGGTTCGGGCCCGTGCTGAGCGAATATTATGCCGGTTCCGAAGGCGGCGCAGGCTTCACCATCGACAGCCACGAATGGCTGAAGAAGCCCGGCAGCGTCGGCAAGCGCCCGGAGCTGCTCAAGGTCCGCATCATCGGCGAGGACGGGCGGGATCAGCCCAACGGGCAGCCCGGCACCATCTATCACCAGCTCCCGCCCGGCAGCGGCTTCACCTATTTCAAGGACGAGGCCAAGACGCAGAAGAGCCGCATCGACGACTTCTTCACGATGGGGGACGTCGGCTATTTCGACGAGGACGACTTCCTGTTCCTCACCGGCCGCGACGCGGAGACGATCATCTCGGGGGGCGTGAACATCTATCCGCAGGAGATCGACAACGAGCTCATCAAGCACGAGGCCGTCGCCGATTCGTCCACCGTCGGCGTGCCGCACCCCGAATGGGGCGAGCAGGTGAAGGCGGTGATCCAGCTCAAGCCGGATTACCGGCCGAGCGAGGAGCTGAAGGAGGAAATCCTCGCCTTCGCGCGCACGGCGCTGCCGGCCTACAAGGTGCCGCGCAGCCTTGATTTCGCCACCGACCTGCCGCGCTCCGAAGCCGGCAAGATCCAGCGCAACAAGGTGCGTGCGCCCTATTGGGAAGGCCGCGCGCGGCAGATCTAGGAGAGAGCAGATGGCCGACGTCGATACCGATCTCGAGAGCTTCCGCGCCGAGGCGCGCCACTGGCTAGAGGAGAACTTCCCCACGGGCCTGGCCAACGACGCCGCCGCCGCGCAGGCGGCGATGGGCGGCGGCGGCGAGCTCACCGACGACCAGCAGCTGTGGAAGCAGCGCATGGCCGCCAAGGGCTGGGGCGCGCCGACCTGGCCAACCCGGTGGGGCGGCGGCGGCCTCGCCAACGCGCAGGGCCGTGTGCTCGCGGCCGAGATGGCGCGGATCGGCGCCTATAACCCGGTCGCCGGCATGGGCACCTCGATGTTCGGCCCGACGCTGCTGGAATATGGCACGGAGGAGCAGATCGCGCGCTACATTCCCGACATCGTGCAGGGGAAGGTGCGCTGGTGCCAGGGCTTTTCCGAGCCGGGCGCGGGCTCCGACCTGGCGTCGCTGTCCACCCGCGCGGAGGACAAGGGCGATCACTTCCTGGTCAACGGCCAGAAGATCTGGACGTCCGGCGGGCAATATGCCGACATGATCTTCTGCCTGGTCCGCACCGACACGACCAAGAAGCATGAGGGCATCTCCTTCGTCGTCTTCTCGATGCGCCAGCCCGGCGTGGAGGTGCGGCCGATCAGGCTGATCGCCGGTCATTCGCCGTTCTGCGAGACCTTCTTCACCGACGTGAAGGTGCCCAAGGAGAACCTGATCGGGCCGCTCGGCGGCGGCTGGTCGATTGCCAAGCGCCTGCTCCAGCACGAGCGCTCGGGCATGGGCGGCCGCTCGGGCAACTCGTCCGGCAAGGTGGCCGAGACGCCGCTGGGCGTGATGGCGAAGAGATATGTCGGCGAGGATGCCGACGGCCGGCTCGCCGATGCCGATCTGCGCACCCGCATCATCCGGAACGACATCGAGCAGCGCGTGGTGCAGCAGACGGTGCGCCGCATCGCCGAGGAGGCCAAGACCAATGCCGGTCCATCGGCCGCCACCTCGATCATGAAGAACGCCAACATGAAGATGCTCCAGGACAAGGCGGAGCTGACGCTGGAGGTGATGGGCAATCAGGGGCTGGGCTGGGAAGGCGAGAACTTCTCCGACGAGGAGCTGCAGGCGGTGCGCGGCTGGCTCTCGGGCAAGGCCTATTCGATCTATGGCGGCTCCAACGAGGTGCAGAGCAACATCATCGCCAAGCGCATCCTGGGCCTGCCCGACATCACGCAGGCGGCCTGAGCGGACACGAGGAAGGGGAATGCAGACATGGCGGTGCTGACCGAGGAGCAGGCGATGCTCCAGGACATGGCCAAGGGCTGGGTGCAGGAGAAGAGCCCGGTCACGGCCTTCCGCAAGCTGCGCGACAGCGGCGCGGGGCAGGGCTTCGACGTCTCCGCCTGGCGGGAGATGGCGGAGATGGGCTGGGCGGGGGTCATCATCCCCGAGGCCTATGGCGGCTCCAACTTCGGCTATCTGTCGCTCGGGCTGGTGCTGGAGGAGACCGGGCGCACGCTGACCGCCTCGCCGCTGCTGGTGAGCGCGGCGGCGGCGAGTGCGCTCGTGCTCGGCGGCTCGGACGCGCAGAAGGCGGAATGGCTGCCCAGGCTCGCCGACGGCTCGGCGGTGGGCACGCTCGCGATCGACGAGGGCCCGCGCCACGCCCCCGAACGGACCGCACTCAAGGCCGAGCGGACGGGCGACGGGTGGACGCTGACCGGCCGCAAGGCAATGGTGCTGGAGGGCATGGCCGCCGACATGGTGGTGGTCGCCGCGCGCACCGCGGGCGAGCCCGGCGCGCGCCAGGGTATCGACCTGTTCGTCGTTCCCGCCGACGCGCACGGGATCAGCCGCGAGCGGCTCGCGCTCGCCGACAGCCGCGGCGCCGCGAACATCCGCTTCGACGGCGTCACCGTCGGCGCCGATGCGCAGCTGGCGGGCGGCTGGGACCTGCTCGACAAGGTGCTGGACCGCGCCCGCGCCTGCCTGTGCGCGGAGATGCTCGGCGCGGCGTGGCAGGCGTTCGACATCACGGTCGACTACCTCAAGACGCGTGTGCAGTTCGGCCACGTGATCGGCGCGTTCCAGGCGCTCCAGCACCGCGCCGCGGCGATGCTGATGAACCTGGAGCTGAGCCGCTCGGCGATGGAGGCGGCGCTGGCCGCGATCGACGCCGACCGGCCCGACGTGCCCGAGCTGGTCTCGGCGGCCAAGGCCAAGGTGGGCGACACGTTCCACGAGGTCAGCCGCGAGATGGTGCAGATGCACGGCGGCATCGGCATGACCGACGCGCACGACGCCGGCTTCTACCTTAAGCGTGCGCGGGCGGCGGAGAATGCGTTCGGCAACCAGGCCTTCCACCGCGACCGCTACGCACGGCTGCAGGGCTATTGACGATCCGGCCGCTCCGGCGCCGGGCCGGGGCGGCGGGATGACCGAACGGTCGCGAGACTTAGGGGGCATATGGACATCACGGTCGAAGCGCGGTTCCGCGGGCCGCCGCGCTCGGGGAACGGCGGCTATGTCGCGGGGCTGCTCGCACGCCAAGCGGGCGGGCATCGCACGGTGCGGATGCGCGCGCCGGTGCCGCTCGATACCCTGATGGCGTATGACGTCGCGCGCGAGCCGGCGGCGCTGGTGCTGGGCGAGACGCTGGTCGCCGAGGCGGCGATCGCCGATCCGGCCGACCTGCCCGCGCCGCCGCCCGCGCCGACGCTGGCCGAAGCGCGCGCGGCGGGCGAGCGCGCGGTCTGCCACCATCCGATCTGCTTCTGCTGCGGCGTGGAGATCGCGCCCGGCGAGGGGCTGCGCGTCTTCACCGGCCAGCTCGACGGGCGCGCGCCGGGGCATGTCGCGGGCGTGTGGCAGGTCGCGCCGGCGCTGGTCGATGCCGACGGGTTCGCGCCCGAGGAGCATGTCTGGGCGGCGATCGACTGCGCGGGGTCCTACGCCTGGTTCGCGCGCGAGGGTCGCCCCGGGGGCCTCACCGGCAGCATGCAGGCCGAGGTGCTGGAGCGGCCGCGCGCGGGGGAGGCCTGCATCGTCATTGCCTGGCCGCTGGAGGCGGCGTCGGAGCGCCGGCGCACCTCGGGCGTCGCGCTGTGCGGGGTCGACGGCCGGCTGATGGCCCGCGGGGTGCAGACCTGGATCCGGCCCAACCGGCCGCCGGTTCCGCCCGCGGGGTGAGCGGCGGCAACCCCGCCGATTCGCTCACCCGTGCCCGTAAGCGCGCCAGAAGAACACGGCCGTCGTCGCGCCCGTCACCAGCAGCGTCCAGCCCCTGATCGCGCCCGCGGGCAGCGCGCGGCCGACCCTGGCGCCCGCCCAGCCGCCCGCGACCGCACCGACCAGCATCGGCAGGGCCGCGGCCCAGCGCACCACGCCCGCCGCCACGAAGACGATCGCCGCCGCCGCGTTCGCCACGGCCAGCATCAGGGTGCGCGGCGCGAACAGCTCGCGCGGCGTGTGGCCGGCGAGCAGGCCGTAGGTGGCGGTGGTCATCAGCCCGACGCCGCCGCCGAAATAGCCGCCATAGATGCCGAGCAGGAATTGCGCGACCAGCAGCGTCCGCGTCCCGATCGTCGCCCGCGCGCGCAGCCACGCCGACGCGCGCTTCCCGAAGGCGAGCACCACGAAGGCGTAGAGCACCAGCCAGGGGATGATAAGGTCGAACGCGCGCGAAGGGGTGAGCACCAGCAGCACGCTGCCGACCAGCCCCGCCGCGAACGTCACCGCCGCGAGCACCCGACAGGAGATGCCGCCGACCGGCCCCAGCTCGTCCCGGAACGCCCAGGCGCTGGTCGCGGCCCCGGGCAGCAGCGCGACGTTGGAGGTCGCGTTGGCGACGTTGGCGGGAAGGCCGATCGCCAGCAGCGACGGCAGCGTCGCGAACGTGCCGCCCCCCGCCAGCGCGTTCATCGCGCCGCCGACGAACCCGGCGGCAAGCGGGAGGAGATAGGGCGCGATCGTCACGCGGTGCTCATCGTCGGGCGAGGGTGCGTTGTCCACCGCGGCGCCGGCGGTGCCGCACGTCCACGATCGTGTGAGCGATAACCAAATTGTGCGAACGATCGGGTTTGGGCAGAGCGCACCGATGAACAGCTCGCCGCTCCCCTGGATCTCCGTCGCATCGGGCGCGCCGTATTTCGTCGATGACGTCGGCGCGGACTGGACGCCGATCGGACAGAATGACGCGATCACCTGGCCCGAGCTCGCCCCGCTGTTCCGCCGCCGCGATCTGGCGGCGGTCGAGCGACATCTGGCATGGCTTGCCGATCACGGCGTCACCTGCCTGCGGCTGATGGTCGAATATGCGCAGGAGCGGCACCGCCTGTTCGAGCGTCCCGTCGGCGTG
Source organism: uncultured Sphingomonas sp. (assembly GCF_964250165.1). Lineage (GTDB taxonomy): Bacteria > Pseudomonadota > Alphaproteobacteria > Sphingomonadales > Sphingomonadaceae > Sphingomonas. The sequence continues at coordinate 7,893 of NZ_CAXUEK010000028.1, read as the reverse complement.
CCCGTGCCCGCGATGGTGCAGCTGTGGGACGACCTGTTCGCGATGTGCGAGCGGATCGGCCTGCGAATCCTGCTCACGCCCGTCGACACCTTCTGGACCTGGCTGCGCTGGCGGCATCACCCCTGGAACGCGGCGAACGGCGGTCCTGCCGGGCATCCGTCGGCGCTGCTCCCCGATCCGGCGGCGCGCGGGGCGATCAAGGCGCGGCTCACCTTCATGGTGACGCGCTGGGGCGGTTCGGGGGCGCTGTTCGCGTGGGACCTGTGGAACGAGATCCATCACGCCTGGGCAGGCGACAGCGCCGACTGCTTCGGTGAGTTCATCGCCGATCTGTCGCAGCATGTCCGCGAGCTGGAGTGTCGACTCTACGGGCGCACCCATCCGCAGACGGTGTCGCTGTTCGGACCGGAGCTGCAGTGGCGTCCCGACCTGCCGCTCGCCGACCCGATCTTTCGCCACCCCGACCTCGATTTCGCGACGATCCACATCTACCGTTCGGGCAGCATCGACGACCCCGCGGACACGGTCACCCCCGCGCTGGCGATGGCGCGCATCGTTCGCCAGAGCCTGGGCGAGATCACCGATGGACGCCCGTTCCTCGACACCGAGCATGGTCCCATTCACCGCTTCAAGGACAAGCGGCAGACGCTGCCCGAGCCCTTCGACGACGAATATTTCCGTCATCTGAGCTGGGCGCACCTGGCGAGCGGGGGCGTCGGCGGCGGCATGCGCTGGCCCAACCGCCGCCCGCACGTGCTGACGGCGGGGATGCGGCGCGCGCAGCAGGCCATGGCGGGGTTCCTGCCGCTGATCGATTGGCAGCGCTTCGCGCGCGTCCCGATCGCGGTGCGCGCGCCCGGCTTTCACGCCTTCGGCTGCGGCGATGCGCGGCAGGCGGTGGCCTGGCTGGTCCGTCGAGGCGGGCGGACAACGGATGGGCGGGTCGATCCGGGCATCGTCACGCCGGCGCAGCGGGTCATGCTGCCGATGCCGCCGGGATGCTACGAGGTGACGGGATGGGACACCGCACGAGGAGCGCCGCTGCCACCCCAGCGCGCCGTCGCGGACGCGCGCGGGCTCACCTTCGGCGCGACCGCGCTCGGGCCCGACCGCGCCTTTGCGATCCGACGGGTGGACTGAGATGCTCGCGGTCGGGGCGATGCCGGTGCGAGGCGGCGCGCTCCCGGCCGGGGATCACCCCAGCGCGGCGAGCTTCGCCTCCGCCTCGCGGTCCAGCGCCGCGCGGCTCTTCTTCTCCGCCGCGGTCTTCAGCTGGCCGCATGCCGCGTCGATGTCCCGGCCGCGCGGGGTGCGCGTCGGCGCGCTGATCCCGGCTTCGAAGATGATGTTCGAGAAGGCGCGGATGCGCTCGGGCGTCGAGCATTCGTACGGAGCGCCGGGCCAGGGATTGAACGGGATCAGGTTCACCTTCGCCGGCAGCCGATAGGCGCGGAGCAGCCGCACCAGCTCGCGCGCATCGGCGTCGCTGTCGTTCCTGTCGCGGAGCATGACATATTCGAACGTGATCCGCCGCGCGTTGTTGGCGCCGGGATAGTCGGCGCACGCCTGCAACAGTTCCTCGATGCCGTATTTGCGGTTGAGCGGCACGATCTCGTCGCGCACCTCCTTGGTGACGGCGTGCAGCGAGACCGCGAGGTTGACGCCGATCTCCTCGCCGGCGCGCGCCATCATCGGCACGACGCCGCTGGTCGACAGCGTGATCCGCCGCTTCGACAGCGCCAGCCCGTCGCCGTCCATCACGATCGCGAGCGCGTCGCGGACATTCTCGAAATTGTAGAGCGGCTCGCCCATCCCCATCATCACGATGTTGGTGAGCATCCGGCCTTCGGGCTGGGAGGGCCATTCGCCCAGCGCGTCGCGCGCCAGCATCACCTGGCCGACGATCTCGCCGGCGGTCAGGTTGCGCACCAGCCGCATCGTGCCGGTGTGGCAGAAGCGGCAGTTGAGCGTGCAGCCGACCTGCGACGACACGCACAGCGTCCCCCGATCCGCGTCGGGGATGAACACCATCTCGTAATCCTGGCGGTCCGGCGCGCGGAGCAGCCATTTGCGCGTGCCGTCGGTCGAGACCTGCGCTTCCACCACCTCCGGCCGCCCGATCGCGAAGCGTTGCGCAAGCCAGGGCGCCTGCGCCTTGGCGATGTCGGTCATCACCGCGAAGTCGGTGGCGCCGCGATTGTAGATCCAGTGCCAGATCTGCTTGGCGCGGAGCTTGGCCTGGCGCGGCTCCAGCCCGGCGTCGGCGAGCGCCACCCGCAGCTGCTCGCGCGACAGGCCGATCAGGTCGGTGCGCCCGTCCGGCCGCGCGACGGGCGCGCGCATCACGGGCACGGGATCGATATGCCCCGCGATGGGCATGGTGGCGGCCGCGGCGGTCAGCATCGTCATCACATAGGCGAAAACCGGTGCGCTTTCCAGCCGATGCGCCGGAACGCGGATGCGCCGCCGTTCGTATCGCTGCCGCACCGTCGCTGGAGGCCCATGCCCGATCCGCTCGATCCCCGTCCGCGCGCCGCTGCGGCGATCTTCGGCCGCCCGGTGCTGCCGCGCCTGGCGGGGTTTCCCGTCGCCTTCTTCACCGCGGCGCTGGCGACCGATCTGGCCTATGCCGGCACCGCCAACCTGCAGTGGCAGTATTTCTCGATCTGGCTCATCACCGCCGGGCTGGTGGCCGGCGGCCTCGTCGGCGCGGCGGCGATCGTGGACCGGCTCGGCGACCGGGCGCGCTGGCGCAGCGGCGCCGTCGGTCGGGTGCTGGGCGTGACGGTGTGGGTCGTCTCCTTCCTCAATGCCATGGTCCATAGCCGCGACGGCTGGACGGCGGTGGTGCCCGACGGGCTGATCCTGTCCGCGATCGTCGTGCTGCTGCTCGCGGTGCGCAGCTGGATCGCGGGGCCGGTGGTGCGCGCGGGAGCGACGGCATGAGCCGCGCCGCCGCTGCCACCGCCGTCGCGCTCGCGCTCGGCCCCGTCCTGCTGCTGGCCGGGTGCAGCGATCCGGCGTTCGACGAGCAGAGCCAGATCGGCCCCAACCCGTCGCTGCCGCAGCCCAAACAATATCTGTTGCCCCCGATCAGCGTCGCCAAGGCGGTCGGGTGGAAGCAGGGCGAAATGCCCAAGGTCGCCGCGGGTCTGCGCATCGCCGCGCTGACGACGGGGCTGCGCCACCCACGGCAGCTCTATGTGCTGCCCAATGGCGATATCCTGGCCGTCGAGGCCAAGCCGCCGCCCGGCGAGCCGCTCAAGCGGCCCAAGGACCCGATCACCGGCTGGGTCACGCAACGCGCCACCGCCGTGCCGGACGGGCCCAAGCCGATCAGCCGCATCACCCTGATCCGCGACGCCGACGGCGACGGCCGGCCGGAGCTGGTGACGACGCTGGTCGGCGGGCTCAACTCGCCGTTCGGCGTGGTCTATGTCGATGGCGCGCTCTATGTCGCCAACACCGACGCGGTGGTGCGCTATGCCTTCACGCCCGGGCAGACGAAGATCACCGCGCCAGGCACCGTGCTGGCGGAACTGCCCGGCGGCCCGATCGACCATCACTGGACCAAGAGCCTGACCGTCAGCCCCGACGGGCGGACGCTCTATGCGACGGTCGGCTCCAACAGCAACATCGTCGAGAACGGGTTCGAGGCGGAGAAGGGCCGCGCCGCGGTGTGGGAGATCGATCGCGCCACCGGCCGCGCGCGCGTGTTCGCGGGCGGCCTGCGCAATCCGAACAGCCCCACTTTCTATCCCGGCACGAACACGCTCTGGGTCGTGGTCAACGAGCGCGACGAGCTGGGCCCGCATCTCGTGCCCGATTACCTGACGTCGGTGCGCCCGAACGGCTTCTACGGCTGGCCCTACAGCTATTACGGCCAGCACCTCGATCCGCGCGTGCAGCCGCAGCGGCCGGATCTCGTCGCGCGCGCGATCCCGCCCGATTACGCGCTCGGCAGTCACGTCGCGCCGCTCGGCCTCACCTTCTACACCGGCGCGAGCCTGCCCGCGCATTATCGCGGCGGCGCCTTCATCGGCGAGCACGGCAGCTGGGATCGCTACAGCCCGTCCGGCTACAAGGTGGCGTTCGTCCCCTTCGCCGGCGGCCGCCCGGCGGGCAAGGCCGAGGACGTGGTGTTCGGCTTCCGCGACACGGCAGCGGGCGTCACGCGCGGCCGCCCGGTCGGGGTGGCGATCGACCGCACCGGCGCGCTGCTGGTCGCGGACGATGTCGGCAACACGATCTGGCGGGTAACGGCGGCGCGGTGATGCTTGGCGACATCGGCAAGCGCGAAGCGCCGTCATTCCCGCGGAGGCGGGAATCCATTCAGCGGCAGGTGCGGTCATTACGGAATGCAGCGAGAATGGATCCCCGCCCGCGCGGGGATGACGGGAGACAAGATCAGTGCCGGAAGCCTAAGAGCACATTGCCCTCCGTGCTCAGGTAATTGCGCCGGTAATCGAACCGTGGCGTATCGCTGAAGATCAGCCAGTAATATTTCATCTGCTCCGACCACCAATAGCCCGGGCAGTGGTCCGCCTGGCGCTTGGTCGTCACGTCCGCCAGGTCGGTGTAGCCGTGCGCGGCCCGGTTCCACCGCCGCATCGCGCGGAAATGGTCGGCGGCGAGGTGCCGCCAGCGTTCGTCGCGGTCGAGCAGCCACAGGTTGAACGCGGCGTCCGCCAGCTCCGGCCGCAGCGCGTTGGTCAGCTGGGTCGGCACGCCCGCGGCATAGTCCCACTCCTCCGGCAGCACGCCCAAGCGCGCCTGCACCGCCGCCCAGCTCTGTGCATAGGCGGCGCCGTCGGCGTGGCGGCCGCCCTGTGCGAGCAGCCCGCCGAAGAAGGCGGCGAGTTCGTCCTCGCGCGTGTTGAGGACGGCGCCGGTCTCGAAATCCACGTCCGCGAACCACAGCCGGCCGCCGCGCCGGTCCGCCTGGCGCCGCATGATGGCGTTGACGCAGATGTCGTGCATCACCTTCCATTCGATATCGCCGAACAGCTGCCAGCCGTCCCACAGATATTCGTAGAAGCTGTCGGCATAGGAGCCGATCGTCGCGCGCCGATCCAGCCACGCGCCGGTCAGCGCGTCGATCCTCACCGCGAGCAGGTCCAGCCTGGAGCGCCGCTCGAAACACGCGCGCACCGCCCGGCGCGCCGCGTCGGCATAGCGCGGGTCGCCGGTCAGCCGGGACAGCGTCCCCCATTCGGGAAGGTAGCCGCCCACCTCCGCCGGATTGGTCGCCGTGTCGCGCACCGCGCCGGTGTGCAGGTTGACGTAGCGACAGGGCATGCCCGTGGGCGTCGCGAAGGCGGGGAGCAGCCGGTCGGCGAGGTCGCGCGCCTTGGCCAGCAGCATCGGATCGCCGCAGGCGTGGTGGGCGGAGAGCAGCCCGCCGACCACCCGGATCGAGGTCTCGAATACCGAGACCTCGCCGTCCACGTCCCAATCGGCATTGGCGCGCACCCAGGCGACGCCATCGCGGAACGCGTCGTCCAGCCCCATCGCCCAGAGCGTATCCAGCGCCTCGATCAGCGACAGGCCGAGATGGCGTCCCTTGAGCGGGAAGGTGGACGCGCCGCCGCTGACCGGCCTGATCTCGTCCTTGCCCCAGGCGAGCCGGCGATACTCGCCCCAGGCCCAGGCCATTTCGGCCCGCACCTCGCCGGCCAGCCCGCGCCAGTCCTCCCGCCGCCGCCGTGCCGCGCGCGCCGGCGCGGCGAGCGCCAGCAGCCCCGCGACGACGCCGCGCCGGCCGACCCGGCTCATCGCGCGCCTGCGCAGGCCAGTGCCGCGGCGTCGATGGCGGTCGCGGCGCCGCCCAGCAGGTAGACGTCCGCGAACGGTCGGCCGTCGACGCTCAGCCCCTCCACGCTCATGCTGCGCCCCGATCGCATCGCCGAGACGATCGCGCGATCGCTCGCGGCGTCGGTCGCCCAGGCATCCCGATCGCCCGCCGCCAGCGCGAAACGGCGCTCGCCGACGCTGAGTGTCACCGCGGCGGCGCGATCGGCGGCGTGGCTGAGGTGGACATGAAACGAGCTGCGCAGGCCACGCCCCGGCCAGCTCGCGACGGTGGCGAACCCGGCGCGCGCCGCCGTCCCGACCGGCTGCGCGATGGCGAAGCAGCGGGCCGGCTGCGCGTCGCGGAACGCGCCCCAGGTCCGATAGACGCCGATCGTGTCGCGCGCTCCCGCCGGCGCGGCGACCAGCAGCAGCGCCGCGACGCCCTTCACGCCGGGGCGTGCCCCTGGCCGAGATGCGCGACGCTCTCGTGGCCGCCCTCGATCAGCACCACCGAACCCTGCGGCAGCCCGGGCGCGATCGGCGCGGCGAACTCGGGATGAGTATGCTGCCCGGTCATCATCCCGCGCAGCACGCGGCTGGAGATGCCGTGCATGATGACCAGCCGGTCGCCGGAATCGTCGTCCGTGTCGGCCAGCCAGCCGCCGACCCGTCGCGCGATCGCGCCGTAGCGTTCGCCGTCGGGCGCGGGGCGCAGCAGCCCCTCGGGCGTGATCACCGGCCCGACCTCGCCGATCACGTCGGCGTAATAGCGCCCGCCCCAGGCGCCCATGCCGATCTCGACCAGCCGGTCGTCGGTGCGCGCGGCGTGCCAGTCGAGCGCAAGATGCTCGGCGATCACCGCCAGCGTCTGCAGCGCGCGGCCGGTGCTCGACGCCCATAGGGTCAGCGCCGGCTTCGCCCCGAGCAGCGCCCGGAGCGCCATGCCCATCTCGTCCGCCTGCGCGAACCCGGCGCGGGTCAGCGGGGTGTGGGGCGCATCGCCCTGCAGACGCCGGGCGGCGTTGAACACGGTCTCGCCGTGGCGCGCGATGAAGTCGCGGCCCTTCCTCTGCGTGCGCGGGCTGGTGGCCATCGGCGCCGTTTCAACCCCGTGTGGCGCGATTGCAACGGTTTTCGCCGTTTAGGTCGGGTTCATGCAACCTGCCCCCGCCTCGCGCGCTGCCGCCGCCTCTCCCGTGTCTTGGGGAGAGCAGTTGCATGGAGTTGATGATGCGTAAGCTTGTTCTGGCCCTGTCGGCCGCGTCCGTATTCGCCGCCGTCCCTGCCTTCGCGCAGGAGACCAATCCCAATTTCACCGGCCCGCGTGTCGAGGCGACGCTGGGCTACGACCATGTCGGCGCGGGCTCGTCCGTGTCGAACAACAACGGCCAGGACGATCAGAAGATCGACGGCCTGCTCTATGGCGGGGGCGTCGGCTATGACGTCGCGGCGGGCGGCATCCTGCTCGGCGCGGAAGGTGAGGTGACCGGCTCGACCGCGCGCTCGGGCCAGAACGCCTATACCAGCACGTTCGGCTTCGGCCGCGTCCGCCAGGGCCGGGACCTGTATGTCGGCGGCCGTATCGGCTTCCTCGCGAGCCCGACGACGATGATCTACGCCAAGGGCGGTTACACCAACTCGCACCTGCGCGTGCTGGCGGGCAGCACCAACGTGGCGACCGACACCGCGTTCAACCTGGACGGCTATCGCGTCGGCGCGGGCGTGGAGCACGCGATCTCGCGCAACACCTACGCCAAGGTGGAGTATCGCTATTCCAACTATGGCCGCGGCCAGGTGGATTATGCGCTCGGCGGCCAGTCGAACAAGTTCGACGTCGACACCGACCGGCACCAGATCGCGGTAAGCGCGGGTATCCGCTTTTAAGGCCTGACCGGTTATCCACGCTGCGGAGGGTCGGGGCGCTTGCCCCGGCCCTTTGCGTTTGGCTAGGATCGAGCGGGTCCCCCGCGCTGGATTCGCGTAAGTGGGGCGGGGGATTGGTGATGAAGGCGACGATCGAACGCGCGACGCTGCTCAAGGGGCTGAGCCACGTCCAGTCGGTGGTGGAGCGGCGCAACACCATCCCGATCCTGTCCAACG
>NZ_CAXUEK010000027.1:27051-32434 GCF_964250165.1 uncultured Sphingomonas sp. | reverse complement strand
TGGCAGCGTGACTCACAACCCATGGCCTCCGGCAAACCCGGGGCGGTTCACAGCTGGCGTGAATGGGTCGCCGCTCCACCTGCTCGTAGAGGTTGCGGAAGCGGCCCTCCAACGTGAGGTAATAGACATCCATCACGGCGAGCACGATAACGGCGAGCAGCGCGATGATGCCGAGCTGTGCTTTGTCGGCGTTGGTGGAGATCGCGGCTAGGCCGGCCAGGACCGTGACAGTGAAGGTCTTTGCGCTAGCGCTGAAGCCCGACATTCTGGTGATCGCGCCCTGGATCATGTTCAGGTGCGCCAGCCTCATTTCAACGAGCTGGTCCTGGTTGGAGGCCATATCGCGCTCTAGAGGCCGAGCCGGCGGCGAGCGAGCGCGGCGAACTCGTTGAACAGCCGCTCCAGCGCGGGAGCCGCCTCGTTTAGCTTCTTGATCTCCGCCTGCACCGACGCTGGCACAGGATAGCGCGGCTCTCCATGGAGGTGAATGGTCAGGGCGTCGCCGTTAGTCGATGAGGGGGAGAGATATTCGGCCTGCAGGTTGTTGAACTCGCGCAAGGCGGCGAACAGCTCGCTCCACTTGGCCTGGAGCGGGCGATCAAGGAAGCGGTAGCGCGACCCCTCCATGTATCCCAAGTCCCAGAGCGCGCTGGCCTTCGTCTTGTGAACGTCAACGGCGAAGTCGTGCTCGCGAAGATGAGCGAGCACGCCATCACTGAATTGCGACTCGATGCTGGCGAACAGCTTCCTGTCGTGCTCGCTCACGCCCCCGCTGTTGGCCAGCTCGGCGAACAACCATGCGGCGCCCGTGAGGACAACGGCGACCAGCTTCTCGGCGTCGATGTCACGTGGGTGGTCGGGCCAGAGCCCGACGACGATGGCACCGATCAGTGCGACCCCCGCGACGAGCCGGCCCTGCCATGTTGGTAGTGTTCGCGCCAACCAGTCATGCGCAGTCAGCCTACTTCTCTTTGAGTGCGGCCAGCACGATCTTGCCAGCCTCCACGAGCCACGCGGTTTGAACGATTCCCGCAGTGGCGGGTGCGATGCTGATGGCAAGATGCGCCACCGCGGTGAGGAGAGCGATGGATGCCGCAGCCTTGGCGCCGGTGGTCAGCCCTTGCTTGATGCCGTCGTTGGAGGCGCCCAACCAGCCTCCAAGCGTGCTCACGACGATGGAGACCAGGTTCTCCATTGAGCGGATGACGCCGAACACTGCACGCATCGAGGTCTTACCGGGGTTTCGCATAGCCTCCAGCATCCAACGCAGCGTGCGAGGTATCTCGTCGTCCACGACAGGCGCCGCCTGCCTCAAGCTGGCAACCAGCTCCAGGCCGGCGGCGTGCACTGTGTCCACGTCGTCCGACGTGAAGTCCGCCATGGCGGCGTTCTCCGCATACCGGGTCCACTCGGGGAATTGACCCAGGTACATGCCAACGCCCACGCAGAAGGTGCGCAACTGCGCGATTACCGGGTCGGGCAGCTCGTTGGCGAGAACTCCGATCAGCGATTGGACGCCGATGTTCGCCATACCAAGGGCGATGGTGTCGTGCTGGCCTTCCAGTCGCTCGACCGCCTCTCGCATCATCGCTGTGACACGCGGGTCCTGATTTGACTGCTCGAAAGCGAGTAGCAACCCACGGCCCTGATCCAGCAACACCGTCCTGGCGCTGCCCACATTTGCCTTATCAGCGTCCGGCGCCACGGAGGCACGATGCTTGATCGCGAACGCATCGCGGCGCACCTGATACTCAAGAGGGCCGGGCTTCTGTGGCTGCGTGATCGATCTTAGCCGAGTGGCGGGCGAGCCGTTCTTCTGATTTTTCTCGCTGGTGAGCTGCTCGTTATACTGGGCGATGCCGCGGGGCACCTCGACGGACAGCCTGTTGATGGCATCGCTGAACAACTCGGTGCCGTGACGCGCCGACTTGAGCTGGCGGTCGCCAATGTGCTGGTTGAAGAACCGCAACCTCTTGAGGCTATCCAAAGCGAGAATAGACGACATCAGTTGCTTGAAAGCCTCATCGATCTTGCCCACCGTTTGAGCATCACCGGTCAGCCGGAGAATTAACTCGGACGTTTCCTTGATCTTGCGGCCTTCGCCGTTGTTGGGCCATTGCGTCTGAAGTGCCAAAGCCGCGTTGCCAACCTCGCTTGCGAGCCCACGAACCTCCAGGCGCATCAATCGCGTCCAGGTCTGGATGTTCTTGATCGCTGGCGGCTTCATCTGCCGAGCAATGGTCAGCCGGTCCGGTTTGTAAACACCACTATGGCACAGCGCAGACCACCCAAGCTCACGGACAGCGAGAAGAGCCGCATCGCACAGACGGCGCGGCGCAGCCAGGAGGCCGCCATCGTAACTCGGATGGTAGACGTGCTGTAGGCTGGCCGCACCAAGTGCGACACAGGTGCCACAAGAGGTGAGGGCGCGCAGGGCCTTGCCCTGGTCGACGTGCCTCCTCCGCCGAAGTTGGAGCGTAGTCAGCCGATGAACACGCGTCCGATCTTAGAGGTCGTAAATCTCGGCGTGAGCGGCTGCTTCTGGGTCGACACTGCGAGCAGCTACCTGGACAGCTACGCCTCGATTTTCGGCCGGTCAGCATCAGGCACGATCATCGCGAGAGCTGCCGATCGTCTATGGCGCTCCTATCGCGTCCCGAGCTGAGAGGCAGTTCACAATGCTCATGGTTGGCGTCGACCAACGTCGGTACCGATCACACCTGGCGCGTGTCGCTCAGCACTCAAACTTTCCTTGAACTCCGGCAGTCTGCCTTGCGAGCCGAGCCGCCGCTCGTTGGGAGCTAGATGAGACGGAAGGCCTTCAGCAACCCATAAAGAGCGGCTGCCGTGACGAAGAACGCTGGCACGGCGATGCTCAAGATCAGAAGCCAATAGAGATTAGCGGCCAGTCTGACGGCCAAGCGCGCGGCGGAAGCCCGCAGTTGGGTGCTTGGCGTCGCGAAAAGAAGTTCTTCCACGCCTACTCGGGATCCGGCGATGGCGGATGCGACAGCCGCCGCTACGGCGGGATCGTCGTAATAGCCGCTCTGCTTGAGCCGGGCTGCGACAAACGGCGCCGCTCGCACCAGAAAGGTGCGGCGCGCCTCTTTGCCTTTTTGTTGCCGTTCGACCCTGGGAAGAAGTAGCAGGTAGTCAGTGATGCCTTCCCAGCCGAAGGCAATGACCGAGCTCCGCAGCGCCGTCGAAAACACGAGGCCCGCAGCGACTAAGAAGGGGAATCCGAGCATGGTGCCCGATATGGTGAGCAGCGGCAACATGCTCGGCAGCATGGCTAGGGGGCGAGCGCAAAGGCGGCGCGCATGCTTATGAACAGTGGGCCGAACCATTCCGATCTTGGTCCGGCATATACAGTGCCAAACATGGCCCCAAAGCCAAGGACGTAGATGCACGTGGCAAATATAAAAGCCTGCGGAACTGCCTCATCTGACGCATGGCGGCATTGTTGACGTTGATCAGATGCCGGAGCCCCTTGGCCGCCACCGTCCAAAGCAGGTCAAGCACTAATAGCCACGAGCGCGCCTCGTCGGCGGGCACGTAGACCACGACGTCGCACGGCCGGACCAGCGGCTGGGGCCTGAGCGCCTTCATCACTGCAAACTGTCGGCGACGGAGGGCGGGGGTGGCCAGACTGGCCAGCGCGAGCGCCGCGCTCGCGAATAAGCCTAGCAGCAGCAGGAGGAATAGGATGGCACGCACGCTCGCCTCGGCGGCCGCCTCCATCGGGTCGGCCGGCCCGGGAGCGACTGCGCGGCTCTGCATGATCGTAAAGTTCATCATGAGCGTCGCGGGGATGAGCCCAAGGAGCGACACTGTCAGGGTGGCAAAGAAGGTTTTGCGGAGCTTGCGGACATTCCAGGGAATTACCTCAAGGAAGGGCGTTCCAAGGAAGACGAAGCCGTCAATCGGTTCGGGGCAATCGTTCGCGTAAGCATACCGCAAGACGTTTCCGCCATGGCTGTGCCCGATGAGCCAGATGCGCGCATCGGGGTGTTGAAGGATTAACTCGTCAACCGTGCTGCGCAAAACCTCGGCTGCTGCCAGGCCGTCACGCCGCGAATTGCCGCCCAGCGGAATGGCACCACCTCGGCGCCGGATGCCTTGGAGATGATCTGGCACAATGCCGAGCCGGGCTCAATCCACGTCGCGTCGGGCGCGAAAGTGCCATGGACGGTCACACACAAGTTGATCATGACCAAACCCCGATCAGTCGCTGAACGCTAGGCTAGATCGCCCGACGTGAGAAGTTCTTGAGGTCGACGCATATGTCGATGGCTACAAGCGCTTATCGGCTGGCTGAACGATGGGCCGTCCGGACGGGTGATTGGGATGAACAAATGGCAGAAGTCGGGAAGCAGCAACCCCGCCTTGGACGTCCGCAAGTGGGTCCTGTTGATGGTCGATTGGCACCCGTTCCATCTCAGGCGCTTGCAAAATGCTCTCTTATGTAGGGCGTGGCTTCGCTCAGCTTCATTTCCTGCGTCGAGTTGCCCGACCGCACGTAGAAGCGTTCGGCCATGTTGCCGCCCCGGTCCGCGAGGCTGACGAACACGGGCTGGGCCGATCGGTCCATGTCGACCCGGCACACGGCCGTCCCGTCCTGGTCGGGGAAACTCACGCGGATCTTCGCCGCCCGGCAGGCCTGGCCGAAGTGCTTGGTGAAGAGGTTGGTCAGGTGCAGTTCCAGCTTGTCGCGGTTGCCGCCGAGGCAGGCGTAGTCGCAGTCCAGCCCCTTCGCCTGCCCGTCGTCCGTGACGCCGATCAGCAGCGTGCCCCCGACTCGGTTGGCGAAGCCCGCGAGCGTCTTCACGACGACGTCCTCGAGCTTCCTGTTCTCCTGCCCCAGCGCCACGTCCCACCTCAGAGTCTCCTTAAACTCGAGACGCTCGTGCTCGCCTTCGGCGATAAGCGCGGTAAGCGGGGACGGCGGGCGCTGCGGCGACGGCACCGGGGCGTTCGGCCCCAGGATCAGGAGTCCGTCGCGCCGCGCCAGCCAACCCTTCGCCAGCGCCGCCTCGCGCACCTCGGCGATCGCGTCGCGCAGCTGGCTGCTCGTCGACTTGAAGCCGAGCCCGCGGGACACGACCGAGCAGACCTGCTCGTCGGACGCGCCGAAGTTGGCGCGCACGACGTCGACGATGGCGACCTCAATCTCGGCGGGCGGCAGCGTGTCCGGCCGCCTCAGGTTCGGCGAGCGCACCGAGCTGCGGTCCCTTACCTTCGGCTGTCGCCCGGGCACCGTCAGGAAGTCGCCGTCGCGCACCAGCCGCGCGGCGCGGACGGACACGTCGATCGCGCGCTCGACCGCGTCCTGTATGCGGCCGCCGGCGCGCTTGAGGCCCCAGGCGTCGCGGATCCGGTTCAC
>NZ_CAXUEK010000027.1:0-27041 GCF_964250165.1 uncultured Sphingomonas sp. | reverse complement strand
GTCGATGTGGACCGGCCCCTCCGTTGCGACCGCTGCCTCGGCGAGCTGCGACAGTGCGCCGGTCGGCGCGTCGTGCAGTTCGCACGTCAGGTGCGGCGGCCGCTGGAGCACGGCTTCCTCGTATGCTCCGGTCGCCGGCGCGTCGTCGCTTGCCGCGAACCCGATCTCGGTGAGCTCCTCGCGCTCGACTGTGACGATGTCGACGGGCACGGCGTGGGCGGCGCGCCTTCCCGCCGCCTCCGCGTCGTGCTCGGCCTTGGCGGCCTCGATGCGCGCGACCAACATCTCGAGCTGCTCGTTCGGCCGCTGGAACCAGTCGGTGCTCCAGATGCGGTGGATCGTCCAGCCGTGGCTTTCCAGCACCGACTGGCGGAGCCGGTCGCGGTCGCGCGCCGAGCGTGCGTCGTGGTAGGAGGCACCATCACACTCGATGCCGAGCAGATAGCGGCCGGGGCGCTCGGCGTCGGCCACGGCGAGGTCTATGAAGAAGCCGGCGAGCCCGACTTGGGGGTGGACCTGGTAGCCCCTGGCCTGGAGCGCCTTCGCGACCTGCTCCTCGAACACGCTGTCGTGGTCGCGGCCCGTGCTCTCCGCCATGGTCATGCGCCCCGTCCGGGCGAAGTGCATGAACATCTTGAAGGCGAACACGCCCTTGCGGGTCTGCGCGAAGTCGAGGTCAATTTCCTCGTCCGACATCGACGCGAACACCTCGCAGCGCTGCTTGGCGCGGCTGATGAGGACGTTAAGCCGGCGCTCGCCGCCCTCGGTGCCGAGCGGGCCGAAGCGCATCGGGACGCGGCCGCCCGGCGTGGTCGGCCCGTAGCCGACGGAGATCAGGATGACGTCGCGCTCGTCGCCCTGAACATTCTCCAGATTCTTGACGAAGAACGGCTCCGACGGGTGCGCTTGGAAGAACGCCTCCACCTCGGGCGGCAGCGTGCGCCGCAGCACCTCCAGCTGGTCCAGGATCGCGCGGCGTTGCGAAGTCGAGAACGTCGCGACGCCGAGCGACAGGTTCGGGTTGTCGCGGGCGTGCGCCGCGATCGCCTGCGCGACGATCTTCGCCTCGACGGCGTTGGTCCTGCTGCCGCCGGCATCCCAGATGCCCTGCGGAATGTGGTGGTAGCGCAGGCCCATGCCCGCTTCCGCCGTGTAGGGGCTGGGGACGATAAACAGCTTGTTCTCGTAGAACTGGCGGTTGCTGACGGCGATCAGCGACTGGTGCTTGCTGCGGTAATGCCAGCGCAGCATTCGCGTCGGCAGGCCCCGCGCGGTGAACAGGCCGAGTATGCTCTCGATGTCGGCGACCCGGCTCCCCGATCCGTCCTCGTCGTCGTTCGCCGCCCCGCTTGTAACCTTGGAGAAGAAGGCCGTGGGCGGCAGCTGCTTGGGATCGCCGACGACCACCACCTGCTTCGCCCTGGCGACCGCGCCGAGCGCGTCCACCGGCTGGATCTGGCTCGCCTCGTCCATGACGAGCAGGTCGAACTCGAACACGCCCGGCGCAAGGAACTGCGCGACGGACAGCGGACTCATCATGAACACGGGTTTCAGCGCCTGCACGGCGGGCGCCGCCTTCTCCATCAGGCGGCGGATGGGCATGTGGCCGCGCTTGCGGGCGATCTCGGCCCGCAGCACGCCGAGCGGCCCCACCGCGCCGCCGTCGCGCGGCGGCACGGCCTTGTGGTGCGCGCTCACCACCTCGTAGCTGGCCGACGAGATGCGCTGCCGGTCCATGTCGGCGAACTCGCGGGCGAGCCGTCCGTGCAGGGTGCCGTCGAACGTGCCTAGCTCGGGCTCGGCCCGCACCTGGTCCGCATAGACCGCCTCGTAATAGGCCATCTCGAACGCGCCTATCGCCGCGTCCGGGGCGAGCCGCCCGTCGGCGAGCCGGTCGACGATGTCGCCGCAGCCCAGGGCGCAGGCGCGCTCCGTGCGATCGCGGTAGGCCACCCACTGGAAGAGCTTCTCCCCCGAACTGGACCATGCCTCGAGCCGGGCGTGCAGATCGGCGGTGCCGAGCGCCTCGACCCGGTCGATGCCGAACGCGCGGACGCGGTTCAACGCGATCGCGTCGAGGAGCGAACCCAGGTCCGCCAGCAGGCCTTCCTGTGCCGCCTCCAGCTGCTGGGCCAGATGGCGCGGTCCGGCCCGGTCGGCGGTTCGGCTCGCGAGCATGCGGATGTCCGCGTTGGCGGCCATCCACTCCGCCGTGCGATCCAGCTCGCGCCAGTCCGACGCGGTCCCCCGCCAGCGCTCCGCGAACGCGGTCTCCCCGAGCGGCGACGCGGCTTCGATAAGCGCCGCCAGTCCTTGGCCGGCCGCCACCCGTTCCAGCAGGGACAGGCGGCCGCCCGCCGTCAGCCCGGCGATGGTGAGCAGGCGGCCGCAGGTCCGGTCCGCCTCGTGCATGCGGACGGCGAAGGCGAGCAGGGAGGCGAGGTCCGCCTGGCGGGCGTCGGCCTCCTCGCCGAACGCCGACGCGCGTGTGTCGTTTAGCGCGTCCCACAGCGTCGCGGCGCTGCTGGCCAGATCCGTCGCCAGCGACGTCGTCCGCGCGGCGCGCGCGCTCACCTCCACCTGATCGGGCTTCCTGGCGGCGATCAGGCGCGGCTCGGCGCCCAGGTCGCGTAGCGAGCGCATCCAGTCGACGAGCGCGAGCAGCGGTGCCGATGCGGAGCGGTCGCCGCGCCAGTGCGATGCGAAGGCGCTGCGGCCGAGCGCCTCGTCGGCCTCGATGGAGCGCTTCGCCACCTGGCCCGCGGCAAGCGCGTCGAGCATGCCGAGCACCTCGTCCAGCGGCGCGTCGGGACGTGACAGCACCGACCGGACGAGCCTGTTGGAGCGCCGCCATTCGCCGCTGAAGATCTTGAAGAAGCTGGTGCCGTGCGTGGCGAGCACCGTCCGGGCGCCCGCCAGGTCCATGCCCCAGGCTGCGTCCGACAGCCCGTCGCCGATGCGGGCCCTGGCCGCCTCCAACTTGGCAACGGCTTCCGCCAGGTCGGCCGCGCGTTCCACGCCGCCGTCCCAGAGATCGGCCGCGAACGCCTCCGCACTGGCGTCGGGGGCGGCGGCCACCCGCTCGCCGACCTGGGCTAGTTTGGCGGCGTCGCGCATCGTGGTCGGGGCATCCCGTCCCATCGCTCGGGCGAGCGAAGCAGACTCGGACATGAGGCGGGGCAGACCGTCAGCGAGCGCGGTCACCGACGCGAAACCACCTTCGTCGAGGTCGGGCGGGAGCAGCAAGAGGGCGTCGATCGTCTCCCCCAAGTCGGCCGTCCATGCGCTCTCCCCCACAGACGTCGCCAGCTCCAGCCGCAGCGCGGCGTGGTCGCCTCCGATGGCGAGCAGCGCGGCGACCTCGCCGGCCCGTTCGTCCCAAGCCGGTGCGGCCATCGCCACGGACGCCAGTCGGGGCGCCTCGGCGATGCGGGCGGCGAGCGCTGCGAGCGGCGCCAAGCCCTGCAGGGCGGTTGGACGCGGCTGCTCGAGCTGCACAGCCAGGCCCGCGACGGCTTCGTCGTGGCCGGCGAGGCGCTCGGCGAGGGTCGCGATGCGGCCGGTCAGCCGCTCGACGTCGGTTGGCAGGATCGAGGAAAGGCCCACCCCGTGCCAGGTGTGGTCCTCGGGCCGGCCGATGACCTCGATCCTGTCGACCAGGTCCGTAATGAGCCCATGCCGTTCCGCGAAGTCGTCGGGTGTCCAGCCCTGCGGGTCGGCCAGCTTGATGTCGTTCGGCTTCTCGCCCCCGAGCCTGAGGCGGCTGAGCTGTCCGACGACCTGGAACGGCGTGAGCGCCGATCCGGCGTGCGGCGCGTGCATCCGCGCGGCGTGCCCGTTGAGCCTGTCCCGCGCCTCCCGCAGGCGCGCGTGGAGCGTTCCCGGCTGCTGCCCCCGCGGTGCGCCGAGCTCCCACGTCCGGCGCAGCTCCTCGAGCAGGGCGCGCTTGTTCGCCTTGTTGCTGTGCAGCTCCAGGCACGCGTCCCCGACGCCGGTGGAATCTAGCCGCCGCTTGACGACCTCCAGCGCAGCCATCTTCTCGGCGACGAACAGGACGGTCTTGCCGTCCGCCACGGCCGAGGCGATCACGTTGGCGATGGTCTGGCTCTTGCCCGTGCCCGGCGGCCCCTGGATCACGAGGTTGCGGCCCCGGCGCACCTCGTGGACGGCGAGCGCCTGCGAGCTGTCGCTGTCCACGATGTGGAGCATGTCACTGGGCGGAATGAACGGATCGATGTTCGCGTCTTCGGAGATCATCTCCCCCGATCCCTCGAATCCTTCGTTGAGCAGGCCCTGGACCAGCCCGCGATCCGTGATCCTGGCCGCGGCGGGCCAGTTCTCCGGGTCGAGGTCGCGGTACATGAGGAACTTCGCGAACGAGAAGAAGCCGAGGACGATGTCGTCGGGCGCCACAGCCCAGCCCGGCTTGGCGGATACGGCGTCGGCCACCTCGGCGAAGTAGCCGGTCGGGTCGAACGCGTCGCCCGCCTCGAACGCGGGCAGCCGGATGCCGTGGACGCGGTCGAGGAACGCCTCCAGCGACAGGTTGGACGCGTAGTCCTCCTGCCTCGCCCGCAGCTTGAACTTCTCGCCGGCGTTGCCGCGCTCGAGCGACACGGGGATGAGGACGAGCGGCGCGAAGCGGATGTTGGCGGCGTTCTGCGGGTCGATCCATTTCAGCGCGCCGAGCGTAAGGTACAGGATATTGACGCCCTGCTCCTCCTCTAACGTCCGGGCGTCGAAGAACAGGTCGAGCAGGCGCCGCTGCAATCCCTTGGGCGTGAGCCGGGTCTGGAGCCGGGTGTCGGAATGACGCGCGTGGATGCCGCGGCCGTCGACCTCGTCGTCTTCGGGCTGGGCGAGCTCCTCGACCTCGTCGGCCTCGTTTCCGTCCTCCGTCGTGTCGGCGGCGGATTTGCCGGCCGTGAAGGAGAAGACGCGGTTCTCGCGCACCAGCAGGCGGAAGACCTCGGCGCTGAGTTCGTCGACTACCTCCAGCGCCCGGACGCTCTTCGACGACCTGGGCATGTTGAGCAGCCGGTTGCGGGCTGACAGGTCGAGCAGTTCCGTCCGCGCCCGATCCAGCTTCTCGCGGATTGGCAGGGCGCTCTGGAACACCGACATGGACTCGTCGGTCTGCTCGCTGATTGGATTGCTCGCCAACGCCAAGTCCCTCCCCAAGGCAACAATATGAAGAGGTTCCGGGTGCTCTGTCGAGTCAGTTGGTCGCTTTAATGAGCGGCCGACGATGCTGCGCATGGCTTCGAGACAGCGTGGTAATCTTCCCCCTCGGATTGACCACCGACTCAACATACGGCCGTGAACGAATGGCCGGTTCCAGGAACCGGTCATGCCACGCTTGACGGCCGATTGTGGGTCGTGCCCGCCTGCACCGATAGGGCGCTAACCGGCCGCCATCTTCTGCACGTCCGCCGCTTGAAGCGGCTGGCCACCGATGGCCCAGTCGCCACCTTCGACTTCGTTGATCTTCACCCAGGTAGCGCCGCGCGGGTTTTCGCCCTCGACCGCCACCACCGCGTTCGTAACCCCAGCGATCATCGCCGACTTCTGCTCGGGCGTGAACACGCCCTTGATCACGTGAATGTCTCCCAGCGGCATGGTTTGCTCCTTTGATTGGAGCCGCCAGGATGCCAGGGTGGCAACCGGCGACAAGTTCAGGAACTGAACCGATGGGCGTGCGCGAGGCTTCCCAACCGACCGCAGCGATCAGGTCGCGAGCCGCCTGCCTGGCCCGGAGCCATGTCTCGTGTTCGGCGGTTGCATCCGCAAGCGCTCGATGCGCGGGCTGGCGGTCCTGACGGCGCTGGCTTCGGCAACGATCGTGTGCACCTCGAGATCGAGCCGTGCCGCGGGAAGAACTGCGCGCAAGATCTCCGTCGCCGTCTCCCGCAGCGCTTCGTCCGTGTCGCGCACCCTGAGCAGGTGGCGTGGCAGCCCTGCGGACCGAAGGAGGGCGCTCAGCCACTTGCCATCCCAAGACCGCGCGCTGGCAAACAGGTCGTGGCCGGACAGCGCCTCAACCAGCCGATGCGCGACCACGTCGTGCGGCTCACCTTCGGCGACCAGCGTCGATGGAGCCGGTCGGGCATATCGCCGGTACCGCCTCCTCGATCCAGGGCTTCATTACCAGCGTCGGCGCGGTGATCGTCGGCTCGCTGATCGGACAGTCGTACGCCGGCACCACCACGGCACTTGCCGCCGGCTATCTGTGCATCGGCGTTGGCGTGCTCGCCGTCGTCATGGTCGTGGAACGGGGACGGCTGTTCCACGCGCGTATGGCGTCGCACCTCAACGCGTCGCCACGCTGAGGTCCCGTCGGAGGCAGGAACCGTCGGAGCCTATCGCGCGGCTCTGTTAACCGCTGCAACGCTAGCGCAGGGCAGCCACGCTGCGGCCTGCGCGCTCCAGCCTGGCTCGCCCTGGCTCCGGTGATCGCGAGCGCATCGATCCCGCCCCGCTGCGCGCCAGCGAGGATCGCGTCGGTGACCTGGGGCGACAGGAACGCCAGTCTGAGCACGCGGGTGAGATAAGCGGGCGAGATTGCTTCCGCAGCCGCCAGCTCGACACGTTCACCTCCCCTTTCCTGAGCTCACGCCAGTAGCGGTGCGCCTGGGCAAGCAGCCGGACGAGCGATGCTTGGGGCGCGGCGGTCTGGTGTGCGCCGTCGGTGTCCACCAGCCGCATGGCGCGCCCGGAGCGGGTCAGCCGCCCGTCGGCGTGGAGCGTGATGCTGGCTGGCCCGTCTGCAGCCACGGTCAGCTGTACCGCGTCGGCGATGGCGGCGGTCGCCAGCGCGATCACGACCTGCCCGCGCTCGACCCGTGCCGAGGTGAGGAGCTGCCGCGTCATGGCCCGGTCCCGCTGCTGGAGCTTGCCGGCGATCTCCTTGGCGCGCGCGGTGGCCTGGAGGTAGAGGTCGACGGGCATGGCCAGCCATGCCTGCGCCATGAGCTGGACCGGATCGTCGAACAGGGTTGCATCTGCTCGATGACCGCGGTCTCGATCTCGCGGGCGGGGATGCGCATGCGGTCGTGTCGCGGGCATGGTGCAGCGGCTGCGAGACATAGTAGCGGTAGCGCCGGTTCTTGACGCTGGCATGGGTCGCGATCGAATGCTTCCACAAGCTTAGCGAAGTCGAGCAGCGACCGGGTGAGCCGGTCGACCTTGTAGACCACGATGATGTCGACCCGGCCTGCGGCGAGGTCCGCGAGCAGACGCTGGAGCGCGGGGCGCTCCAGCGTCCCACCCGACAGCCCGCCATCGTCATAGCGGTCGGGCAGCCGGGTCCAGCCCTCGCTGGCCTGGCTCAGGATGTAGGCCGCGCACGCCTCATACTGCGCGTCGAGGCTGTTGAACCCCTGCTCAAGCCCCTCCTCCGATGACTTGCGCGTGTAGATCGCGCAGCGGACGCTGCGGGAGTGAACCGCCGCGCTCACGGCGCCAGCTTCCACTTGAGCCCGAAGAACGCCGGGCCCGACCAGCGGCCGCTGATCGCGCGCGCCACCTCCGACAGGCTGCGCCAGGTGCGATCATCCCAGCGGATCACCGGGTCCTGGCCGCCGGCTCCGGGCTCGGCGGTGACCACGTGCACCCGGCCCTGCCACTCGCGCACCAGCCGCATGCCGGGCTGGACCGCAGCGGTGCGGGTCTTGGCCGCGGCGAGCTGCGCCAGCTGCTGCTGGGTGGCGCGCGACAGCCCGCCACCCGCACGCGCCTGGATCTCCCAGGCGAGCGCCAGCCGCAGCAGCGCCGGGCTCATCCGCGGGCGCGGCGCGCCGTCGGTCAGCTCGGCCCATCGGGTTCTGAGCTCGAGCCGCGACAGGGTAGCGAGCTCGGCGAGCTGCTGGTCGACCTTGCTCATGCGGCGACGCCCACGATCGTGTAGCAGGTCGCGCCATCGCGCTTGCCGCGCTCGATCCGGTGACCCTTCTTCCTAAGCCCGGTCAGCGCCGCGCGCGTGGTGTGCGGCAGCCAGTCGGTCGCCGCGATCAGCTCGGCCAGTGTGGCACCGTCCGGGCGGCTCAGCAGCGCGACCACGGCCGCGCTCTTGGTCTGGCGCTCCGGCTTGGTGTTCGGCTGAACAGGGTCGAGCTCGGTTTCCTCCCCTGCCCCGCTCTCTAACTCGACGTCGATCGCCTGTAGGCCTGCGGCGGTGACGAACAGGCCGAACCGGAGATCTCCGTCGGTGCGATGCACCGCCAGCGGGTCGCTGGTGTCGCGCTCCTCGGCCAGCCCGCGGCTGACCAGGCCCGCGATCGCCTTGCTGACCCGCGCGCCGGGTGCGAGCTGCTCGGGCAATGGATAGAGGCTGCCGTTGTCTGCTCGCGCGGCGGCGGACAGCAGGACGGCTTGGGTATCGTTCAACTGGGCATGCCGGTGGTCCTCGCTCTCGAGGAGAGCGGCCCCCGGCTCCCCTGAGCCTGTCGAAGGGCTGCTCCCACCACCATCAGCCCCGCGGTCAGCCGAGCGGGGCGACTGGCCCGGGCGACTCACCGCCGGGCCAGCACCAGCGCTGTCGCTCTGGGGCAGCACGAAGTCGAGTGGCTTGTCGAAGCCCAGCGTCCGTTCCCGCCCAGCAGCAAAGCATTGGACCGACGGGAAGCGTGCAAAAAAACGTCGATGGGGTTGTCAGAACAACTGCACCAGCCATGGCGACGCGCGTCTTACCTCCATTTGGCTGCCGTAAGGCAGGCAAATAGCAGCAATCCAGAAGCGAGCCGAACGCCTTCGCTAGGCTCACAGCTTCCCCCAGCGACACTTCGATCGTGGAGATGCGGTTGATATGATAACGCTCGTTCATCAAATGCACCCGCGCAGCACATGTCGACCGGCCCCGTAAACCGAGCCCCAATCGCAAGCGTGTCGAGCCGTTCAGCTTGTGGAGTGAGGCACTCAAGCCGCCGAATCTCCGCGAGCGCTGGGGACAAGAGAACCTTCGTAGGCGGCTGGTGTTGATGCGGCCTGTTTGCCTAGCTTATGTTGGGATGATGGGAAGGCACGATCGACCGGACGGCATCGGCCGCCGCGCTCCATGTTGGCAGCTACGCGCTACGGCGGCCTCGCGGCAAACGGCGGACGGTGGGATCGGCACGATACCGCGGATCATGCTCACCGGCCATCCGGTTCCGGGGCGGCACGAGGTGCGGCCGCGGTCCAGTCCACCCTCTTTGCGATTGATGGAACGATGAAGCCGTCGCTCGCCAGCATCGGCGCGCACGGCAGCGCGCTGGTGGTCGTAGACGATTTTGATGGCGACGTTCCCGCGGTAATCGACGCGGCGGCGGCGCTGGCACCGTTCGGTCGCGCGGAAAACAGTCACTATCCGGGCCTGCGCCGGCTGCTGACCCGGGCCGACGGCGCCGCCTGGGCCTATGCCGAGCGGACGCTGCGCGCCATCGCCCCGTTCATCGGCGGCGCGTTCGATGCGGACCGCTTCGACATCGAGGAAGCGAGCTTCTCCCTCGTCACCGATCCTCCCTCGACATTGGCGCAGCAGCAGCGCTTGCCGCATTATGACTCGGTCGATCCCGACTATCTCGCGATCCTGCATTATTTGGGCGGGACGGGGGGCACCGGCACCGGTTTCTATCGCCAACGCTCGACAGGGATCGAGCGGGTCGAGCCGGGCAACCAGGCGGCCTTCATCAACGCGGCGCGGCGCGAGGGCGCGGCGGCGTCGGGTTATATCGCCGGTTCGAACCCATGCTTCGAGCAGGTCGCGGCGATCGCCGCAATGCCGGACCGGCTGGTGATCTACCAGGGTTGCCTGCTCCATTCCGGCATCATCCCGCCGGAGCTGCCGCTATCGGCCGATCCGCGCGAGGGCCGGCTTACCGGCAACTTCTTCGTCAAGATCCACCGCCGCCTACGATGAAGATCAATCAGCCGCCGGTGGGTAGGCAGCAGGCGTAGCGCTGCTTTCGCAAAGCGCTAAGCTGCGGACCAAGGAGACCCTGTGCCGATGTTACGACTCCGCGCGCTGGGCGTCGCCATGCTGGTGCAGCTGGCCGCCTGCTTGCCCGCCCCCGCGCAGGTGATCGTGCGCTCACCGGACGGGCGCGCCGCCGTAACCGTCTCGATCGCGGACGGACGGCCGCTCTGGTCGGTCGCCTGGCGCGGTCGGCCGGTGCTCGATCCCGCACCGATCGGGCTGCGCTTCGCCGACCGGCCTGGCGACGCGTTGCGGATCGCGGGGGTCATGCGGCGCAGCCACGACGGCTTGGTCACGGGCCTGATCGGCAAGGCGAGCACCGCGCGCGACCGCTACGTCGAGGCGGTGCTGACGCTGGCGGGCGACCGCGCGCCGCTGGAGCTGGTGGTGCGGGCCTATGACGACGGCGTCGCCTATCGTTGGCGGTTCCGCAGCGCCGGCGCCTTCGCGATCGCCGACGAGGACGCCGGGTTCGGGGCGCCGGCGTCGGCCGACGCCTGGGTGATGCCGGTCGACGGCTTCGGCTCCTCCTATGAAGAATACTACCACGCCAGCCCGCTGAGCCAAGCCGCCCCCTCCGGTGCGCTGCTGGCGTTGCCGATCCTGGTGCGGCGGGGCGGCGCTTGGGCGGGGATCACCGAGGCGGCGCTGCACGATTGGGCCGGGCTGTATCTCGTTCGCCTCGACAGCGCACCGGGGCTCGCCTCGCGCCTGTCGCCCCGCCTCGACCGGCCCGGTGTTGCCGTGATCGGCGGGGCCGGTCCGCATGTCTCCCCGTGGCGGGTCGTCATGCTCGGCGACGCGCCGGGCCGGCTGGTCGAGTCCAATCTGGTCACGCTGCTCAACCCGCCGCCTGACCGCCGCGACTGGTCATGGGTCAAGCCCGGCAAGACCAGCTTCCCGTGGTGGAACGATTATGTCTGGCCTGGTCAGAACTTCACGCCGGGCCTGAACACCGCAACAATGGACGCCTATATCGATTTCGACGCCGCGCACGGCATCCCCTATCACACGCTGGACGGCTTCGAGGGTCAGGCCTGGTATCCCGGCCCGATCGGCCCCGACGGCACCTTCCAGGACCTGACGCACGCGCGGTCCGGGATCGACATGGGCGAGATCCTCGCGCGCGCCCGCCGACAGGGCGTGCGGCTGCGGCTGTGGTGCCACTGGCTGCCGCTTAGCCAGCAGTTAGACGCGGCGCTGGATCAGTGGGAGAAATGGGGCGTCGCCGGACTGATGGTCGACTTCATGAACCGCGACGACCAGCAGATGGTCGCCTTCTACGACGAGGTGGCGCGCAAGGCGGCGGACCATCACCTGACGGTGGTCTATCATGGCGCGTTCAAGCCGACGGGCGAGAACCGCACCTGGCCCAATGTCCTGACGCGCGAAGGCGTGCGCGGCACCGAATACGACAAGTTCCCCGACAATCCCGGCAGCACGCCCGCGCACGAGGCGACGACGCCGTTCGTCAGGATGCTCGCCGGGCCCATGGACATCCACGAGGGCGGCTTCGACGCCGTTTCGCCCACCGACTTCCGCAATCGGCAACGGGCGCCGCAAGTGATGGGGACGCGCGCACGGGCGCTCGCCACCTACGTGGTGGAGGAGAACGCGTCGTCGATGGTCGCCGACACCCCGGCCAACTATGTCCACGCGCCCGAGTTCGCCTTCGTCGCCGCGACGCCGACGACCTGGGACGAAACGCGCGTGCTCGCGGGCGAGGTCGGGCGTTACATCGTCGTCGCGCGGCGGCGCGGCGCGGACTGGTGGATCGGCGCTGTCAACGACGGGGAGGCCCGTGCCGTCACCGTCCCGCTGGCGTTGCTGCGTCGCTCGACGTGGAAGCTCGACGCCTATGCCGACACCGCCGCGCGAAACATGGCCGCCCACCTGACGGCGCGGGTCGGGCCCGACACCCGCCTGCGGCTGTGGCTGACGAGCGCCGGCGGTTACGCCGCGCGACTGTCGCCGCTGCGCTGACCAACGGGCCGCGAAGCAGGGGCGGCCTGCCACGCACTTGGTATCGATATCACAAACGTGGGCTGATCTCGTCCAGGCCGGCGCTATCGATGTTGGGATGCAACAAACGGTTCAGACGTCCGCTCGCGACGAGGCAGCTTGATAATGGTATCGATGTCTTCTACACCGTGCGCCAGAAGGGGTGGCAGCGGCGCTGGTTGGCGACGCAGCCATCATAAAAACAGGAGGGGAACGGCGCGAGTCGGGGAACGGCTCGTCCCGGTTGGTCCTCCAATTAAGGAGACACCATGCGCACCAAGCGGAGCCTGCTAGCGTCGTCGACCTCGGCCGTGGCCGTCGCCTGGTTCGCAAGCGCGTCGCCAACCCTAGCGCAGGACGCGCCGGCGAGCGGCAGCGCCGCCAGCCCCGTCGGCGGTCAGGCGGCTGGCTCCAACCAGACGCCGGGTTCGCAGGCAGGAGTTGCCGCCGAACAGGCCGGCTCCGCGCAGGGCGACCAGCCGTCCGACGTCGACGAGGTCGTGGTCACCGGCTCGACCAGCAAGCGCACGCTGCTCGACGCCTCGGTCGCGATCACCCTCGTCAACCGCCAGCAGTTGGAACAGAAGGCGCCCCGCTCCACCGCCGACGTGCTGGAGACGATCCCCGGTTTCTTCGTCGAGGGCACCGCGGGGCCGGTGTCGAACAACTATTCGGTGCGCGGCCTGCCGGGCGGCGGCTCCACCTTCGTGCGGCTGATCGAGGACGGCATGCCGCTGCTGTATGGCGGCCTCAACGACGACGAGGTGCTGCAGTACGACCTGTCCTACGATCGCGTGGAGGCGATCCAGGGCGGCACCTCGGGCGTGCTGACCCAGAACGCCGCCGGCGCGTCGGTCAACTTCATCTCGCGCAAGCTCAATTTCGACCATGCCGGCGGCCTAGCGCGCATCCAGGGCACCACCTATGGCGATCGGCGCGCGGATCTGTGGTATTCCGCGCCGCTCGGGCAGGGTTTCGCCTTCGCGATCAGTGGCTATTTCGATTCGACGCCGGGCGTGCGCAGCTCGCCCTTCACCTATCATACGTGGCGGCTGAAGGCGCAGCTGCAGAAGCAGTTCGACGACGGCGGCTTCATCGGGCTGACTTACAAGCACTGGGACGAGCACGATCCCTATTACGCGGACCAGCCCTATTCCTTCCAGAACGGCGAGATCGGGGGCGTGCCCTCGCTCGGTACGCAGTTCGGCAACATCATCGGCGCCGGCTTCGGCCGGGTGGTGGTGCCCGACTCGACCGCGGCGGGCGAGCCGCTGCGCACGTTCAGCCTACTGGAGGGCGTGCACCCCCAGGGGAACATCTATCGGATCGACATCGATAAGCCGGTCAGCGACTCCATCTCGCTGTTCGGGCGCGCGCGCTACACGGACACCACCTTTGCGTTCAATGGCGTGTTCGCCGGCAGCGGCACCGGCAACGGCGGCTTGGAAAGTGCGGTCAACTACCTAACCTATTCGCCGGTCTCACCCATCTTCGGGCTGCTGCAGCTAGGCACGGCGGCGTTCCCGACCATCCGCCAGTTCGGCATCAAGAGCCTGACCGACGGCACCATCATCCCGGCGTCCAACGCCGCCGCATTGAACGCGCTGAACGGCAACGGCCTCCTGGAGCAGACGGTGCTGAACCGCCAAGTCGTGACCCAGCGCGATTTCGGCAGCGACTTCGGGGTCCGCTGGGCGACTCGTGGCGACAACTTTCGCAACAGCCTGACGCTGGGCGGCATGGTTTACAGCTTCAAGCAGTACAACGACCAATCGGGCGTCGCGACGGTAGTCAACGACGTCCGCAACAACTCGAACATTTATGACGTCGTCGCGCTAGACGCGAACGGCGGCGTGGTCGGCACGCTGAGCAACAACGGCCTGATCTCGTACGGCAATTGGGGTTCGGGCATCAACAACACGAGGCTGGATTCGCAGTCAATCTATGTGAACGACGAGTTCGTCTTCAACGAGAAGCTGCACTTCGACGCCGGCCTGCGCTACGAGCACGAGCACACGACCGCGCACAACGGCAACAGCTCGCCCGAGACGATTCCGGCGGGGATCGGCGGCGTGGTCCGCACCAATCCCAACGCGTTCAACGGGACCTACTCCACCAGCGAAGGCTCGGAAAATCCGGTCAACTGGACGGTTGGCGCCAACTATGTCTTCGACCCGAGCTTTTCACTCTATGCCCGGTATGCGCGCTCCTATCAGACCCAGGGTGTCAATCCCGATCCGACCGGGTTGACCCTCTACGAAGCGGGCGTGACGTTCTCGAAATACGGGTTCCTCGGCACCGTCCGCGGCTTCCGCACGGAGTTCGACAATCTGAGTTCGGGCGGCGGCGTCGTGCCCGACAATCCCAACCTCAGCCAAGGCTTCTTCGCCGACACGCACACCAACGGCGTCGACGTGGACGCCTTCTACCGGCCGACCTTCAGCGGGTTCAGCGCCTTCTCGCTGCGCGCGCAGCTGACTTATCAGAAGACCGAGTTCGCCAACGTCCGCACCGGCGTGATCAATATCAACGGGCAGGACATCTCGTCGCAGGTGGACAATTTCTACAACGGGAAGACGCCGGGCCGCACGCCGGACTGGTTGTTTACCATCACGCCGCAGTTCGACCTGCCGAACGGGCTGGGCAACGTCTATGCCCGGTTCAAGCGGGTCGGGCGCATCTTCGCGGACGACGGCGATCAGCTGGCGCTGCCGGGATACAACGTCCTGACGCTCGGCGCGGCGGTGTCGCTGCGGCATGACATCACGCTCAACATCAGCGTCGACAACGTGACCAACGAACGCGGCCTGACGGAGGGCAATCCGCGCCAGGGCTTCACGCAGGCGGTGGTCAACGGCTATTTCTACGGCCGCGGCATCATCGGGACCAACGCGCTGGGCTCGATCTCCTTCGCCTTCTGATCGAGGGCGGCGGCGCCGCCGGCTCGGAGGTCTGCAAATGGGACGGTCATGACCGACAGGCGCATCCGGCAGGTGGTCATCCTCGGCGGCGGCACCGCCGGCTGGATGGCCGCCGCCGCCCTGTCCAAGGCGGCAAAGCGGCAGTTCCGCATCTCCCTGATCGAGTCCGACGAGATCGGCACTATCGGGGTGGGCGAGGCGACGATCCCCACCATCCACTGGTTCAACCAGCTGGTCGGGCTCGACGAGGCCCGGTTCGTGCGCGAGACGCAGGCGACCTACAAGCTCGGCATCGAGTTCGTCGGCTGGGCGAAGCCGGGTCACCGTTATTTCCATCCCTTCGGGCGCTACGGCGCGCCGCCGGACGGCCCGATGTTCCTCCACCACCTCATCCGCGCCCGGCTGGGCGGGCTGGCGGATCGGTTCGAGGATTACTCCCTCGCGACGCAGGCGGCGCTGGCGGGCCGCTTCGCCAAGCCGACGGACGATCCGCGCAACTGGCTGTCGACGCTCGGCTACGCCTATCATTTCGACGCCGCGCTCTACGCGCGGCACCTGCGCGAGCTGGCGGAGAGCCGCGGCGTCGCGCGGCGCGAGGGCAAGGTCGCGCGTGTCGAGCAGGACGGCGAGACCGGCTTCGTCACCGCGCTGGTCACCGATCGCGGCGAGCGGATCGAGGGCGACCTGTTCCTCGACTGTTCGGGGATGCGCGCGCTGCTGATCGGCGACACGCTCGGCAGCCCCTTCGAGGACTGGTCGCACTGGCTGCCGTGCGACCGCGCGCTGGCGGTGCCGAGCGAGCGCGTCGCGCCGCCGACGCCGTTCACCCGCGCCACCGCTGACGAAGCCGGGTGGCGCTGGCGCATCCCGCTGCGCCACCGCACCGGCAACGGCTATGTCTACAGCAGCGCCTTTATCGGCGACGATGCAGCGGCCGCGGCGCTGCTCGCCGGCCTCGACGGCCGCCCGCTCGCCGATCCGCGGCCGATTCGCTTCCGGACCGGGCGACGGCGCGAGGCATGGCGCAAGAACGTCGTCGCGGTGGGGCTCTCGTCCGGCTTCCTGGAGCCGCTCGAATCGACGTCGATCCACCTGATCCAGAGCGCGATCGCCAAGCTGCTGTCGCTGTTCCCGACGCGCGACTGCGAGCCGCTGGTCGCCGAGCAGTTCAATCGCGTGCTCGGCGACGATTACGAGGCGGTGCGCGACTTCCTGGTGCTGCACTACCACGCGACGGCCGACCGGACGCAGCCTTTGTGGGAGCATTGCCGCCACATGATGCTGCCCGACACGCTGGTCTACAAGGAGGAGCAGTTCCGTCGCACCGGGCGGATCGTGCTCGGCACCGACGAGCTGTTCCGCGAGGCGAGCTGGTTCGCCGTGCTGATGGGCCAGGGCATCGCGCCGCGCGACTACAATCCGCTGATGGACGCGGTGCCGGCCGGGGCCGCGCTGGCGCACCTCGCGCAGGTGAAGCAGGCGATCCGCGCCGCCGCCGAGCGCATGCCGAGCCATGAGGCCGCCCTGCGCGATCAGATCGCCGCCGAGCCCGCGCCGGCGCGGGCCGTGGCATGAGCTCCGCCCTTTCCCGCATCGGCGGCAGCACGTCTTGGCGTCGCGCCTTGTGGGCGGCCGCGGCTGCGGGATCACTGCTCGGCGCCGCGCCGGCCCCTGATCGCCTGCAGTTCGCCAGGACCGAGGGATTGAACCTCAACGCCTTCGTGCAGGACGGCCAGGTCGCCGCGCACCTGCTGCTCCGGTCGGGCAAGACGCCGCGCATCCTGGTCGCGTTCCCGGCGGGCAACAGCGGCGTCGGACTGTGGTTCGCGCCCGAGGCGGACCCGGTCACGTGGCGGCTGACCGGATCGCCGCAGCCGGTCGTCGAGCGCGACGCCAGAGGCCGGCCGCTCTACGGCGTCCGCGCCGAGACGGAGGTGCGCGCGCGGTCACTGACGATCGGCAAGGCGGTGCTGTCGAGCGTGCGGGTGCTGCGCGACTATCAGGCGCTCGGGACGGTCCCTTCCGCCGTCGACGCGAAGCCGGCGTTCACGGCGGATGCGGTCCGCTGGTCGCGCGACCGGCTGGACGGCGCCCCCGGCTACGGCCTGGCCGTGCGGGTGCTGCACGGCACGCGGGTCGGCGATCGCCTCGTCGCCGGGGCCGATGGCCGCCTCGTGCTCGCCATTACGGCGCTGTCGGGCGAGCCGCCGCTGACCCCCTTCCCCGCGGCGGGGCTGCTGACCGCGCGCGCGGCCGCCGATCCGGCGGCGCGGCAGTCGCTGCGCTTCCTCAGCTATCGCGAGAAGTTCCTCGCCGGCTCCTGGCGTTTCAACACCTATTTCGGCCGCGATACTCTCCTGTCGCTGCGGCTGCTGATGCCGGCGCTGACGCCGGACGCGGTGGAGACCGGGCTGGCCGCCGTGCTGACGCGCCTCTCGCCCGCGGGCGAGGTGGCGCATGAGGAGGACATCGGCGAGTTCGCGATCCTCGACCATCTCAAGGCCGACCGGAGCCGCTCGGACGCGCCGGTCTACGACTACAAGATGATCGACAGCAGCTGGCTGCTCGCGCCGGTCGCGAGCGCGTGGCTGCTCGACGATCCGCGCGCCGCCGGGCGCGCCCGCGCATTCCTGGCGGGGGCGGACGCCCGACCGGGCGGGGCAGCGCGGCGGCGGGGCGACGAGCTGGTCGCAAACCTCCGGCTGGTGCTGCGCCTCGCGCGCCCGTTCGCCGACGATCCCCGCGCGGCGAACCTCCTCGCGCTAAAGCCGGGGGTGCCGGTGGGCGAGTGGCGGGACAGCAACACCGGGCTGGGCGGCGGGCGAATCCCGTATGACGTGAACGCCGTCCTGGCGCCCGCCGCGCTGCGCGCCGCGGCGCGGCTTAACGCCGCCAGGCTGCTCGACGGCTATCTGTCGCACGACGACCGTGCCGCCTTCGCGCGCGCCGGTGCGATGGCCGACCGCTGGGCGGCGGCCGCGCCGGGCTTCTTCCGCGTGTCGGAAGGCGCGGCCGCCGCCGCGCGCAACGTCGCCGCCTATGCCGCCGCGCAGGGCGTGCCAGCCGACGCCGCACGCGCCGCCTCGGGCGCGGGGGGCGCGCGCTTCTTCGCGCTGTCGCTGGACGCCGCGGGCGCGCCGGTGCGGGTGATGAACTCGGACCTCGGCTTCGAGCTGCTGTTCGGCGCGCCGCACGACACCGACGCGATGGCCGACGACGTGGCGACGCTGATGCGGCCGTTCCCGGCGGGGCTGATGACGGGCGTCGGCATGGTGGTCGCCAACGCCGCCTACGCCCCGGCGGCACTGCAGCCGAGCTTCGACCGCAGCGCCTATCATGGCGCGGTGGTCTGGTCGTGGCAGCAGGCCCTGTTCGCGGCGGGGCTGGCGCGGCAGCTGGCGCGCGACGATCTGTCCCCGGGCGCGCGGCAGACCCTTGCCGCCGCCCAGGCGCGGCTCTGGACGGCGATCGGCGCGACGGCGCGCATGAGCAATTCCGAGCTCTGGTCCTGGATCTATGCGGACGGCCGCTACCAGGTGGCGCCGTTCGGCGCGTCCGGCGGCGACGCCGACGAATCCAACGCCGCGCAGCTGTGGAGCACCGTCTATCTCGCGGTGCGTCCGCCGGGCCGGGGCTGAGCGATGGCGGGGGGCCATCAGAACGCCCGGGCCGTCGCGCCCGACACCGACGCGGACGATCCATGGGTCTTCTCCCGCGGCGCGCCGGCCGACGAAGACGCCTGGGCGAGCGAGGCCAGCCTGTTCGCGCTGGCCGACGGCGTGCTGGGCGTCCGCGGCGGCGTCGAGGAGCGGCCGCATACGGGCGGCGGCGCTTACCTGAACCGGGTCTATGACGCGGTCCCGCTGAGCTACCCGGAGCGGTTCAGCGGCTTCGCGACCCACACCGATACGCGCCTGCCGATGGCGGACGGGGCGGTGATCGACCTGCGCGTGGGCGACGGCCGGGTGGCGGACGGGCGGATGCTCGATTTCTGGCGGCGGCTGGACCTGCGCACGGGCGAGCTGGTCCGCTACACCCGCTGGCAGACGCCGGACGGGTCGATCATCGACGTGCTCGCGCGCCGTGTCGTGTTCGGCGGCGGCGTGCTGGCGTTGCGGCTGGAGGTCCGGTCGGTGGACCATTCCGGCCCGCTGACTGTCACGTCGCTGCTCGACGCCGGCGGCGCCGGCGCGGCGCAGGCGGGCGATCCGCGCCACGGCGTGGGCAGCGGTCACCATCTGGCGACGAGCGCCATCGGCAGCGACGGCGACGCGGCGTGGCTGCTGCAGCACGGCCGCCACGCCGGCGTCGGCGGCGCGGTGGCGCAGGCGCATCGCGTCGAGCGGCTGCGCCGGGAGGAGCCTGTCGCGCGCTCGGCCAGCGCGGCGATCACATACCGCGCGGACCTCGCGCCGGGCGAACAGGCCGTCTTCGAGAAGGTCGTCGCCTACGTCCCCTTCGACGCGGGCGAGGACGACCAGGCGCTGGCCGACGCCAGGGCGCGCGCGGCGCACCATGCCGGCCGCGGCTACGCGGCCGCGGCGGCGAGCGCCGCGCGCGAGCTCGCCCCGTTCTGGGAAGCGGCCGAGGTCACCATCCCGGACGACGCCGAGCTGACGCGGGCGATGCGCTTCAACCTCATGCACCTGCGCCGCAGCGCGCCAGCGGACGGCCGCAGCGGGCTCGCCGCGAAAGGGCTGACCGGCGAGGGCTATCAGGGCCACACCTTCTGGGACGCGGAGGCGTTCGCGCTGCCCGTCCTGGCGCTGACCGCGCCCGCGCTGGCCCGCAGCAATCTCGCCTTTCGGGTCGCCGGGCTCGACCGCGCGCGGCGTCATGCGCGGGAGATGGACCATTCGACCGGCGCGCTCTACCCTTGGCGCACGATCGGCGGCGACGAAGGCTCGGGCTATTTCCCGGCGGGCTCGGCGCAATACCACATCAACGCCGCGATCGCCTACGCCGTGCGCAGCTACGACCGCGCGACCGGCGACGACGCCTTCGTGCTCGGCGCGGCCGCGCCGATGGTGTTCGAGACCGCGCGGTTGTGGCTGGCAGCGGGCTTCCACGACTCGCGCGCGGACGGCGCCTTCCGGATTTGCAGCGTCACCGGACCCGACGAATACAGCGCGCTGGTCGACGACGACCATTACACCAACCGGCTGGCGCAGCTGCACCTTCGCTACGCGCTGGAGCTCGCGTCACGAGCTCCCGACGCCCCCGGCGCGCCGGACGCCGACGAGCGGGTGCGATGGGCCGATGCGGCGACGCGCATGCACCTGCCGCTGGACCCGGTGCTGGGCGTCCACCCGCAGGACTCGACGTTCCTCGGCAAGCCGGAATGGCCGTGGCAGGCCGACGGCGGCGACCGGCCGCTGCTGCTCCACTATCACCCCCTTACCCTCTATCGGCATCAGATCATCAAGCAGGCCAGCGTCGTGCTCGCGCATGCAGTCTGCGAGGTCGGCGACCCGGCGCAGCAGCGGCGCGACCTGACGTACTACGAGCCCCGGACGGTCCACGACTCGAGCCTGTCGGCCTCGAGCCACGCCATCGTCGCCGCCCGGCTCGGCCGTACCGCCGAGGCATGGCGCTTCCTCAGGGAGAGCGTCTTCATCGACCTCGACAATTTGCACGGCAATGTCGGGCACGGGCTGCACATGGCGTCAATGGCGGGCGGCTGGCAGGCGCTGGCCTGCGGCTTCGCGGGGCTGCGGGTCGTCGATGGCGCGCCCGCGCTGCTGCCGCGCACCGCGCCCGAGCTGCCGCGCTACGCCTTTCGCTTCGCGTGGCGCGGGGCGGCGCTGCGGGTCGAGGTCGACGCCGGCCGGTGCCGCTATTCACTCGGCGCCGAGGGCGGGCCGCTGACCTTCACCCATGACGGGCTGCCGCTGTCGCTCCGGCCCGGCGAGAGCGTCGAGCGCCCGACGCCGCGCTTCGGGTCGGCCCCGACCGGCGCGATCCGCGCGCTGCTGTTCGATCTCGACGGCGTGCTGACCGACACCGCGCGCCTGCATTATGTCGCGTGGCAGGCGCTGGCGGACGAGCTCGGCATCCCGTTCGACGCGGCCGCCAATGAGGCGCTGAAGGGCGTGGATCGCGACGGCTCGCTCGCGCTGATCCTCGCGCGGGGCACGCGGCGCTACGACGACGACGAGCGGCGCGCGCTGGCCGAGCGCAAGAACGCGCATTACCAGCGCCTGATCGCCGACATCACGCCGGCGGACCTGCTGCCCGGCGCCCGCGCAGCGCTGGAGCGCGCGCGCGCCGCGGGCCTGCCGGTGGCGCTCGCCTCCGCCAGCCGCAACGCGCGGACGCTGCTGGACCGGCTCGGCATCGCGCACTTCTTCGACGCGGTGGTTGATCCGGCCAGCGTCCCGCGCGGCAAGCCCGATCCGGCGATCTTCCTCGCCGCCGCGCGTAAGCTGGACGTCGATCCCGCCGCGTGCCTCGGCATCGAGGACAGCCACGCCGGGCTGCAGGCGATCAGGGCCGCCGGCATGACCGGGCTGGGCGTCGGCGACCCGGCGGCGCTCGCGGACGCTGACGCGGTGGTCGCCAATTTGGACGGGGTCGACTGGGCCGATCCGATCGGCGCGGGCCCGGTGCGGGCATGACGGACGCCCGATCGCCCGCCCCGCCGCTCCGCATCGTCGTGGCGCTGGGCGCGACCTACGCGCTGTACGGCGTGCTCATGAACAGCGTCGGCACGGTGATCCTGCAGTCGATCGCCAGCTTCGCGGTGTCCAAGACGGCGGGCTCAATCCTGGAGGGCTGCAAGGACCTGACCTGCGCGGCGGTGTCGTTCCTACTCGCCTCGTCGCTGCCCCGCTTCGGCTACCGCCGCGCGTTGGTCTGGGGCCTGCTGCTGCTCGGCGCGGGCTGCGCGGCGATGCCGGTCGCGCGCAGCTTCGGCATGACCGCGCTTAGCTTCGTCATCACCGGCGCGACCTTCGGCCTGTCGAAAGTGGTGGTCTACGGCACGATCGGCCTGATCGCGCCCGAGCCGCATCGCCACGCCAGCCTGACGGGGTTGATCGAGGGCGTGTTCATGGTGGGCGTGCTGGGCGGCTATTGGCTGTTCGGCGCCTTCATCAATCCCGACGCGCGGTTTGCGTGGCTGCGCGTTTATTGGCTGCTGGCCGGGTGCTGCGCCGCCCTCGCGGCGCTGTGGGCGGTGTCGCCGTTAGATGAGACGCCGCTCCGGCAACGCGAGGGCGGTTCGATGGGTGCGGAGTTCGTCGCCATGCTGACCCTGGTCCGGCAGCCCGTGGTGCGCGCGTTTCTGCTGTGCGCCTTCCTCTACGTGCTGATCGAACAGGGGTTGGGCACATGGATGCCGACCTTCAACCACGAGGTGCTGCGGTTGTCTCCGGTGCTAAGCGTCGAGGTGGCGAGCGTCTATGCGGGATCGCTGTGCGTCGGCCGGATTAGCGCGGGCCTGCTGCTGCGGCGGGTGTCGCGGTTCGGGTTCGTGATCTCCTGCACGGTGGCGATGGCGCCGCTGGTGTTGATCGCGCTCGCGGCGACCGCGCAGGCTGGCCTGGGGCCGATGGTGGAGCGCTGGCAGGCGATCGCGCCCAGCGCGCTGATCCTGCCGCTGATCGGGCTGCTGCTCGCGCCAATCTACCCGACGATCAACTCGGTCGTGCTGAGCGCGCTGCCGGTCGAGCGGCAGGCGGCGATGACGGGGCTGATCGTCGTCTTCTCGGCGATCGGCGGCACGCTGGGCTCGTTCCTGACCGCGCGCCTGTTCGCGGTCTTCGGCGGCCGCGTCGCGGTGGCGGGCGTGCTCGTCCCGGTGGCGCTGCTGCTCGCGAGCCTCGGGCTGCTGCGCCGACTGAGCCACGCCGCACGGCCCGCCAGCGGCGAGCCCGCGCCCGAACCGGCCTGATGCGCCGGTTCGCCGTTGCGGCGTCGGCCGCCCTCTCCGTGACGGCGTACGCGCCAGCCGATCCCGCCGCCGCGCGCGAGGACGTCGCCTGGACGGCCGATGCCAGTGGTCCGGGCCGGTTCATCGGCGTGCACGGCCGCCGCAGCTCGATCCTCGGTTATCCGCAGACGGGGCTGGAGATCTGGGCGTATCCGTTACAGCTGCTGAGCGGATACCAGCTGCGCTTCCGCGAAGCGGGACGCACCGAGCCGTGGAACGGCGCAACACTGCTGACCCGGATCGAAAGCCGCCCGTCGGAGGTGGTGCGTGTCTATAGCGGTCCCGATTTCGTCGTCCGCGAGCATCTTTTCACGCCGCTGAGCGCGCCCGGCGCGATCGTGACCTATGAGGTGGAGGGACGGCCGGACATCCAGATCGAGGCGCGGTTCCAGCCGTCACTCGATCTGATGTGGCCGGGCGCGCTGGGCGGACAGGAGATCGCCTGGAGCGACGCGCGATCGGGCTATGTCGAACGCGAGCCGCTGCACGGCTATGCCGCGACGATCCGTTCCGGCCAGGCGATCGCGCACGACGCGACGACAAACGTCGCGACCGGGCGGCCCGCCACACTCGGCCTCGTGATAGCCCCCAAGTCCGACGCAGACGGCATCCGGCGCGCGCGGCTAACCGTGACGCAGGACGAAGGCGGCGATCCCGCCGGCGCGTCGCTTGCGCTGGACCGCAACAGCGCCGCGCTCGCCGATGCCGCGACGGCACATTACGCCGCGGTCCGGGACGAGGCGGTGGAGATCGTCACCCCGGACGCCGAGGTGAACCGGGCGCTCGCCGCCGCGACCACCGATGTGGAGCAGGCCTGGGTCTGCGCCCCGGGGATCGGCTGCGGCATGGTAGGCGGCTACGGCCCGTCACGACCAGGGCGGCGGCCGCAATATGCCTGGTTCTTCGCCGGCGACGGGCTGGTCGCCGTCCAGGGCCTGCTCGCCGCCGGGCGCTACGAGCGCGCCCGCGACGAACTCGCCTTCGTGCTGCAGTATCAGAACGCGGCGAACGGCATGATCTGGCACGAGATCTCGACCAGCGCGCCGCTCATCGACTGGCAGCGCCGCTACCCGTATATGTTCGTCCATGTCGACATCACGCTCCAGTTCCTGTCGACGCTGTCTGCCTATGTCGAGACGACCGGCGACACCGCCTTCCTGGAGGCGCACTGGCGTGCGGTGCGAAGCGCTTGGCGCTATGCGCGCTCGCTGATCGATCCCCACACCGGGCTGCCGACCATCCCCGCGGGCAAGGAAGGACAGAACGAGCAGACCGTGCTGCACGACGATGTGCGGCTCTCGGCGGCGTGGATCGCTGCGGCCGATGGTTTTGCGCAGCTCGCCCGCACGGTCGGCGACCGCGGCGGCGCGCGCGAGGGCCAGCTGGCGCTCCGCCTGGCGCGGCAGGCCGTACGCGACACATACTGGGATGCCGCGAGCGGTTTCTGGTACGGCGGCCATGATACGGCCGGCCAAGCGGTGCGCGAGCAACGGCCCGACGCGCTGGGATTGTTGGAGGCTGGCGTTTTCACCCCCGCGCAGGCTGACCAGGCGCTGGAGCGGTTGGCAACGCCGGACTTCCAGACCGATTGGGGCATGCGCAGCCTGTCGGCGCGCGATCCGCATTATGATCCCAACACCTATGCCGACGGGGCCGTTTGGGGACTGGGTTCGAGCGCGGCGGCCACCAGCTTCTGGCGGTCACATCGTCCGTTCACTGCCTGGGACGCCTGGCACGGCATGGTCGCTTGGGCCGCGCTGGACAGCCCTGGCCATATGCATGAGGTGCTCGCGGGCGATCTGTTCCATTCCGAGCGGGAGTCGGTGCCCGAGCAGACCTGGACGTCGGCCGGCTTCCTCGCCGGCGCGGTCGATGGGCTGCTGGGATTGCAAGTGCGCGGCCGTGAGCGGCGCGTGATCCTGGCGCCCCATCTCCCGGCGGACTGGTCTCAGGTGAACGTCACGCGCGTGCGCGTCGGCGACACCCGCCTTTCCTTCCGCCTGTCGCAAGACGGTCAGGCGGCGACGCTGGAGGTCGATAATCCCGGCCCGCCGGTCACGATCGATTGGCAGCCCGAAATCCCGCTCGGTGCCAGCCTGACGGGTGCGGCGGACGGCGCGGCGGCGACCCTCCTGCACACCGCGCAGGACCAGCATGCGCGTCTGATCGTTGTCGCGGGCGAGAGGACGACGTGGGCGACAGTGCGCTACCGCGGCGGGGTGCGGATCGCGCCGGTAGAAGTCACGCCCCGCATCGGCGATCACAGCGTCAACCCCAAGCTCGTGTCGGCCCGTTGGGACGCGGGCGAGCGCCTCCGGCTCCGCGCCTATGTCGTCGATCCGGCGCATGCTGCGATCGACCTGTTCACCGCCATGCCGATCAGGCGCGTCACGGGCGGGGCGGTGACGGGCTGCGCCGCCGGACGCTGCCGGCTGGTGCTTCACGCGCCGACGCAGGGCGACGACCAGCCGGTCGACGTGGAGGTCGCCTTTGCAGGGGACGGCACGGGACCGTGACCCGCTGGACGGGCCGCCCGACCCTCAGCGCGAGCTGC
The DNA here is from genome assembly GCF_964250165.1 of uncultured Sphingomonas sp. Lineage (GTDB taxonomy): Bacteria > Pseudomonadota > Alphaproteobacteria > Sphingomonadales > Sphingomonadaceae > Sphingomonas. The sequence goes on along the minus strand of NZ_CAXUEK010000027.1, from coordinate 1,680 downwards.
TCTGGCGCACGATCAGCTCCACCTGCAGCGGTGGGCTCGCGCCGGGGGGCGCTTCGCGCTTCAGAGCAGCTAGAATCGCGTGGCCGAGCGCATGGCCGGCCGCGTTCCAATCCTGGCGGATGCTGCTCAGGCTCGGGCGGTGGGTCGACGCGATCGCGTTGTCGTCGAAACCCACCACGGCCACGTCGTTAGGCACGCGGAGGCGGTGCCGGTCCAGCTCCTCGCAGGCGCCCGCGGCGATAAAGTCGCTGACCGCCACGACCCCGTCGAACGCGATACCGTCCGTCAGCGCGGTCGCCACCGCCTGCGCCCCGCCCTTGGCCGAGAAACCACATGCCATCCGGCCCGCGAGCGCGGCGGGTGTGGAGGACAGGACGTCGCGCACACCCTCGAACCGGGCCATGATCTCCGGATGGCGGATGTCGCCCAGGAACAGCAACTTTCGACAGCCGCAATCGTCCACCAAGTGACGCGCGACGAGTTGGCCGCCGAGGCGGTTGTCGCTGCCGATCACCGGCACGCGCGACCCCGGCAGCGGCACGCCCCAGCCGACGGTCGGGAGGCCGACGCCCTGCACCTCCTCTAGCCGCCGGCCGTCCTCGCCCTGGCCGATCACCACCACGCCGTCCGCATCGATCGCGGTGGACGCCAGGAAATGGTCGCTGGTCGTCAGTAGCAGCGCATAATCGGCCGGCGTCAGCACCTCGATGAGTCCGCCAACCATCCATAGCAGCAGCGGATCGGAGATCGGCCGCTCAGACGACGCGACCTGCTCCATCACGACCGCGATCGTCTGGGTGCGCTGGGTCCTGAGATTGCGCGCCGCGGCGTTCATCCGGTAGCCTGCCTCGCGCGCGATCTTCACGATCCGGTCCCTGACCTCCGGCCGGACCAATTCGCTGCCCCGCAGCGCTCGGGAGACAGTGATCTTCGAGACACCGGCCAGCGTTGCGACCTCCTGCATCGTGGGCCGGCCGGGAACGGCGTTGAGCTTGTTCATCACGTCTCGCTTGTCATCGGTCGGCAGCGCGGACTGTCGGACCGGGGGCCGTGCGAGGAGAGCACGAATTAGCTCCGTGTCAACGTGCGTGCAGGCGTTATCAGAGCATTGTCAGACCCAGTGCACCGGCTGGCAAGCGGACCAGCGTAGGGCAGCGGCATGCCCCGCCCGCGTAAGCCTGAGAGCTCGTTCCGCTACTTCAACTCGTCGCCCGAGGTGATCCGGCTCGTAGTGATGATGTACGTCCGCTTCCCGCTGAGCCTCAGGAACGTCGAGGACCTGCTGGCGGAGCGCGGGATCGACATTTGCCATGAGACGGTGAGGATGTGGTGGAACCGCTTTGGCCCGCTATTCGCCGGCGACATCCGCCGCCAGCGGTCAGTCGCATGCGCGGGTTCCGCCACTGGCGATGGCATCTCGACGAGATGTACGTGAAGCTGAACGGGGAGATGGTCTACCTCTGGCGCGCGGTCGATCACGAGGGCGAGGTGCTGGAGAGCTACGTCACCAAGACCAGGGACAAGGCGGCCGCGCTCAGCTTCATGAAGAAGGCGCTGAAGCGCCACGGCTCGCCCGAGGCGATCACCACCGACGGGCTGCGTTCGTATCGGGCAGCGATTACCGAGCTAGGCTCGATTTCACTTAGACAGAAGCGTATCCGCTATTTCTGAGGTATGCGG